>JASLCF010000176.1 GCA_030146155.1 Savagea sp.
GTTCCCTCCTGAATTTGGTTTTCGTCGACTTTAATTCTACAGGGGATCTCACTTGTTTTCTATTTAAAATAAAAATAACGTTAGTGAAATTCCATCACCTTCTCCAATAACCGAGAGAAGGTGATTTTCTTTCACCAACGTTATAAATTATAGAACCTTTATTTCTTTTCAGTTGCTTCTACAGGTTGTTCTTCAACCTCTTTATAATAGAATTTTCGACCTAAGTAAGTTTGGAAGATCAAGATAACCCCACCTACCGTCCAGTATAAAGGAAGTGCAGACATCACTTGACTTGAAATGACCATAATCATAATTGGTGACATATACACCATAAATTTCATTTGTTGTTTTTGTTGTTCTGGCATCGTCCAAAGTGATACGCGTGCTTGAACAAAATAAACAGCTCCTGCGAGCACCATCATAATGTAGTCTTTCTGCCCTAATTCAAACCATAAAAATTTATGCTGTTGTACTTCAGCAGAGTGAAGAATTGCAAAATACAGTCCCATAATAATCGGCATTTGAATGAGGAGAGGTAAACAACCCATATTTAACGGGTTTACACCGTGCTTAGAATACAGCCCCATCATTTCTTGTTGCAGACGCATCATTTCTTCTTTATTGTCTGCTGCTTTGGCTTCCTTTAATTGCTTCTGAATCGATTCCATTTCTGGACGAAGACGATCCATTTTCACTTTCATATTTTGCTGCGTCTTATAGTTTTTCAACATCAGAGGCATCAGCAAAAAGCGAATAATTAATGTAATGACAATAATCGCTAATCCATAACTCTCATTGAACTGAGTACCAAAAAATGTTAATAACCCTTCCATTGGCTTAACAAAAATTTTGTAGAAAAACCCAGTTTTTTGTTCAACACTTTGACATCCTGCAAGTAACGCAGTCGTTACAGACAGAATAAAAAGTAAATGTAATTTTTTCTTCAATAGATTCACCTTCATCATTATAAACTACTTTGAAGTATACCCTATTTCACTCTATAAATACAAATGAATCTCTTCTGAAAGATTGCTTTTAATTGCAAAAATCAAGGTACACAAAAGTGTACCCTGATTTTTTACTGTTTAAAGACCACTTGATTCTCCAATTTGATAATTAAAGAATTTCTTGTCTATACTATGACGGAACTTTTTCGGTGTTTCATTCGTGTATTTTTTAAACATTCTTGTATAGTAACTTTGATTACAAAAATGAAATTCATCCGAAATCTCCGCTATTTTTTTATTAGAAAATCGTAAATAGTATTGAGATTCTTCAACTTTTCTTAAATTGATATACTCAACAAGAGTAATGTTGGTTTGTTCTTTAAAGATGCGTGAAAGGTGACTTGTACTGATTGAAAATTTCTCTGCAATCGATTCTACTGACAAAGGTTCTAATAAGTTTTTCTCAATGTAACGAATCACTTGATTGACTGTATCATGAGTCAAATGTGTATAGTTTTTCTCATTCAAAACATAAAGGTAAAATTCAATAAGCTCAAATGCGATATCTTTCGCATTGTCCTTCGTCAATTTTTCCTCTATTACACTATCACAGGTAGCATTGAATGAAAATGATTCTGTGCCTGATAATTTCGAGCGTATTAACTTACGCGTCACAAGACCTGATAATACGGTCAAATAGTTTTTAGCACAATACATGCCTTCACGCGTCCCAATGAAATCTAGCAAATTACTAATTTTCACTTGCGCTGATTCTTTATTTAATTGTTGTAAAGCATCTATAAATTGGGCTTCTACATCATAAAAATGATCCCAATTTGTTATTTTATCATTACTGTCCGCTTTACAAACGACAGGCTGAACCATTTCCATCCATCTTAAATCTTTAACAATACGTTCATTCATAATTAGTCACCCCACAGAAAAATACTTTCTCTATTCTTCTTCTTTAGTTTTTTTATGATACAAACCGTCTTCATTACTATCAGAAGCATCTTCTACTTCTTGACCATAATATTGTACACTTGTTTGAGCCCCTTCACTTACCATTTCATTATCTGGCAAGTCATAAGGATCAGAGTATCCCTTTTTTTCCTCTGCATCTGGTGTTTCTGTTGCTTCTTGTTGGTTCATCTGCATTTTCTTTTCTTCAATAAATGACTCTAACTTTTCTTTCCCATCCATGACGATTTGTTGTGCTTTTTCTCTATTTTCAGGTTTTTTAAAATAAGCGACTGCTGCTGAAATTCCTGCTAAAGTTACTAATCCTTTTAATTTGTTACCCATATGAATCTCCTCCAACATTTTATTTTGTTATTAATGATTACCCTATTTTCCACATTAAAAACATTTTCCAAAAATATGTTGGCTTTTTTCTCATTTAAAGTATTCTTATATTAATATATCCTTTTAAAGGTTTCGATGTCAAATGTTGGTTCCTTAATGTTTTTTTAATACATCTAGTTCAGAGAAATTAATCTTTCTATCCAGGTCATCAAAGAGACTTATAATATATTATTTGCGATATTCTAATGATATTAGAGTGCTAAAAACGAAAAAACTACTTATCAAATTGCCTTTAGCTTTATACTTATTTTAAAAGCAATATAAATTTTAAAATCTTATAAAATATTGTGTATATATACTAAAATATTTATAAAATGACACACTAACATTGAGCATAATTAGATGTTTTTAATACTTACACACTTCTGAATACGAGTGCATAAAATTAGTTATCTTCCTCATAATTGCTATTAAATGATGAAAGCCTACGTTTAATTAGAAATTTAAACAAAAACTTAAACAAATAATCTTTATGGTGTATCCAAATAAACAACTGTAGAGCAATAAACAAGGTGCCCAAGTCACAAAAGTGACCTAGACACCTTCTATACATCTATTCTGTTATCGGCAATTTTTCTAGTAGCCTCATTAATTGAATGGGCGCATCTCTGTTTCGAAAGGTTCTTGTGAAACAGGAGGTTTTTTCGTAAAAGTAATAATTGCTGCAACATATAATAAAATAGAGGCTAACGATAAAACACCTGAGAATATACCAGCGATGATAAATAACGTACCCGCTGACTTTATTTTCGCCTCATTCTTCAATTGAACGACAGCTACAATTGTCAGCACAAGAGCTAGCAACCCGATGCCAGCGATAAGCCAGCCAATTCCTACAAGAGAAGCAAATACATCTAAGACATTATTCGCCTGCTCTATCGTAATATCAATATCTGGTGTATTGACTATTTCGTTCGCCATTTCTGCTCGTAATTCTGGATCTCCTAACCCTACTTTAAATAATGAAGTTAGAGCGATAATAATTAAAATACCAATCCCAATTAAAACTGCTGAAATAATCCCTAATACTTTTTCTGCTGTTCGATTCATCAATTCACTCTCCTCTTTAAAAAAGAAGTAGCTGATTGCTCTGCTACTTCTCTTATTTTAACACTTTACATCGTCATACTCTGAATATCTTTCAAATGCAGTAATGACATAGGAACATACAGGTTCCATTTTATAGTCTTGCTCACGTGCGTATGCTGCTGCGCGGTCGAGTAATTGTTTCGCCACGCCTTGACCACGTAATTTTTCAGAAACAAATGTGCCATCCATCGCCATTACATCTCCAAGAAGTGTCCATGTAATTCGTGCAACTTCTTCTCCATCTTGTTCATTGACAAATGCAAATGTATCTTCGCCGTAATCTTTAAATTCAAATTCCATGCGAATCCCCTCCCTATTGTTCAATTAAGAAAACCATGACTTTATTTTAGCAAAGATAGAGGCAAAAAACTCTTTTATACGCTCGAAAAATCCTGAATCAATAGAACCAATTTTATCTTTAATCTTCGAAGCCACATCGTCTAATTGCTTCGACCATTTATCAAAATCAATATTTAATCCTCTAATTTTATCCATTAAATCAATGATTAATTGTCTGTCTGCATCACTTAATTCTATTTTTAGTTTACTCAATTGATCCGTTACAATTTTCTCAACTTCTTCTTTCGATTGAGGGGCTTGTTTAGCCACTTCTTTTTTGATTTCTGTTAATAAATTTGCAACTTCATCTTGATCGATACCCGATTTTTCTGCTAAGTTGGTCAGTACGTTTAATTCTTCATTCGCGACTTCTGTCCGTTCAGGGTCTAGTACAGCTCCTTCGCCAGCTACTTCATATGCTTTATAAATCCCTACTAACGCTGAATGGCCTGTAACTGTTTTTGGAGACGCTACCTCAACGACAGCATCTTCTATTCCAGCTGTCAGCATTGCAGTAGCATACATTTCTGCGGTTACTTGTGTGATGTCTTTAGGCGTTACAATGTCAATGACTAATCCATGTCCTTCATCTTTTCTAGTAATTTTAGCAGATGAAAACATACGTGCGTTGCCATTTCCTGATGGAATATATTTTACTAAGTCCTGTCCTGAGATCGTAATGATGTCAGCAGAATTAGCATCTTCATCAAATAACGTTAACATTTTACTTTTCTCATCTTCTGATAGATTTGCTCCAAGTGCAATGATAGGGACGCCAAGTTTCTCATCAATTACTTTTGCCGCTTCAGCTTTTTGAGTCAATGGAATCATCGTAAAAACAAGTAAAGCAACTAAAATTCGATATATATTTTTCATCGTATTCCTCCTCTTCTTTCTATTTAACGTTTTGAGGAAGCGCTAAGTTTCACTTCACTATTTCTGTCCATCCATCCTGTTGCACCACTTTTCTTTCTTTCATCAAACGACCTAAGGCTCTTTTAAAAGCTCCTTTACTCATTTGAAACATTTCTTTAATTTCTACAGGATCTGATTTATCCGTAAACGGCATTCTTCCACCTACTGTATTTAAATAATCCCAAATGACTTCTGCATCGTCATCTAAACGTTCTTCTTTACGCGGGAGTAACGAGCCGTTTAATGTACCATCTTCTTTTACATCTACAATACGAACACTTAACTCTTCACCTAAACGAGGTTCTTCTCTACGTTCTGACTCATGCACGAAAATACGGTAAAGAGGCTCCTCAGTTAATAAAAATGTACCGACTGGTAATAAACGATAAGGGTAAGCTGTTACGTTTTGATTAAATAATTCTTTCGGCGCCTCTGCTACTCTTTCCATCACGCGATCCTCTGTAGCTAGTCTTCCGAAAATAGTCCCTGCTGGATCCGTTCTTAATGTCATAAAAATGCGGTCTCCTTGCTTTGGCCACAGTTTACTCAAGCGTGGTAAATCTGTTCGATCTACTAAGACTTCAATGGTTGAGCCAATATCTACATAAGCTCCTTCTTGTCGTTCCGTTCGTAAAACAGTAGCAAATCCAAACGTGTCGACAGTCACGGTCGGAATAAACATTGTTGCGGTTTTTTCTCCACGACGGTTTAAATAGAAAAACAAGTCCACTGTTTGTCCTGCTTCAATCGAGTCTAAGCAGTCAGATTCATTCATTTCAATCTGCTCTTCTCCTATACGCACAAGCCATTTTGAACCTTGTTTTTCCTCTACATACCCGGGTTGTACTGTACCTATTTCTAATGTCATTAGTTTGCTCCTTTTATTTTCGAATGTCTTCTAATTTTTTTATAAACTCAGGTGATGTCTCTAAAGCTTCAACTAAATCAGTAATACGGTCGATTGCATTCCAGCTTAGATGATGTTCAATTCCTTCCACATCTCCATAAATATTTTCTTCTTCAACGCCAATTAATCTTAAAAACTCTTCCAACAAATCATGGCGTTTCACTAATTTTTTTCCGAATTTCAAGCCTTTTTCCGTCAAAGCTAGGCCTCTATAACGTTCATAAATTGCATAGCCTTCTTTATCCAGTCGCTGTGCCATTTTAGTAACAGATGATGGTAGTACATCTAACGCTTCAGCAACGTCCGATACACGCGCTTCACCGCGAAGTTCTAACTGAATATAAATTTGTTCTAAATAATCTTCCATACCTGGTGTAGCCATCTTATCCCTCTCCATTCAGATGATAATAAGAGGGATGGCGGTAAACCGGCATCCCTCATCTATTATGCCAACTACAGTTCCAAATAACAACTGTTGGCTTTATTCTATTTTAGCATAGATACACGTATTTCTAAGGTGACTACCATCTGCTGATAAACTATCTTGCTTTAAAATCCCTTCAAGTTCGAATTGCAAACGCTCAGCAATTTTTCTGCTTCTCCAATTATTTTCTTCACATCGAATTTCTACTCGTCTTGCAAAGAGCTGTTCAAAAGCAAATTGGGTAATCCGTTCAACCGCCTCCGTCATATAGCCTTTTCCCGTATGATGACTATCTAACCAATAGCCAATTTCAAATTTGGGAATAGACCAATCAATACGGTGCAAACCTGAACTACCTACCAATTCACCCGTTTCTTTAGAAAATATATGAAGGCGTAAATCTTCTCTTGTAGTAAAATTTGCAATTGCTTTTCGAATACTTTTTTCAGTTTCACTTCTTGCAGGAGCTTGTTGTGCCCAAGGAAACCATTCCTTAAATGATTCTTGTGAACGTACGGTCGCTTGCCAAACCGCATCTACATCATCTATTCGCGGTGCTCGTATAATTAAACGCTCAGATTCAAACTGTTCAGGAAAATAAGTAGGGATTCGAGTACCGCCTACCCCTCTGTCTTCCCAAGCGACAGGCGTCGTTTTCTTTTCAAAATAATCTTGTCGTGTCATACCGTATGTCACTGCGTCATAATAGCGGTTTTCTTTGGGGGATAGCCATGCATTTCTCAAATGAGCTTCTTTGACAAAGCCCGCTCGTTCAAACGTTTTTCTCATCGCTAAATTATCTTGACGTGTATGGCCTTCCAAACGGATTTTTTCATCTGGCAGATGAAAAACATAGTCTGTTAAAAGACTGAGTGCAACTGGGCCGTAACCTTTACCTCTTTGTTCGTCTGCAATACGCAAATCAAAAATAGGAATCTCATCGAGTAAATCATACAGTTTAACAATTCCTACCTTGTTCTGTTCTTCATCAATGACCCAAAATGTTTTTACGTCATCAGACTCGTAACTACCTTCTTCAATCGTTTTTTCAATTAATTGACGTTCTGGATTTTCTTCAACGTGAAACGGCCACGTATTGGTTGTCATAAAATGAATTAATTGCTCAACTTCTTCACTTGACCATTCAATCAACTGCATCTTGAAATACTCCTTTCGTTACTTGGAAACTTTTAATAATCTTAACGAATTTAAGACAACTAGTAAAGTAGCACCCATGTCTGCAAAGATTGCAATCCATAAAGTTAACCAACCTGGTATGACAAGTAACAGAGCAATAGCCTTTAACCCTAAAGCAAAAAAGATATTTTGTTTAATAATGGTCAAAGTTTTTTTACTCAAACGCATGGTATAAGGTAGTTGCTTCAAGTCATCAGCCATTAAAGCGATATCTGCCGTTTCTAGTGCAGTGTCCGTACCTGCACCTCCCATCGCAATACCGATATCTGCAGAGGCCAGTGCAGGTGCATCATTAATCCCATCACCAATCATTGCGACTTTGCCGTATTGCTGTTGGAGAGTTCGGATCGCTGCTAATTTATCTTCTGGTAAAAGTCCCGCTCGAACATCTGTCATGCCTAACTCTTGAGCTATCGCCTCTGCAGTCAGTACTTGATCTCCTGTAAGCATAACAGTATGTTTGACTCCCATAGCGTTTAATTCATGAATAACCTGTTTACTTTCGTTTCGGATTGGATCTGTTACGGCTAAAATAGATGCGAGTTGTCGATCAATAACAACGGCCATTACAGACTTTCCATCGCTTTGCATCTGTCTTGCTCGTTGCATTACTTCAGTGTTAACAGTCGTCAATTCTTCTGCCCACGATAAGCTTCCAATTGCAATTTGTTTGTTCTGATAAATTGCATAAGCACCTTTGCCTGTCACTGAATTGAATTGTTGTGCCTCACCTCTTGTTAACCCTAGAGATTCACCGTAATCTACTATTGCTTTTGCCAGTGGATGCTGAGACATACCTTCTACTGCCATAATCGCTTCTAACACTTCTTCTTTATTAAAAGAAGGGAGAACTTCATAATCTGTCACTTCTGGGTAACCTTTCGTCAATGTCCCTGTTTTATCAAATGCAATCGCTTGAATATGTCCCGCTTCCTCAAGGTGAATACCACCTTTTACAAGCACACCTTGTCTTGCTGCATTACCGATAGCTGTGACAATCGCAACTGGTGTAGAGACAACAAGCGCACAAGGACAACCTACCACTAATACTGCCAAGCCTGCATAAATCCACTCTACCCATGGTGCACCCGTTACAAGAGGGGGGATAAGCATGATGAGTAAAGATAAAATAATAATTGCAGGTGTATAATATTGAGCAAAACGGTCTACAAATTTCTGACTAGGTGCTTTTTCTGCCTGCGCCTCTTCCACTAAATGAATAATTTTAGCGATGGTAGAATCCACACTTAACTTTTTCACTTTAATTTCTAATGCCCCTTCTTCATTCAAAGTGCCGGCAAAGACTGCATCTCCTTGTTGTTTCAATGCAGGGATAGGCTCGCCTGTAATTGCCGCTTCGTTGACTGTAGATTGACCTGATTCTACTTGCCCATCCATCGCAATTTTTTGACCGGGTTTGACCATTAAGACGTCGCCAACTTGAATATCCTCTGTCTTTAACTCAAGCCATTCTTCTCCCTTTTTAACAAGAGCAGTAGATGGAGCAATGTCCATCAATCCTTGAATCGAAGCACGTGATTTATTCATCGAGTAAGCCTCAAGTGCCTCACTCAAGGCAAAAAGAACAACAACAACAGCAGCTTCTTTCCATTCACCTATAATCGCAGCGCCAATAACTGCAATTGTCATTAGTGTTTTAATATCGAATACAAACTTTGTTAAGTTTTTAAATCCTACTTTGAATATAGGGTATCCACCAATCACAATGGCGCTTAGAAAAGCAGCGATGGCTAAAGGTGAGGTTTGTGATTGTTTACTTGCAATTACCCAGCCAATTATGACAAAAACCGTAGAAATCATTGTGATGATATTTTCTTTTCTCTGATAAAAAGGAAGTTGTGGCATTACTTTTCTAGGTTCAGAAGCTTTTTGTACTGTGATCCCATCAAAGGCTCCTGCTTCTTCTAGTTCTTCGATGGTGACTTCTCCTTCAATGGAAACTTTTGAAGCACCAAAATTGACTTTGACATCTTTCACATTTGGCAATTCTTTAATATTCTCTTCAAACTGCATCGCACAACTCGCACAGTTCAAGTTGTGTAAACGGAACTCTTCTTTTTTTGTTGGTGTCTGTACGGCCATTACTCTTCCTCCTCAATCGAGTGTTCATAAGCTATTTTTACTAAATCGACGACATGATGATCTGCTAGCTGATAGTACACCATCTTCCCTTTTTTGTCTGACGTTGCTAATGCCTTTTCTTTTAAATATCGTAAGTGATGAGAAGCTGTTGCATTAGATACTTCAATAATTGCTGCTACATCACACACACACATTTCATCAGCGATTGTCAGCGCATACGCAATCTTTAAGCGAGTTTCATCCGCCAAAGCTTTAAATATTTCAACCATACCTGCAACTTCTGGCATCACTTGTTTAATTTTCTCTACCGTTTCCTCATGAACAATCGTTTCTTCACACGTTTCTCGTTCTAACATCAAAATTTTCACCTCATTCAAATGGACATTTGATTATTAATTGTAGTGTACCCTATTTTCATTAAACATTCAAACCACCATTTGATTGATTATTCATTAAAAACACAAAAAAACCATTTATCGCTCAAGGCAATAAATGGTTTTGATTTTAGCAGGCTTACATTTTTTCTGGTGCACTCACTCCAACCAGACGTAAGGCGTTATGAATCGTTTGTTTAGTTGCTGCTACAAGTGCTAAACGTGCTCCTGACAACTCTTGCTGTTCCATATCAATTACTTTTTCTGCGTTGTAGAAACTATGGAAAGTCGCAGATAGCTCTTGAATATAAGTAGTTACTCGGTGTGGTGAGCGTGCTTTTGCTGCATCTGCAATGACTTGTGGGAAGTCACCGATTTTACGTAATAATTCGATTGATTTCTCTGAAGTCAAAACCTCTAAATGATCAACATTGATGGAAAGTTGTTGTTCCTTTGCCTGACGTAAGATAGAAGCGATTCGAGCATGTGCATACTGTGCATAATAAACAGGGTTCTCGTTAGACTCTGACACTGCTAAATCCAAATCGAAATCCATTTGCGCATCTCCTGAACGCATAGCAAAGAAATAACGTACGGCATCTAGACCTACTTCTTCTACAAGTTCACGTAAAGTAACAGCTTTACCTGTACGTTTACTCATTTTAAATTTCTCGCCATCCTTATAAAGTTGAACCATTTGAGCGACTTCGACTTCTAATGTATCTTTCCCGTAACCTAATGCTTCAATTGCTGCTTTCATCCGTGGAATATAGCCATGGTGATCCGCTCCCCAAATATTGATTAACGTTTCAAATCCACGGTCTAATTTATTTTTATGATAAGCAATATCAGGTGTTAAATAAGTATAAGAGCCATCTTGCTTAATCAAGACACGGTCTTTATCGTCACCAAATGTCGTTGAGCGGAACCAAGTCGCTCCATCTTCTTCATAGACATGCCCGTTGGCTTTTAACTGCTCAAGTGCAACATCGATTTGTCCATCTTGATAAAGAGAAGATTCTGAGAACCATACATCAAAAGAGACACGGAAATTTTCTAAGTCTGTCTTTAATTTTCCAAGCTCGTAGTCTAGTCCTTCTTGTCTAAAAGCCGCGAGACGCTCTGCCTCTTCTACTTCTAACCAACGATCACCGTCACGTGCAGCAATTTTCTCTGCTAGTTCAATAATATCTTTTCCACGGTAACCATCCTCTGGCATTTCTTTTTCTTTTCCTAATGCTTCTGCGTATCGAACATCGATTGATAAAGCTAAATTATCAATCTGATTTCCAGCATCATTAATGTAATACTCTCTACTTACAGCATAGCCTGCAAAGTCTAAAATATTACATAAAGAATCACCTAGAGACGCTCCACGAGCATGGCCAAGGTGTAAGTCTCCTGTTGGATTTGCAGAGACAAACTCCACCTGAATTTTTTGGTTATTTCCTTTGTCCGAGCGACCATATTGATCTCCTTTTGTTAGAACCTCTTTAACAACGTCTGCTAAGTAGTCTTTTTTCACGCGGATATTCATGAACCCTGGACCTGCAATTTCAATAGATTGAATCCATTCATTCGCAGGTAAGTGTTCAATTATTTCTTCAGCAATCTGGCGAGGTGGTTTTTTCGCTATTTTTGTCAATTGCATTGCAATATTCGTAGCGTAATCCCCCATCTCTTTATTTTTAGGTGTTTCTAGATGAATATTCACTGATTCTGTTGTTAAACCTGCTGTGGTAACTGCTTCTGCAAGTGCAGCCTTTATTTGTGATTCTACCTGCTCTACTTTGTTCATCGCTCTTCCTCCTGTTGAATTGTTAATTGATAGGTACCTAGCCATTCTTCACCATTCATTAAACGGTAAACAAACTGCATCATTCGTTCATCTGGAAATAGGTTAAGCTGTAAGGTATCTACGGTTAACGCCATTTTTATTCCCTCTGTATCATACGTGCCTTCTCTGAGCACACCTTTTTCAAGAGGTAAACGCATAGTGACTGCTCCTTTACGAGTAATCAATGCATCCTGCTCGCTCATTCGAATCATGGTCTCGACTTGTTGTTCGTCACTATATCGGAAATAAACGGATCTCTTCATTTCTTTCCAGTCACCTTGCACTTTTTGTTGCGTTTGATGTGCTGCTTGACCCGGATGTTCAATTGTTGATTTTATCAGAAATTGCATTCAGTTTCACGTCCTTTTATTGCTCTTTTGCGTGATAAATAAAAAAGCTCTCCTTTTGTAACTGCACGCTACAAAACGGAAAGCTATCATTCAGCTTCATTCAGTGTTCACAAGTAGCTTGGAATACTTGTAATAAATTGAATGGGCTGAAGGTGTCCTAGCTTACAATTGCAAGCTGTATCTATTAGTTTACTTTGTTTTACAGTGACATTCAACTACTTGTTGAAACTAATCTTTATTTGTCATAAATCAGTCACGACATTTTTCAGGATTCAGAAATCAATTGACGAACTTCATCTGCACTTCGTTCGAACATTTCGGCATTGTGAGATTGTAAGAATTCTCCCAGCACTTTTTTTGAAGAACTATCCATGTTTCCAAGAATAATTTGTCTTTTCATCGACTTGTCCATTAAATTAACATGATCTGCTAAAACTTTATATCCTCTTCTCTTCTCCCGATTAACGACAAGCTCGCAAGCAGTTACACCTGCATAATAAGGTCCTTCTTCGTTAAAATCAATCGTTACCCAGATTAACCAATACGGTTTACCTCCCTCAGAATCTGCACGGTCTAACGTAAACTTAATCCCCCGTTCAGTTGGTCCTCGGGCATGCATAGCTCCTACTTCAATATAAGCTTCTTTCTCCTCTACATCTATAAAAACAGGTGTCACGTTTTCTAAAGACACCGAGCCTATTCCAAATCCTTTATGACCATCTGTTGGATCATTTTTAATAATGGTAAAACCCATTTTTTTATTTGTCATGTCGGTTGACCCCTTTCTTTGCTATACTTAGTTCACTATCTATTATATGAAATGAGGGATTCTTATGCCAATTATTACAGTTCAATTAATTGAAGGTCGTACAGATGAACAATTAAAGAATTTAGTAGAAAGTGTGACAGAAGCCGTAAGTTCAACTGTAGATGCTCCTAAAGAAAACATTTCAATCATTATTGAAGAAATGAAACCTACCCATTATGCTGTAGGTGGCGTTCGTCGTTCAGAGCAATAATCCTATGAAGAGAGAAGGCAAATAGATGCTTTCTCTCTTATTTTTTCAATAACGTAGCTTTAAATTGCTCTAAAAATAAAAATGCCTCTTCAAATTCTTCTTCCATAAAATTCAGCTTGTTTTTGACAACTTGAACCTTCTGTATTTGCTCTTGCTTTTCAAACTCATCAAAATAAAGCAATGTAGCCACTAACTCTAAGAAACGTGAACTTCTCTCTTTTAAAAGACTTCCCCATTCAAAGTCCTGAATTTCTTGTTGATTCAACTTTTGAGCAAATTGAATCCCTTCTTCTGTTGTCTGATATGAAAAAATCTGGTAATTACTTCTCTTCTCATTGATTTCTTGTAAAAAACCTAATTCACAAAGCTCTTCAATTCGACAAGTCAATTCCTCTGAATAAGGTCCGTACATATGTAATTCGTACTTTTCTTGAAAAGGGAGACCGCATTTTTTAGCAATGTAAATCATCTTTTGTAATTTCTTTCGTCCTTCAACGCCTTGAGTCGCTTGGATAAGCTCCAACAATTTTGCATGATTACTTAACATCGTTTCTCCCTCCTACCATTGTTCTAACACTTTAATAATCTTAGCTACCACAGGTTCCTCTCGACGCTGAATGAGCTGGTCTTTAGGGTAATATATTTTGTGATCCGTTCTACGCTTCCCAGAAATCGCTTCAACAATCTCTGAGCGACGAGACAACTCTTCTAATTCCCCTTCTTTCGTTAATAAGTGAATAGGAATTCTTTCGTTCTCTTCCCCTGTTCGATAGAAATCGTAAGGTAAGTCAGAAGATGAATCTGTAGCTAAATAATAAACAGGATCAATCCCAGCATCGATAAAAAGTTGCTTTAATTCTGCAAAAGCTTCATATTGCTTTGCAGGATTAAAATCTTTATAGGCAAATAGTTTTCGATTGATAAAACGATGACAAAGGTCAGATAAAATTTCATCTTCTTCCTTTTGCCATAAATGAAAGAAAGTAAATAAAATACTTTCATCCAGTGCTACATAATCTCTTACTGTAATTTCCTCATTAAAAAAGGGCTCAAAAAATGTTGGGTTTACTTGAAAAGGATAATTTTTCAAGTAGAGATGTTTAGCTCTCATTAAAATATGAATTAAAATCATCTCTGCGCTTCTCGAAACAGGATGAAAATACACTTGCCAATACATTTGATAACGACTCATAATATAGTCTTCAATGGCATGCATCCCACTCATTTTGATCACCGCTTGATCTTTTTGTGGGCGCATCACTCTCAATATTCTCTCCATATCAAAATGACCATATGAAACCCCAGTATAATAAGCATCTCTTTGCAAATAGTCCATCCGATCGGCATCGATTTGACTTGAAATTAAACTCACGACTAATTTATTAGGGTAGGTTTTTTCAATGACAGCCGCCACTCGTTCAGGAAAATCATCAGCTACTCTGGACAATACCTCATTGACTTCTGTATCTCCAAGTAAAATCGCTCTTGTATAATACTCATGATCCAGCTGAAAAACATTTTCGAAAGCATGAGAAAAAGGGCCATGTCCCAAATCATGTAGAAGAGCAGCACAGAGTGTGACTAACCGTTCTTCTTGGTCCCATTCCTGTCTCCCTGAAAAAATGTCATCTACAATCCGACGCACAATCTCGTAAACCCCTAAAGAATGCTGGAAACGACTATGCTCTGCACCATGGAAAACAAGATAGGTTGTACCCAATTGTCTAATTCTTCTTAAACGCTGAAATTCTTTGGTTCCGATGACATCCCAAATTACTCGATCTCGTACATGAATATAGTGATGAATCGGATCTTTAAAGACCTTCTCTTCTCTTAACTGTTCTGTCGCATAAGTCATTCGGTTCCCCCCTTGAGTCAAATTAATTTTTCATTTCTTTTCTCCATACGCTCTAAGTACGTTGAAAATAATTCACGATAAGCTGGGGTCAGCTTGAAGTCAGTAGTGATTGCTGTCATTCCCTCTAATTCCCGATAAAGACGCTCTACTACTTCTGTGACTGTCAAAGGGATACCTAGAAGTTCTGACAAAGAGGCCATGACTTCTGGTTTAACCTGCGGATATGCAAATTTTGTCGATTCCCCAGCAAGACCGATTTCATAACATGAGCGAATAAATGCTGCACGTTCTGCTCCACTTCCTTCAACACTTAAATAAATTTGAACAGCAACCGCTTGACGTATTCTGCGTTGTGAAATTCCTGCAAACTTCTTTCCATCTATACTCAAATCAAAACTTCCTGGACAATATGAACCTACTATTTCATAAGCTTTTATCTGGTCTTTGGCTTCAGGAAAAATGCGACGGATTAATTCAAACATCGCTTCATAGCCTTCATCAATATCAATGCGCCCGACTTCTTCTGAGAAAACCAAAGTAATATTGAGTACACCTTTGTCTAATAAAACAGCTAATCCCCCTGAATTTCTAATAATCGGACGATAACCATTTACTCGACAATGAGCAATCACATCATCAATGTAAGGTAACCTCGCGTCTTGAATACCCAATACGATTGTACGATCATGTACCCAAGTTCTTACTGCAGCATGGAGCTCTCGCTTCCCAACTAAATCACAGAGTAAATCATCCATGGCAAAGGATGACATTGCCGACTCATCAGTAAATGATTCAGAATGGTCAATCCAAGAGTAATGGCTTTGTTGTAACAATGTCTGTTGTTCTTTCATGAGTAACTTCCTATCTATTTGTTCTTCTTCATATCTTATCATTCTCATCCTATGAGTCAAACCTGTATCACGTCAAAAAAAAGGATGAATAGGCTACGATTATATTAGCCCGATTCATCCTATTTGCAGACTATCTTTTTACGATAGCAATGATAAAGATAACCCATCCTACTAAGAAAAGCACACCACCTAAAGGTGTAATCAAACCAAATTTACCTAACCCGCCACCCATAAGAGTAGTAACGTATAAACTTCCTGAAAAGAAAATAATACCAATGATAAATAAATTGGCTGCCCATTTCAGTAAAGGTTGTTCTCCAAATAAAGATTGACTCATTAACACACCTATGACTAAGAGCGCTAGGGCATGATACATCTGGTATTGAACACCTGTTTCCCACACAGCGATATATTTCTCTTCAACTTTCCCTTGTAAACCATGTGCACCAAATGCGCCTAAAGCTACTGCTATCATTGCATTCACTGCTCCTATAATTAAATAAAACGGCATTTGCTTTCACTCCTTTTTTTCATTAAAAATCAAAAATCGATTCGCCATTTGCATCCTCTTCTTCCATGACTTGTGGACGAATCATTGCATTCTGAACAGGTACAACAGGTTGTGTTTGCTGTAAGAAGGTCGTCTGAGGTTCAGTCTTTTCTGGTGCATCTAATGCGACATTGCATAGTGCTTGAATCGCAGTAATGGAAGCGAGTTTGTCTTCTTTTTTCTGAGCAGATTTTGCATCTTGTAATCGTTTTTCCATTTCTACAATCAATTGTTGTAACATCATTTGCGTGTACCTTCTTTCTTTTGGAACAATTGACAAGGGAGACCAGAAGCTCTTCTAACAACGGCTGAGGGTAACTCTCTTGTTTTAAAGCCATGTGCTACACATGCTCGTGGAGCGGCTTGTTCCCAAGTGATTTTGAAATATCGACAACTAAAACAATTGGGTTGCACTTAGTCTTTCCCTCCATCACGACTCACTGAACACCAATCAATCGGTGCTTGACCCCATTGTACCAAATATTGATTCGCTCGGGTAAAGGGACGGCTTCCGAAAAACCCACGATAAGCACTCAAAGGACTTGGATGGGGTCCTAAAAGACAAGCATGCTTTTGTTGATCGATTTGTTTTGCCTTCTTTTGAGCCGCTGCCCCCCATAAGATGAAAACAATGGGTTCTTCTCTTTCGTTCAACTGAGCGATGATAAAATCAGTCAACTGCTCCCATCCCTTTGCACGATGACTATGTGCTTGGCCTTTACGAACAGTCAATACAGTATTTAAAAGTAAGACACCTTGTGTTGCCCAAGAAGATAAATCACCTTGCGTTGGTTGACTACATCCTACATCCTCTACTAATTCTTGATAGATATTACGCAGACTAGGAGGTATCTTCACGCCAGGATGAACCGAAAAACTTAAACCATTTGCCTGACCTTCACCGTGATATGGGTCTTGGCCCAAAATAACTACTTTAACAGCATCAAAAGACGTCTTTTGTAAAGCTTCAAATAATTGATGTTGAGGTGGAAAAATAATCGACTCCCGATACTCTTTGTCTATAAAGGACTTCAATTTCTGAATCTCTAGCTTTTCTTTTAATGGTTCTAATTGAGATGCCCATCCTTTTATTTCAAGAAACATCTTTAGTCCTCCTGTTCTTTAAAATCAATTTCAACTTGATACCCTTCAAATTCAAACAATCTGCGAATCAATTGTTCTGCATTTTTCTCAGCGGTCCTTAATACCCCTTGCATTTTCGCTTCTTCAATCACAAGTGTTTTTGCTTCACTCGCTAATTCAAAAGCTTCTTGAATCTTAGCTTCAGAGCGAAACAATCCTTCAGTCGAAAATAAATCGACTCGTTCAAAATCTAAATCGACACCGGCTAGAAATTCTGCAGGAGGCAACTGTAGTACGATACGCTGTTTCTCCTCATCCACTTCAATATCCTCTGTTGAAAAAGTAGAAAAATCAATCCCCGCTTTCACAGACCCTGGAATAACTAAAAGCAACTTTCTTTTCGTTCCTGGCAAATTAACACCAATTGCTTTGCCAAATAATTGATTATCTTCTCTTTCAATGACCACTTTTGTGAACGCCTCAGCTGTTGCCAATTCCTCGATGTCTCTTACTTGCTCGACAAATGAGCTTTTGGTTTCCTGAAATGTAGAGCCGTTTTTTAATTGATAGATAAGAATGATAGCTGCTGCAACCATTAGAATCAAAAGGATCACTAACGGATTGAATAAGCCTTTGAGCAACCTTTTCTTCATCAGACATTCCTCGTTTCACGCATATTTTCTATTCCTTAGCATAGGGAATATTGTGCAAGAAGACAACCGTAAATCGTGAGTATCGCAATTTGTTCACAAATTATTTATACTAGATAAGACAAGGAGGTTCACTTATGAAAAAAGTTGAATGGAAAGCATTACAAGATGAGTTAAATCGTTATCAACATAAATCGGTATTCATTCATTTGGAGACTACAAATGGAGCCTATGCAAGTCATTTTCAAGAAGGTTTTTTTAACAGTGGTGCATTTATCCGCAACGTAGAACTGACTTATGATCTTGGAAAAGTCACACCTGACTATCCTCATCGCGTAGGATTAAAAACTACAAATGGTTGGGTCTACGCACAAGGCATTACTCACTACGAAGTTGACGAACAGAATCGGTTATTAATGGCCGGTTTAGACCACGAGGGAAAATTAGCAGTCGCTCTACAAATTAGCGAAACTGCTTTTCCAGTATAGGAGGACAGAGAATGCTCACTCAAGAAAAACATGTATTAATTTTACTTCCTCATCCAGATGATGAATCATTTGGTATGAGTTTAACCATCGCTAAATATCGCTCGATGAATGTTCCTGTTACCTATGTTTGTTGGACTTTAGGCGAAATGGGAAGAAATTTTGGAAATCCTCCTTTTGCCACTCGGGAATCTTTGCCTCAAATTAGAAAAAAAGAATTATTCAAAGCGGCAGAAGCAATGAATCTAACAGATGTTCGCCTCGGTGGCTTACGTGATAAAACATTAGAATTTGAAGATGACCAAGTAATGGTTGACCGTGTACTTGCTTATATTGAAGAACTTCAACCTTCTATTATCTATTCTTTCTATCCAGGTTATGCAGTACACCCTGATCATGAGGCTTCTGCTCGTGCGGTCATTCGCGCGGTAAAGCGTCTACCAGCGAATCAACGACCAAAGTTACATCTGGTTGCTTTCTCTAACGATGCCAAAGAAAAATTGGGAGAACCTGATATTCACTTCCATCTTCCTGAAATGAGCCAGCATAAATTAGAGGCTTTACGTGCACATGCCTCTCAAACAGCTCTCATGCTGGATCGAATCGAACAAGGTTTAGTGAATGATGACCTTGAAGCCAAGCAGTATTTAGAAAATGAATACTTTTATACGTACCAAGGTTCACTCGATTAACATCCCTATTGAAAAAGAAGGGGCTGGGACATCAGTCAAAAAGTAATAGAAAAACTAAAATTAATAAAGTAAAAAACGCATGAAATCAAGGTTTTAGCCTTTGATTTCATGCGTTTTAAGGATTTTCAGGTTCTTTGTCAACTAACGTTGGTGAAGAATTGTAGTCGATGAATAGAGGTTGGCTGTAGGACGCGTTAAGAAGTCAGTGTAACTGATTTTTTTGAAGAGTTCTTTTTATAGGGGATATCCAAATCACCCGTTGCTTTCCGTTCCAGATGGACGCGTTCTTGGGGGCGTTCGGTGAGCCGCTTCCTTCGCTTCGCTCTGTCCAGGGTCTCACCTGTAACGCTAAAATACCCAAGGAGTCGCCATCTTACACTTCAAGCAACTAAAACCTACTGATTTAAATCTAACTACAAAAAAATCATCTGGCCATTTATATTGTAGGGATTTATTGATAGATGACTTCTATAAGTTTTAACTTAAAGTGTACTCTCATTCGTTTCCTATAAACTTAATAGAGCTAGAGCACGCTTCTGTCGCCATAATCAAGACTACCATTTTTATAGCTAATGGCGTTTTGATTTTTAATGCTGCAAACTTCGCAATGTATAGCGTGTAGCTTAGTTTTCTATGAATTAACTTACATTTACTCCCTTCCAAAGTGCCCCTATGAAAAAATCATGTTCAAAAAAACGTTAGTGAAATTCCATCACCTTCTCCAAAGTTCAAGAGAAGGTGATTTTCTTTCACCAACGTTATCTATTATAAAATCGATATTCAGAGATTTTATCCCCGTCTGTTTTTCATTATAAGGAATGCTGATTATATTTTTTGGCAATATGATGCAACATATCTTCAGTCATTGTAGTTAAATTATATTTCGCTTTGAATCCCCATTGCTCCTGTGCTTCTATTGTTTCTATCGAATCTGGCCAACTATCTGCAATAGCTTGACGAACAGGGTCTACCTCATAGGTCATTTCAAAAGTTGGTATATGCTTTTTAATTTCTGCAGCAATCTGTTCAGGGGCAAAACTCATTCCTGATACGTTGAAAGCATTGCGAGTGATTAATCGAGAACCATCAGCCATCATCAAATCCATAATTGCATCAATCGCATCTGGCATATACATCATATCCATATATGTTCCTTCACCAATATAAGAGGTGTATTTCCCTTTTTGAATAGCCGAGTAAAAAATATCTACCGCATAATCAGTCGTTCCTCCACCTGGCTCTGCAACATGGGAAATTAAACCTGGAAAACGAACACCACGTGTATCTACTCCAAATTTATGGAAATAATAATCACATAGTAATTCTCCTGACACTTTGTTCACGCCGTACATCGTTGTAGGTCGTTGAATAGTCAACTGAGGGGTATTGATTTTTGGCGTGGAAGGACCAAAAGCACCAATTGAGCTAGGAGTGAAAAACGATAGATTCATTTCACGAGCTACCTCAAGTGCGTTGACTAGACCATTCATATTAATATGCCAAGCCAACATCGGATTCCCTTCTGCTGTTGCAGAAAGAAGTGCTGCCATATGCATCATTGTATCCGCTTGAAAACTTTGAGTGACAACTCTTAGACGTTCTCCATCCGTAACATCTACAATCTCAAAAGGCCCATCTGCTAGTAAAGCATGGGGGGGATGAATATCTGTTGCAAGAACTTGTTCATTCCCTAATTGAGCACGCAAACGATTCACCAACTCTGTTCCAATTTGACCATTTGCACCTGTTACGATTACTCTTTTCATTCCTATCTCCTCCTTTATTGTGCTTCTGAGAAAAACACTGTCTTTTTATAATTTATACAAGTCTTATTTTACTAGTTATATTGATTATATAATGTCTTTTCAATAAATACAATGTTTTAATAAAAGCGTTATCATTTTTTCAGTACGTCCCACTTTTTTTCTGCTATAATTAGCTTTAGAAAGGAATGAATCGCATGTCTCAAAAACCTAAAGTAAAAAGATTTAATTTTGGAAGAATTCTCATCATGTTTGCCCTCGGTGTCTCGATTGCTTTACTCGGCGAAACACTTGCTTGGTCAAAATGGGTAACACTTTTATTGATTTTCACTGTTTTAACTTCTTTTTCAATCGCCTGGCCTTTTTATGTGATTTATAAAACCAATCAACTAAAATTAGTTGATCGTTATATTATTAACAACGCGAAGCGCCCTATTTTTTCTTATGCTTATGAAGTTGCGTATGGAACGGAACAAGATATCATTGATACACTTAAAAGCTTATTAAGTCGTTATCCACAAGCAGAGATGCAAGTCGTTTATAAAGGGAATTTAGCTATTCATCAAAAAGATGCGAAAGCATTAATTGCACATGCCAATCAATTAGAACCTTCAGAGTACCGTGCTTATTTTTTAGCAATTGGGTATGCCATGGAGAATAAAATGGATGAGGCACGTAACTTTATCTCTAAACTAAGCTCTCCTTGGGCAATTTACTCTGCGAAAGCTTACTTAGCAGCGAAAGAAAAAGACCGCGTTGCATTCGATGAGGCAAATACTCAACTACAAAAAGTAACAAGAGGTATGCAAAAATATGTGGCTTACCACAATTTCAATCGCGTAAAACAAGAGACCTTTAAAGAATAATTTAAAAAAGTTGAAACGGAGAAAATCCGCTTCAACTTTTTATTTATATTGATTGAAATAATTGGTGATTTCTATTAATATCTTATGAGAAATTAGGAGATGATTCCTAATTCTTTTCCTACTTTTTCATAAATCGCGAGTGCTTCATCCAGCATTTCTTTTGTATGTGCTGCAGTTGGCATATTTCTTACGCGACCTGTTCCTCTTGGCACTGTCGGGAATACGATTGCTTTCGCATAAACCCCTTCTTCAGCTAAACGAGAGGAAAATTGTTGAGCCAGTTTCTCTTCTCCAAGAATACAAGGCGTAATTGGCGTTTGAGACTGTCCAATATTAAAGCCTAATTTCTTCAAGCCTTCTTTCAGATAATTTCCATTATCCCAAAGTTGATCGTGGAGTACTGTTGATTCAGTAATCTTATCAATGGCTCCAATAATCGCCGCAACATCACCTGGTGTAAGTGCTGTTGAGAATAAGAATGGACGTGAGCGAACTTTCAACCAATCGATTAAGTTTTGCTTTCCTGCCACATAGCCACCTACTACTCCAATCGCTTTAGACAGGGTACCCATTTGGAAATCAATCTCTTTCTCTAATCCAAAATGCTTAACTGTTCCTTTCCCTTTACCTAACACACCAGAACCATGTGCATCATCTACATAGGTAATGAGATCAAATTCTTTTGCAATTTCAACAGCATCTGGCAAGTTAGCAATATTTCCATCCATAGAGAATACCCCGTCTGTAATATACATCACTTTATTATAGTTGCCAGACGCTGTTGCCTCTTTTGCTTTTCTTCTTAAATCGTCCATATCCTGGTGGTCGACTCGAATAATTTTAGCTCCTGATAGACGGCAACCATCAATAATCGAAGCATGGTTTAACGCATCTGACAAAATCGCATCTTGTTTATCCATTACAGCGGAAATCGCTGCCATATTACAGTTGAATCCGGATTGATAAGCAATAGCTGCTTCTGTTCCTTTAAACTCTGCTAATTTTTCTTCAAGTGTAACGTGGATGTCTAGCGTTCCGTTAATCGTTCGAACCGCACCAGCACCCACTCCATATTTATCGATTGCCGCTTTGCCTAGTTCTTTGAGTGATTCATCAGTTGCTAAGCCTAAATAGTTATTAGAAGATAAGTTAATCAATGACTTTCCACCAATTTTAATTACAGGTCCGTTGGGTCCCTCTACTGGGTCAATTACGTTGTAAAGACCATTATCCTTTAACTCTTGTAAATTCGTGTCTAAAAACTGATCCAATACTTTTGCCATCTACATTCCCTACTTTCTTCAAATTAAATGTTGGTCTTCTGGGCGCACAAGTTGTTTTAATAATCGTTGATAAAACGGCAAGCCTTTCTGCACAAAAGTACCTAAACCTAGTGCAATAATTACTGTTCCAATACCTACTGGACCACCTAAAGCCCACCCTAAAAGTGCAACGACCACTTCCATAAATGTCCGCGCTGTATTAACAGACCAATTCAACTTCTCTACTAATAATAGCATAAGTGAGTCTCTCGGGCCCGCCCCAACATTTGGAGAGATGTACATTGCGATACCAATGCCCATGATAATCACACCTAGTACAAAAAATAATATACTTAGGAATGCTCCATGTATTTCTGGGATGAGCAATAAGCTAAGATCAATAAACAGTCCCAAAAATAACATGTTCAACCAAGTTCCTATTTTGGGCCACCTTCTTAAATAAAGAGCCGTTAACAAAATGATGACTAACCCTGTAATGATACTCCAACTCCCAATTGTTAATCCTACCGTTTCACGCAATCCAAAATGAAAGACATCCCAAGGACCAATGCCTAGCATTTCTCCACGAATCGTGAAAGCAATGCCTATTGAAACAATAAATAAACCTCCTGTAAAAAAAAGCCATCTCCACACCTGTGTACGGTTCATCTCATCCCTACTTTCTATCTTGCGCAATCGTATCATGTAGCACTTCATAGTGACAATTATAATTATTTATAAAATAAATACTCTTCGCCATGAAAGAAATAATGTTTAATCTTTGATTGAAAGAAAGGTAATGTATGATGAACCAAATGTCCAATAGACAAAGCAACAATTACCGTTCCAATTCCTACGGGTCCCCCTAATAGCCATCCGATCATCGCTACCACGATTTCAATGATTGTTCTTGCCGTTTTAATAGACCATTTAAATTTTTCGACAAATATAAGCATTAATCCATCTCTTGGACCTGCTCCAACCCCCATTGCTACATATAACCCTATTCCAATACTCATGACTAACACACCTAAAATAAAAATAACAAAATTACCGATAAGAGATGCTGGCGTAGGCAATATGTTTAAGAATAAATCAATAAAAATTCCCATCAACAACATATTGAGCCAAGTGCCAACTTGTGGCCACTCTCTTAAAGCGATTGCAGTAAGGATGACGATAGCTAAACCACTCAAGATCGTCCACATGCCGATTGTTCCTCCAAAATTCAACATTAGTCCATAACTTAAAACGTCCCATGGACCAATTCCTAAGCGTTGACCTTTAATTGTCATGGCAAGTCCTAAGCCTAAAATAGCCATTCCAATGATATAAAACGTCCAACGAACAACAAACTGCTTTCTCAAAAAAACCCTTCTTTCTCCATTATTCATCTTCTTTAACAACTGTATAAAATATTGCATCCGTTATCATTTGTAAATCCGCAGGGGCTAATTCTACCTGTAAGCCTACTTTTCCTGCACTCACAATAATCAGTGGGAGGTGTAAAGCTTGTTCTTCAATAATCGTTTGAAAAGAATGTTTCATTCCGATTGGGGAGCAACCTCCGTGTACGTAACCTGTTACCGCTAGTAATTCTTTCTCTGGCAACATTTCTATCTTTTTTATCCCGACTGCTTTTGCTGCTCGCTTTAAATCTAAATGACTGTGCAACGGAATAACAAAAACAAAATAGTTTCTCTCATTGCTATCTTTTGTAACCAATGTTTTAAATACATGACTGTTCAGCTGTTCAGGATGATACGTTAACTGCTGATAAGAAATGTTTTTTGCATCCAATATTCGACCTACATTTGTTTTTTTGTTCTTCTTCATATTTTCACTTCTTTCCATTAAAAAAACTGGTAACTCCAGAAGGAATCACCAGTTCATCAATTATGCAATCCGCAAAACGGAAGGTGCATATACAAAATCTAATAAAGATTGTTGTGTAGAATACGTTTGCAGTGCAAAAGATTCGTAGGAACGAACTTGCGGTGAATCGAAAGTGTGGCGAGTGTTCATTTTAGCAATCGAACGTGCTAAATTATGGAGAGCAATTAGAGCGTCTGCACTTCTAATCTCTGCCGAAGCTTTACTACTCAACGCAATATTTTTAGGCGTTAACTGCTCTTGGTTCCCCACATCTGACCGCACTTGCTTCCATGCATCAATCGTTTCTTCTAGAGTCGTTCCTAGAGGCATAATGATTCTTTCCATTTGCCCTGCTTGTAGTGCTTCTGTCTGCTGACGATGTTCTTTCACTGTTTCGATTGCTTCTTGCTCTGTCATATCACCTAGCAAGAGTGCTTCTAGTCTTTTAACGAGTGATTCAGTAGAATCTTTCATCCCCATTTGACTACTATAAGCTTGTTCTGCAGACTTTCTCCTTACGGTATCAAAACGATTCAATTGGTCTTGTGCTGCGGCCGATAAAATAACATTCATTTCGATTCACTCCTCTCCACTGCTTTTTATTTTCCTAAGATTTAAATAAATCCTTTAGTGCATCTGCTAATGCTGTATTGACGGGTTCTTCTTTTTGTTGCTGTTTCATATATTTTTGTACTGTACGTTTGTCTGCTTTTTTATGCCCAGTATTCTTTTTACGCTTTTCGAAAGCTGTTAATTTTTCGCGGTGACCACAACTACAAACAAAAATTCGACCGTCTCCTTCACCACGTAACTCCAATTTTTTCTTACAATTCGGGCAACGCGCATTGGTTACTTGAGAAACATTTTGACGATGTCCACAAGAACGGTCCTGACAAACGAGCATGACGCCTCTCTTTCCATTCACTCTTAATAATGCCTTCCCACAGTCGGGACAACTTTTACCTGATACATTATCATGTTTGAATTTTTGAGAGCTATTGTTAATAGTATCGACACTCTGCTTAGCAAATTCAACCATATCTGCAATAAATGCATCTTTTTTCATCTGACCTTTTTCAATTTTATTCAGACTTTCTTCCCATTCAGCTGTTAAAAGTGGGGATTTTAACTCTTCTGGTACTAATTCCAAAAGTTGTCTTCCCTTAGACGTTGTGTATAAATCTTTGCCTTTTTTCTCAATCACAAACGTTTGAAAGAGTCGTTCAATGATTTCTGCACGAGTAGCTACGGTTCCGATACCCCCTACTTCTTTCAATGTTTTCACTTCGTCTTTTGTAGCTCCTGTAACAAATTGCGTTGGATTTTCCATTGCAGCTAAGAGAGTCCCTTCATTAAAACGAGCTGGTGGAGACGTTTGTCCTTCCGTTTGATGGATTGAACGTATTTGGAGTGTCTCTCCTTTTTCAAATGATGGGAGAGTCACTTCTTCAATATCCTCTTGCGTAACTTGACGGTAACCTAGTTCAATCATTCGTTCGCCTTTTACAACAAAATTTTCTCCTTTAACTTGTGCCGTAACTGTCAACTGTTCAAATTGTGCAGGGCCTAGAAATACGGCTAAGAATCGTGCACTGATTAATTCATATAACAACAACTCATTAGATGACAAATTATTGAGATAAGGAGCTTCTTCTGTCGGCACAATAGCGTGGTGATCTGTAACGAGCTTGTCATTCACGACACCTTTTTGTGGTCTGAGTTGCGTTTGTCTTAATAACTGATTAGCAATCTTTCGATATTTGCCGTCTGTTAATGATTTTAAACGGTCTGGAAGCGTGCTAATCATATCTGATGTTAAGTGTTTTGAATCTGTCCGTGGATAAGTAACTGCCTTATGTCTCTCATATAAATTTTGAAGTGTTGATAAAGTTTCTTTTGCACTCCAGCCCCATCTTTTATGAGCCTCTTTTTGTAATTCAGTCAAGTCGAACAAAGGAGGTGCGAAAGACTGTCTCTTCTGTTTAACCACCTGAGTCACAGTTGCTTCCTTTTCAGCTTGAACAGTCTTTAATAGGTTTTGAATCCGTTCTTTGTCAAACGTACGGAATTGACCTTGATCACACTGCCACTGTAATGTGCCACGATCTGTAATCATTTCTAAACCATAAAATGTACGTGGTTTGAACTGTTGAATTTGTTGTTCTCTTTCGGCAATCATCGCCAAAGTAGGGGTCTGCACACGACCTGTAGAGAGTTGTGCATTATATTTAACGGTTAAAGCACGCGTTGCATTTATTCCTACTACCCAATCCGCTTCAGCACGTGCTACTGCAGCATGATACAAGTTTTCATACGCTTTTCCGTCTTTCAATCGAGCAAAGCCCTGTTTAATCGCCTGATCAGTAACAGAAGAAATCCAAAGTCGTTGAATTTTCTTCTTCACCTTAGCTTGCTCAATGATCCATCTCGCAACTAATTCACCTTCTCGTCCAGCATCCGTAGCAATAATGATGGTGTCCACATCTTTTCGAGTAAGTTGGGCTTTCACTGCATGAAATTGTTTCGTAGTTTGTCGAATAGGGATTAACTTGAATGGTTTCGGAAGTATAGGTAAATCTTCCATTTTCCATTCTTTATACTTCTTATCATATTGCTCAGGCGTAGCATGTGTGACTAAATGTCCGAGCGCCCAAGTCACAATATACCGATCTCCTTCGAGGAAGCCATTCCCCTTTTTATTACAATTTAGAACCCTCGCGATGTCTCTCGCTACTGATGGTTTTTCTGCTAAAACAACTGCTTTCGCCATAATTTTCCCTCTACTTTCTAGTAGAAAAAAGTTACGATGACAAGCACCGTAACTTTTTCATTTATTCTTGTCCTTCTCTAACCGATTGACTTAAAGCTGAATACTCGATAAATACACGAGCCATTTCTTTTAATCGGCGATGTACATCATCAGAAATAATTTCATTTTGCTCATTATAATGTTCACGCATTGTGTACACGTAGTTAGGTGTAACTAAGCATCTAAAATAATCTAAAATGGGTTTCAGCTGACTTTCAACCACTAAGTGATGCTGATAAGTTCCTCCATTCCCAATCATAGAGACAGGTTTGTATCGCATTGCTTTTGGGTGAACCATATCTAAGACATTTTTCAGAACGCCAGGGATAGAACCTTGGAAAATTGGAGATGCAATGACATAACCATCCGCATTTTCAATTTTTTTAATTAATTGTTGGAACCCTTCGTTATATTGCTCAAAAGGACGTCCATCTAAAATTTCATGTGAATAATCAGCAAAAGAAACAATTTCTAATTCTAGTTTATCTGTTTGTTCTTCAATATATGTACGTACAAGTTCTAAGGCAGCCCCTGTTTTATTCCCTAACAATGTGCCATCGATTAATAATACTTTCAAAAAAAATCCTCCTCATTTCAATCATTAATTCTATTATAGATGAAAATGAAAAAGTTTGCGTGTAAAATGCAACACGCAAACTTTTATCATTTCATCGAAGGAGGTGCATCTCCTGGTAAAATGCGTTCTTCTTTTATTAAATGTTCAGTTGGGGCACTTTCTTGATAATGCGCTGTTACAACTTGTTGAGCTTGTTCTTCTTGAACGCCTTCTTCTTCAAGTCTCTCTTTTACACGCTCCATCATTTGATGAGGACTTGTTAATGCAACGACAGTGTCTCCTGCAAATGCCTGAAGTTCTTTATCTTCTGAAAAGAATTCAATCGAACGGTCTTCGCGCTCAATAAACAGTAAAACAGATTGATTATCGCGATCTCTTAAGTAATTCGTATAACTGTATTGTTTCGTAATCAACGTTCTGCGAATTACATCACCTTGTACTACACGCAAATCTAATTCTGAAATCGATAAAGCAGGGATGAATAAAGATTGTCCTGCTTTTAATGGTTTATCTAAACCAGCTGCTACTTTTCTTGTCTCTGTTTGATAGAGATGTTGATGGCCAATGTCTGGTCCAAAATCTGCACAAACATTCGCATTATATCGATCGGATCGAGTCATTGCAATCATATACTGATAAGGTGTCAAATCGACATTTAACTCCGTCTGTTCTAATAAAATATTCCCTGTATAATTAGGAATGCCCTTATTTCTTGCACTCGTTAAATTGGAATAGTTAACGTCTACAATCATTACATCGTTTCCTGTTTTTTGCACAGCCTCTCCTAGCTCCGCAGCAAACTTGGTACCTCCCACAATCAGCACCCCTGAATCATCTGTGGTCTGCAGATTCAATTTTTTGGCTACCCAACTGATTGAAAATCCATGTAACAATACCGTTCCGAATACAAGAGCAAACGTTAGAGCTGTGAGTAATTCAGCATCTTGGTAACCATTATCCAATAAAATCGTAGCAAAGTACCCAGACACTGTTAAAGCAACAATTCCACGAGGTGCAATCCAGCCAATTAAAAGCTTTTCTCGTGTATTCAACTCTGTTCCGATTGTTGATAGCCAAATTGAAAGTGGGCGAACAACAATTAACATAACGACAACAAACGCAACGATATTTGGATTCATAATTTGTAATAAAATATCTGGACTGAGTGACGCCGTTAACATAACAAAGATACCAGAAATCAATAATACTGAAATGTTTTCCTTAAAATGTTTGATATCATCTAGTGAAGAAATCCGCATATTAGCCATCATCATTCCCATAGCAGTAACGGCTAGCAAACCTGTCTCGTGCATGATTTCATCAGATAAAACAAATGTAAAAATAACGACTGCAAAGAGAACAGGTGCTTTTAAGAATTCTGGAATTCCTCCACGTTCGAACGATCTTCCAATAAACCAGCCTGCAAAGCAACCTAAAAAGACGGCGAAGGCTGATGCAGCAAAGAATAATAATAAGGTTTTAAAAGTAACCTCTTGGTTTAAAAACTTAATAAACTCATAGGCAAAAACTGCAAGCAAAGCACCAAATGGGTCAACAACAATCCCTTCCCACTTCAAAATGGCAGCAGGTCTAGGTTTTAATCGAGCTTGTCTCAGTAAAGGCAAAATAACTGTTGGACCTGTTACTATAAATAAACCACCAATAATCCAAGCGACAGCCCACGACAACCCCGCAACGTAATGTGCTGCAAGCGAGCCTCCTATCCAAGCAATAAACGCTCCAAAAGTAACAATTCTCCCTACAGGCTTACTAAATCCACGAATTTCTTTAAAATCTAAATTTAAGCTACCTTCAAACAAAATAATTGCAACTGCTAAAGAGATGATTGGGCTAAATAGTTCCCCCATTGTTTCTTGCGGATTGATAAATCCTAAAATCGGTCCAACTAACAAGCCAGCGACCGACATCACGACAATAGCAGGCATACTAAATCGCCATGCAAGCCATTGTGAAATGATACCTAATAAGACAACAAACATGAGATCAAATAATAATGAATCAAACAATGGATTTCCCCCTAACGTAAAAACAAAATATCGACCATTCTACACTATACCCCAGCAAAAAGGAAATAATCTTCCGTTTCCTTTTGCATCTTTTACAGAATACGATACACTACAAGTACTAATTAAAAAGAGGAGTTTTGTAAATGAACCGCAAAGAAATTGAACAAGAAATGACAGAATTAAAATATGATTACATGAACTTACAACATGATATTGAAAAATTAGAAGTGACTGGACATGCCCAACAAGTTGAACAGTCTGAGGAACGACTTGCTAAAATGGAAGAACGTTTAGCAGCGTTACGTCTCCTTCTAAACGACTGCTAATTGCTGTAACCTTTCCCATCAGTTTCCGTCTACTTCGGAAAGACGAAAGGAGACTTCTCGATGAAAAGACTTATTCAAGTATTTCTAGTTTGCCTCGTCTTACTTCTCATCAGTTGTACGCCTAAACAAGAACAACTAGAAAAAAAGGGTAAACACCCTGAGGCTTTCTTTACTAAAATAGCTGGACAATGGGAAGATAATCAGCAAGTCGCTATCATTTTTAAAGACCAGGAAGAGTTACAACAACACTGGACAACTGCAAAAATCGATCAACCGATTCCTCATTTAAAAGAAGATGAAATGGTTGTCTTTGTCCCTCTTCTTGAAAATGGGTGCGGAAGTAGTGTTATCGCTGTAGAGCAGAAAAATGGGTTAATTGCTATCGATGTCATGCCTACCCCTATTTTCGAAGGGAAAGTAACAGGTGACGAGCTCGCTTGTCCAGAAATTGCAATCTACTCTCAACTCGTTTTAATCGTAAAAAAACAAAATGAACCCGTCATTGAACTCTATGAGAGGTGGAATGATTCGCGTCAACTCACTAAGCGAATACACACATAAAGTCATCATTGACAAGATGAGAGAGAAGACCTTCTTTTACCAGATGTTACAATACCTGAAGTTCCTACTCCTATTTTTTACAGGGAATTTCACTTGTTTGCTATTTAAAATAAAAATAACGTTAGTGAAATGCCATCACCTTCTCCAAAATCAGGGGAAGGTGATTTTTTTCACCAACGCTATCTATTATAGAATCATTATTTTGAACAGCTCGTAATGAAGCGCTCAAAAATTTGTAAAGATTCGTCATTATCTGAGTGAATTAATAATTCTGGATGCCACTGCACACCCACTGCAAATGTATATTTACGGCTTTCAATCGCTTCAATGACACCATCTGAAGTATGAGCAGAAGCTACAAAACCTTCTCCTACATCTTTCACTGCTTGGTGATGGAAACTATTGAT
>JASLCF010000171.1 GCA_030146155.1 Savagea sp.
TTCGCTAAATAATCCATCTAAAACAGGTAGATTTAAACAAAGTCAAAATCCTTGAAGTCCTTTCAACACTTGATACATTGGACTTCCCGCGGCTTGTTTTTAGTAAGAAAGCGTCCGATTGGAACGGAGATTAATTGTGTGATGGATTTTTTATTTATCTCCACAAACATTTTACTCATACGTCATTTCTTTTCTGCATCTATTCAATAGATAGAAGGTTTTGTAAAAGAACAGACTACAGCCTAAAATCGAAATTTTTATTGCCACAAGGTTGGAATGTGCTAAAATGAGAAGGATGAAAGGAAAGGTGAGAAGGATGCGAATTGTCGTATTAAATGGTCCAAATTTAAATCGTTTAGGAAAAAGAGAACCGACGATCTATGGTCATGAAACTTTGCAAGATATCGAACACAAGTTGGAGGAGCAAGCCAAAGAACTTCAAATTGAACTTTCTTTCTTGCAATCGAACCGTGAAGACGAATTAATTGACGCAATTCATGAAGCAGATGATCAAGCAGTGGATGGGATCATCCTCAACCCAGCAGCGTTTACTCATTATAGTATTGCTTTGAGAGATGCCATTGCAAGTGTAGATGTCCCTGTCGTTGAAGTGCATATTTCGAATGTCCACCAACGTGAATCTTTCCGAGCGACATCTGTAACAGCTCCAGTTTGTATAGGGCAAATTACAGGGTTTGGTTCAGATGGCTATTTACTCGCACTCCAATCACTTGTCTTAAAAAAAGGGAGGAATTAATCAATGAAGTTAGATAAATTACGTGCGTTATTCGCTGAAAAAGAAATCGATGCCTTATTAATTACAAATCCTTACAGTCGTCGTTATATGACGGGATTCACAGGATCTGCAGGTCTTGCGATTGTTTCTAAAAATGATGCGGTGTTTATTACAGATTTCCGTTATACAGAACAAGCTGCTGATCAGATTAAAGGTTTCCGCATTGTGATGCAAGAAAAATCAGCAATTGATGAAGTGGCAAAAGAAGTTCAAGCAATGGGCATTCAACGTCTTGGTTTTGAAAAAGAAGACATGAGTTATGGTGCATTCACTTTATACGATGAGTTTGTAAAAGCTGAATTAGTTCCGACAGCTGGACTAGTAGAAGAACTGCGCATTGTCAAAAGTGAAGAAGAGCTAGTGATCTTACAACAAGCAGCGGATATTGCAGATGCAACATTTGAACATATTTGTGGTTATATCAAACCAGGAATGACTGAGTTAGATGTAGCGAACGAAATGGAGTTCTTCATGCGTAAACAAGGCGCAACACAATCTTCTTTCGATACCATCGTAGCGAGTGGGGTAAGAGGTGCTTTACCACATGGTGTTGCGAGTGATAAAGTCATTGAGCAAGGTGACATGATCACATTGGATTTCGGTGCTTTGTATAATGGCTATATTTCAGATATTACACGTACGGTTGCTGTTGGAGAGCCAAGTGAAAAGATGAAAGAAATCTATGACATTGTGTTACAATCTCAATTATTAGGTGTTGAAAAAATCGGTCCGAATATGACGGGTAGAGAAGCGGATGCAATCGTTCGTGACTATATTACTGAAAAAGGATACGGCAAAGAATTCGGTCACTCTACTGGGCATGGAATTGGACTAGAAGTTCATGAAAATCCAAGCCTAGCAAGTCGTTCAGAAACAATTTTAGTCCCTAATATGTGTGTTACTGTCGAACCGGGAATTTATTTACCAGGCATCGGTGGCGTTCGCATTGAAGATGATTTAGTAATCACAGCAGACGGTAATCGCCGTTTAACAAAATCATCAAAAGAATTAAGAATTTTATAATTTGGAGGAATCATTATGATCTCAGTAAACGATTTTCGTACAGGTTTAACAATTGAAGTAGACGGTGATATTTGGAGAGTACTCGATTTCCAACACGTCAAGCCAGGTAAAGGTGCAGCATTTGTTCGTTCAAAATTACGTAATTTACGTAATGGCAATATTCAGGAAAAAACATTCCGCGGTGGAGAAAAAGTAGGAAAAGCACAAATCGATAACCGTAAAATGCAATATTTATATGCAAGCGGAGACGCGCATGTGTTTATGGATAATCAATCCTATGATCAAATTGAGATTCAAGCGGATAAGATTGAAGATGAACTCAAATTCCTTTTAGAAAATATGGAAGTGTCGATCATGACTTACAACGATGAAGTATTAGGGGTTTCTCTACCAGTTACTGTTGAATTAGAAGTGATTGAAACTGAACCAGGCATTAAAGGAGATACAGCAAGTGGTGGTTCAAAACCTGCGAAGCTTGAAACAGGTCTTGTTGTCCAAGTACCTTTCTTCGTAAATATTGGAGATAAATTAGTTATTAATACAGAAGAAGCAGAATATGTATCTAGAGCATAATCGCTCCAAAAATGCTTCTTTGTCAAATAACGTTGGTGAAGAATTGTAGTCAATGAATAAAGGTTGACTATAGGACTCGTCAAGAAGTCAGTGTAACTGATTTTTTGACGAGTTCTTTTTTTATAGTAAATTTTCACAAGAAAATAAGAGGGAAATACGTAATTTTATGAATGGAGAGGGTGAATGAAGTAATTCTGATTGATAAAAAACACAAAAATAGTGGTAATACCACTTTAAAAAAGTTACAATGAGCAAAGAAACAATTTTATTTTTTGAAAATAGAGGAGAATGGTTATGCTAACAATAAAAGAAATTAAAGAATTGATTCGTGCAGTTGACGAATCTTCATTAACTAAATTGACATTTGAACATGAAGGAACAAAAATTAAACTTAAAAAATCTTCAGGGGGTGTAGTTGTTAATGAACCTACTGCACAACCCATTCAAGTAGCAGTTCCACAACCTGTTGCTCCAGCTGTCGAACAGACACCTGTAGTGGCTGAAGAGAAGACAGTAGCACCTAACGAAGAAGAACAACACGTTGGATGTGTAGAAATTGTATCCCCGATGGTCGGAACGTTTTATCAATCTCCGTCACCGGAAGCTGCTCCATTTGTAAAAGTAGGAGATGTTGTATCGGCAGATCAAGTCGTTTGTATTGTAGAAGCAATGAAGTTATTTAATGAAATCGAAGCGGAGTGCGTTGGCACGATTGAAAAAGTGTTGGTGAAAGACGGACAATTGGTTGAATTTGGTCAACCATTATTTATCGTACGTCCAAACTAGGAGGAATAAACATGAAGAAAATATTAATCGCAAACCGTGGAGAAATTGCTATTCGTGTCATTCGTGCGTGCCAAGAAATGGGGATTGCAACTGTTGCTGTTTATTCAGAAGGAGACAAAGAGGCATTACATGCGCAATTGGCAGACGAGGCTTACTGTATCGGACCGACTTTATCAAAAGACAGTTACTTAAATTTTACCAATGTGATCACTGTCGCTAAGTTGACGAGTTGTGATGGGATTCATCCAGGCTACGGATTTTTGGCGGAAAACGCTGCATTTGCAAAATTATGTGAAGAAGTCGGCATTAAGTTTATTGGCCCAAGTTCGGAAGCAATCGAATTAATGGGGACGAAAGACGTTGCACGTGAAACGATGAAAAAGGCCGGTGTTCCTGTTGTACCAGGTTCTACGGGATTAATACAAGACGTAGAAGACGGCTTAAGAATCGCAGATGAGATTGGCTATCCTGTCATTATTAAAGCTACTGCTGGTGGGGGTGGACGAGGCATTCGAGTCGCTCGTTCGAAAGAAGAATTAATTAAAGGGATTCAAATTACTCAAAAGGAAGCAGAGGCTGCTTTTGGTAACCCTGGACTCTATTTAGAGAAGTTTATTGAAACGTTTCGACATGTTGAAGTCCAAGTATTAGCAGACCAATACGGGAGAACCATTCATCTCGGTGAACGCGATTGTTCTATTCAACGTCGGATGCAAAAGTTAGTGGAGGAAGCTCCTTCTCCTGCAATTGATGAAGCAATGCGTAAAAAAATGGGGGATGCTGCAGTAAAAGCGGCAGAAGCCGTTAACTATGAAGGTGCAGGAACAATTGAATTTATTTATGATCATATCAATAAACAATTTTACTTCATGGAAATGAATACACGAATTCAAGTAGAGCATACGGTCACAGAGATGATTACAGGAATAGATTTAATCAAAGAACAAATCAAAGTAGCCTCTGGAGAGAAATTATCCTATAAACAAAAGGATATTCAGTTGAATGGTTGGGCAATAGAGTGTAGAATTAATGCAGAAAACCCATCGAAGAATTTCATGCCATCTCCTGGTAAAGTGGAAATGTATATTCCACCAGGTGGATTTGGTGTCAGAGTAGACGGAGCGGTGTATAATGGTTACACGATACCGCCTTATTACGATTCTATGGTCGCGAAATTAATTGTGCATGCTCACACTCGTGAAGAAGCCATTGCTCGAATGAAAAGAGCATTAGACGAGTTTTACATTGAAGGTGTGTTCACAACAATTCCGTTTCATTCGAATGTAATGGCCCATCCCGTCTTTCAATCTGGAGATTTTGATACGAAGTTTCTCGAAAATCATTCGGTGATGGATTAGCAGATGGAGGAGGAACGAATATGTCAGAAAAACAAAAGCCTTCCTATGTAGGCACAACGCCTGCTGGAGATTTTGAATTAGGCCGTATTCATTTAGCACCAGAAGTATTAGAAGTCATCATTGGAATTGCAACGAATGAAGTAGAAGGTGTAGCAACAACTAAAGGCAACTTCGCAGATGATATGGTTGAGAAGTTTGGTAAAGTAGTTCACGGCAAAGGTGTCAAAACAGAGTGGGTAGATGGAGAATTAGTCATCGATATCTACTGCCTCGTTGAATATGGTTTTGCAGTGCCTCATGTTGCTCAAAATGTGCAAGAACATGTGAGACAGTCTGTTTATCATATGACTTCACTGGATACGAAAGAAGTTAATATTCACATTACAGGAATTCATTTCCCGACAGAAGGCTAACCACTCTTACAAGTTGTGTTTTTTTGCACAGCTTATGTAGTTTTGGTTGCAGTTTGTTTGGAGTGAAGAACCTTTAGAGGGTGCGCTTATTCATCCTTAATCAACGACCTGTCTTTTTCGTTTCATTCGAAAGAGACGGTTTTTTTATTTTTTTTATGTGTACAGCTTGAAAATATGCTATGATAAACCCCGAGACAAAGGATAGAAGGAGACAAAGTATGAAACGACATGAAGCGCGTGAAAAAGCAGTTCAAACGTTATTTCAAATTGATCAAACAGACGTCACAATAGACGAAGCGATTCAATTTATCGCAGAATCACCATTAGATGCTTTTTATGAGCAATTAGTGAGAGGCACAGTCGCTTATTGTGAAACGATTGATGATACAATTGTTGAACATTTACATAACTGGACACTGGACCGTTTACCTAAAATCGAACGTACGATTTTACGTTTAGCTACGTATGAAATTTTATATACTGATATTCCGCGAAAGGTTTTATTGAATGAAGCGGTTGAACTATGCAAAACATTTAGTGATGAACAATCAGGCAAGTTTGTTAACGGTGTGTTATCAAAAATGAATGACATTCAAAGCGAGGGAAAATAAGACATGGCACAATTAATTGATGGGAAACAAATTGGATTAGAGATTAAAGAAGAGATTCGTCTTGAGGTAGAGAAATTAAAAGAAAAAGGAATCCAACCCGGTTTAGCGGTTATTTTAGTCGGAGACGATCAAGCATCAGCGACTTATGTACGTAACAAAGAGACAGCAACTGTGAATGCAGGAATGAAATCTGAGTTAATTCGTTTAGATGCGTCTACTACTGAAGAGGAACTTTTACAGCAAATTCAACAACTGAATGAAGACGATACGATTCATGGTATTTTAGTACAATTGCCATTGCCGAAACACATTGATGAAAATAAAGTGATTCGCACCATTTCAGTCGAAAAAGACGTCGATGGCTTCCATCCCGAGAATGTGGGTAAAATGATTATTGGGCAACGTTCTTACCTTTCATGTACACCTTGGGGCATCATTAAATTGTTAGAACGCACGAATACAGAAGTTGCGGGTAAACACGCGGTGATTGTGGGACGTAGTAATATTGTAGGGAAACCAATGGGGCAACTCCTTTTACAACGTGATGCGACTGTGACTTACACACACTCTAAAACAAAAGATTTGCCTTTTTACACGAAACAAGCAGATATCTTAATCGTTGCGATTGGCCAAGCTAAATTCATTAAAGATGAACACGTGAAACCTGGTGCAGTCGTGATTGATGTGGGCATGAACCGAGATGAGTTTGGCAAATTGTGCGGAGATGTAGATTTTGAAGGTGTGGAAAAAATTGCAGGTGCAATCACGCCAGTCCCTGGTGGAGTGGGTCCAATGACAATCACGATGCTGTTGAAAAACACATTGTACAGTGCGAAAAAAGCCAATGGATTAACTGATCCAAACGAACCGATTATGTAACACAAACCAACTGAAGTAGACAAAATCATTCATCGATTTTGTCTACTTTTTAAGGTGTAAGTGTATGAGTAAAATGTTTGTGGGGATAAATAAAAATTCATCACACAATTAATCTCCGTTCCAATCGGATGCTTTCTTATTTAAAACAAGCCGCGGGAAGTTCAATGTATCAAGCGTTGAAAGGACTTCAAGGATTTTGACTTTGTTTAAACCTACCTGTTTTAGGTGGA
>JASLCF010000190.1 GCA_030146155.1 Savagea sp.
CGCCTTTTTTAAGATTGTTTGCTGCACCGTATTCTTGGATTCCTTTCCAAGCTGATTGGTTAAATGATTTGTCATCTACCCCACCAGTATCTGTTACCATAGCGATTGAAAATGCTTTGTCATCTTTGTCACCTGAAGCGTTGTTTCCATCTGTTTTGTCGCCGTCTTTGTCCGCGCCACATGCAGCTAAAAGTAAACCAGCTGACATCATAATTGATAATGCAAGACCTTTTTTGTTAAATTTCACGATAAAATCCTCCCCGAATTTTCTTGTTAGTAGTTGTTTAATCCACGCGTTTCCGTACAACTTGAAACTGAAATTTATCTGCACGGAAATAGTTCGTCGAGTATAAGACGACTTGACCTTCTTCATTGTAATGACGTTGTACCAACACAAGTAATGGAATGTCTATACCACAACGTAAAATCTCAGAAGCTTCTTCGTCATACCCTAGTGGGATAATCTCCGCTACTGCATGACTAATGAGCATGTCTGAATGTTGTTCAAGTGCTTCAAACAAAGAATCATGATAAATTCCTTCATCATTTAATACTAAATCTTTAGATAATGCTTGATCAATACAATAGACTACAGGCTCACCATCAGCTGTTCGTACACGCTTGATTGTAGTCAGTGACTCATCTGCCGAACAATTAAAAATCGACTGACTCTCACTGTCACAAACAGTTTGTGACACAGCTTTATAGATCGTTCCTGGCTCCATCCCTGCATCTTTAATCATTGCTGACACACTTTTTAATTGCTCGATGCCTGAATGAAACAAGGGTTTAGAATTAACAAACGTACCTACACCATGTTTTCTAACAATGATACGTTCCTCTTCTAATACTCTTAAAGCTTCGCGTAGGGTAGCGCGACTGACACCTAATGTTCGAGCGAGTTCAAACTCTGATGGAAAACGCTCATTTTCTTTGTAAACCCCATGTTGAATATCTTCCTTAAGACGTTCCATTACTTGAACGTACAGGTGACGTTGGTCCACTTTCACCATCATTACACCTTCTTTCAATGCAGTCTGACCTCTGACGTTAAACAACGTTACTAATCATCTATACTATATCATTTCAATGTGAATAAATAAATAGGTGAGCAAAATAATCTTGAATCCAAACTACCATTTTGAATGAATTGTTACAAAACAGCTTTTTTTCCATTATTCGTCATACGTAATCAATACTTTTCTTGGCTTACTACCTTCTGAGGGTCCGACAACTTGACGTTCTTCCATTTGATCGACAATACGAGCTGCTCTTGAATAACCAATTTTTAAACGTCTTTGCAACATTGAAATGGAAGCTTGTTGCTGTTCTAGTACAATATGGACTGCGTCATCATATAACTCATCCACCTCATCGTCAATTGCGATTTCTTCAATTTCTGATGGAATCATACTTTCTTCATATTGCGCTTTTTGTTGAGCGATACAGTGGTTGACGATTTGTTCGACTTCTCGATCAGAAACAAATGCACCTTGAACACGGACTGGTTTGGATTGACCCGCTGGTAAAAATAACATATCTCCGCGTCCTAATAATTTTTCAGCGCCACTACCATCTAGTATCGTTCGAGAATCGATGGCACTCGAAACGGCAAAAGCAATACGTGAAGGAATATTCGCTTTAATAATCCCTGTAATGACGTCTACACTTGGACGTTGGGTAGCGATGATGAGATGAATACCAGCAGCTCTTGCCATTTGTGCCAGACGCATAATCGCATCTTCTACATCATTCGAAGCGACCATCATTAAATCGGCTAACTCATCTACAATAACTACAATGTAAGGCATTTTTTCAAAATTATCGTCATGTTCGAGATTCCATTTTTCTAACTGTTGATTATAACCTTCAATGTTTCTTGTTCCTGTATATGAAAAAAGCTCATATCTTCTTTCCATCTCGGCTACTACTTTTTGGAGAGCTTGAGCCGCTTTTCTTGGATCTGTAACGACAGGTGCAAGGAGATGCGGTATCCCATTATAGACATTCAATTCAACCATTTTAGGATCAATCATCATCATTTTTACTTCATTCGGCTTTGCACGCATTAATAAACTGACGATAATTCCATTTACGCACACACTTTTACCGCTACCTGTAGATCCTGCAATTAAGACGTGTGGCATTTTATTCAATTCTGTTAACTGAATTTTACCTGTCACATCTTTTCCTAATGCGACCAATAATTTCTTTTCAGCCGCCTCATCATCTTCCTCTAATAATTCTCTTAAACCAACCGGTGCGATTGTTTCATTCGGCACTTCAATACCAATAGCAGACTTCCCAGGAATAGGTGCTTCAATTCGAATCCCCTGTGCAGCCAAGGCAAGTGCGATATCATCTGATAAATTAACAATTCGACTTACTTTGACCCCTTTTTCAGGCAACACCTCATACTTAGTGACGGCTGGCCCTAAATGAATTTCAGAAACATGCGCCGCTACATTAAAGTTTTCAAATGTCATCTCTAATGTTTGAGCATTTTTTTTGATTCTACCAATTTCCTCTGTCTGATCAGGAGTTTCTAGATGATCTAACAGTTCAATGGAAGGAAGAATATAATGAGAGTTTTCTTCTTCAAAAGTCATCGGAATTTCTTCTTCTAGCATTGTTTCTTCTAATTCAAAGGGTTCAACTGGTTCGACTTTCGCATCTTGTGTTTCCTTCGCAGTGGCTTGAAAGTGAGTGTGGACCGGTAGCGCTTCATAGTCTTTATCCAATTTAGATGCAACTACTGATTTTTCTTCTACTTCTTTCCCTTCAGCTTCAATCGGCTTTGAACGATCTACTTTCAGGCGTGCACGCTCGTCTTTCCAAGCAATTATACGCTGTTTCATTAATTCAATCGCTTTTGTCATTTGAACAAACAAAGGTTGTATAATTTGTTGGTTGAAACCAACCACGATACCCGCTAATACAAGAGTAATCCCTACAAGGATTGTGCCTGTGCGTTCAACTAACAAGTGAACAACGGTATAAAATAGTGACCCTACAATACCTGCACCGTATTGGCCTGAGCGTGCTGCTGCTTGACGGTCACTGACTAAATCTTTAAACGTTTGACTGAAAGCATTACTCGTGCTTTGCATTCCGAATTTAGCCATATACACCGAATGAATCAATAAAATCAAGCCAATACTCGTTAGAAGCAAAGCAATTAACCATTGCTTTTTAAAAGGGGCTTTTTTCTTTTTATTCATCATCATTTGTATGATTAAACCAATAACAATAAGTGGCAATACCCAGTAAAGTTGTCCAATTAAGATGTAGAGAAAGGTAGTGAGTGAGCGCCCAACAACACCTAATTGGAAGTAAATGATGGCTAATAGGGTAAGTAATCCTAAACTGATTAATTCATTTTTTAATTGGAAACTCGTTTTCTTCTTTGCTGTTTTTCTTTTCGGCTTTTTCTTTGCCATCACAATTCCCTCCGTTTCAAAAAAAGATTTCCGCACTGAACCAGTGGACGGAAATCTTCAATTTCTATTAATATTCCATTAAAATTGGAATAATCATTGGACGACGTTTCGTTTGTTGGTATAAAAACGAACTTAATGTTTCTCTTACTTCTTGTTTAATGCCTGACCAATCGAACGTTTCTTTCGCTAAATTTTTCTCAACAACTTTGCGAATAATTTTAGTTGCTTCTTCTAACAACTCTTCTGATTCTCTCACATAAACAAATCCTCTTGAGACCACTTCTGGGCCTGCTGCGATTTTACGTTTTTTACGGTCTAGTGTGACCACTACTGTGAAAATACCGTCTTGAGAAAGAAGTTTACGATCTCTTAATACAATGTTTCCTACATCACCTACACCGATACCGTCAATCAATACGTTTCCTGCTTGAACACGGCCAGCCATTCTCATTTTTCCTTGTTTATATTCAACAACATCGCCTTTTTCAGCAATGAAGATTTCAGATTTTTTTAAACCTGTCTGTTGAGCTAACTTTGAATGAGCAATCAACATTTTATGATCACCTTGTACAGGAATAAAATAACGTGGTTGCATAAGATTCAACATTAATTTTAAATCTTCTTGACTCCCATGACCTGATACGTGAATCGATTTAGATGCTGTTAATACTTCTGCTCCGGCCTTAGCTAAATCATTCATAATGGCATAAAGGGAAAGCTCCATAATTGGTGCAGGAGTAAATGTAATCAATACTGTATCAGTAGACTGAATCTTCACATCTCGATGTTGCTTTTTAGCAATACGGCTCAATGCATCAAGTGGTTCTCCCTTGTTCCCTGTAACAATGATTACAATTTCTTCGTCTGCATAGTGATCCATCTGTTTTACATCAATTAATAACTCTCTATCGACTTCAAGATACCCTAATTTCAGACCAATATGGAAGTATGTCTCTAAACTCTCACCTACAACCACTATTTTTCTTTCCGTCTTCGTCGCTTGATCCAACACTTGTTGGATACGAATAAAGTTAGATGCATACAGTGCAACTAAGATACGACCTTCTGCTTTATGAAAAGTCTTTAATAAATTCCCTGCGACCACTTGCTCAGACATCGTATGTCCTGGCTTTTCTGCTTCAGTCGAATCAGAGAGGAGTAAGAATACACCCTCCTCTCCTAAATTGGCCATTTTAGCAATGTCAGGGCGATACTTCCCTTTTGCAGATTGGTCAAATTTAAATTCTCCTGTATGAACAATTGCGCCTT
>JASLCF010000196.1 GCA_030146155.1 Savagea sp.
TCATCAGGTGCTGACTCGAATAATTCCTCATTTAAATTTTGAACAAAGTCTTGTCCGTAAGCACCAACTAATAATTGTAAAAAAGCTATTACATATCTTCGCAGATCGGCACAATTAGGTTTTGAACGAATAATCTCTAAAGCGGCTGAGTAGTATTCAGTTCCAAATAGTTTCACATCTTTGGTCAATTTTTCATTAATTTTGATATCGTGCTCATATAAGACTTCACCGATATCTTTATCCATCTCATTAGAAAACTTATCTTTAATTAAGCTTGCTTCAATTTCTAATTGCTTACATGCCCATGTAAATTCATTATCAAAGTCATTTAATTTTTTAATAATTTCACTTCTTTTATATTGAATTGACGACTCAATAATGCTGGTAAACTCATTTTTACCAAAAGCGAAAATACTTTTCTTCTCATAATCTTGTGGCAACCATGATGTTGCATAAGGACTACGAATATCAATCTTCGATAACTTCTCTCTAAATTTCTTTTTATATGGTGTAGCATCTTGTCGAAATAAATCAATTGCAAACTTTCCACCACTTGGAAGTCCATAACCGATCTCTGCGCCAGCCCCAAAAAACAATCCTACTTTCATGTTATTCCCCCCTAATTAATATATTTAGTTCTTAGATGTTTTCGAAATCAATCCAGCCATACCTTCTACTCCTGGCATTGTTGGCCCAGATTCTGAAGCCAAAAGCCCTGTTTCTGCACGGCTGAATAAAGCTTGTAAAATAATTTTCCTCGACTCTTCATCCGCATGAGTTTCATTACTTAATGCTAAATATACATATGTCAATTGTTGCCGCTCTTCTGCATCACGTTGAAGATGAAATGAACTAAATGCTAAGCGAGACAACATTCTGATTATGAACACAAATGCAGAAATAATAACAGCTAAAAGTACGGTACCTTGGAGGCTATGTAATGAAAATGTCATTTCTTGCCCATTAAGCCAGTGTGTAAACAGATATGTAAAATACACAACACCTCCACTCAGTACTACAGCAAGAATTATTGACCATGTTACTCCCTGAAATCTTAAGCTCTTTGCCCGATCTTCCCAGTATTTTGCTGGCTTTTCCAATCTCAGTTTTTCAACATAAAGTTCTTCTAACTCTTTATGACGATTTATCGCATGATCTGTCATTTGATTAAAAAAGGTAGAATGATCTGCAATGGTTGAATCAGAACGATTTCTGCACTCAGCAAACCAATCATTGAACTCGCTCTGAGAGTTTTTATTCCAAGTCAAATAGTCCTTTCGAAATTCTTCAAAATTAGAAACTTGTTTATTACGTTCCTCTTCAAGATCATGTCTGAGAGTAGAAAATGCTTTTTTCTCAGCATATCGTCGTTTAACTATTTGACTTTGATCTTGTAATAAAAATTCATAGGCCATTATATTGCCAATAAAAGTTGGCAAAGAAGTTCTACTATTCTGAAATGTAATCACTTTGGTCGTTATCGCATTCCAAAATGCTTTGCCAGATTCTTCAGAATACCTATATGCGTCTAATAAGGATTCAGTGCACGAATTACCTCTGTATAGCCAATGCTGATTCATCCAACTGAGAAATTGGTCTTTAGTATGATTAAAATTTTGTTTATGTTGTTGAATATTATTGGGTTGGGGACTTTGCGAAACTAACTCTTCAAAACTTTCTAATGCAACTAAAAAATTCTCAATTTGTTGTGAGTAAGAGTTAAAAGGGGATGATAAATTTTTCCCTAAATTGCTTTTCTGTTCCAGCCAATATTTTTTTTCAGCGTCAAAAAAAGTTTTAATCTCTTCTAACGTCGCTAAATCAAATGATTGCCCTAACCGATCCCTAATATTTAAATTAATCTCCATATCAAGCCACCACCTTGACACGTTTTTTACCTGTCAACAGTTGTTGCATAAGTGCTTTTTTCTCTTTCTTTAAGCAAGCTAGTTTTTCCTGTAATGTCTTAATTTCTTGATCTGCACTACTTAATACAGATGCAATTTTTTGTTGTTCAACATAACTTGGTACAAGAACGTTTAAAGAGAAAAAATCACTAGGTTTTACGTTTAGCAAACCATGAGCACGTCCACCTTCATGTGCTATTTGTGATAATCCTTTATTTAAAAGTCCTGATTCAAAATAATGCTCCCAAAAGTCACTATGAGAGTCATTCTGATTTGATATTTCAAAACATATATATAAAGTTGTTACTACTCCGTTATCATACTTATTTAGACGTTTTATCGCCCCCATAGGATAACCATTGGAATAACTTTTGTTATATGCAAACTGTCCTTTTTGAAGCAGGAAGTAATCATCAAGAATGTCCGAAGCCACGGTTTTCTTGAAAAAATCTTCTTGTCTAACTAAACCATTTTGTGCAGAAATAGTTACTACATTAGTACTTTTCCCATTATTTTTTAACGTCACCCTTTCAAAAAAATCGGAAAGTTTTGCTTGATTCCATTTCTCAGTAAATTTAATCCCATTCTCATCAAGCAAACGCTTCTTATCTGTCAGCAACTGTTGCACCAAAGCTTTTTTCTGCTGTTGGCTTTTTTCAAGTAATTTTTCAGTAGTCGAAATTGCTTGATCCCAAGTGAAAAGGATTTGGGCGATCTTATTTTGCTCTGTATAAGGAGGACTTAATACTTTAACTTTTCTCAATTCTTCAAGAGAAATTTCTTTAAAAGTACTACCCTTGCTCAGAGCATTAATTCGATTAAGGAGTTTCTCTGATTGAAGTTGGTAATAATAAAATAGATTACAATGATTATTACCCACCGAAATACGAGCAGTTCCTTGAGTTAGGTTAGCCTCTGATAAAGTTTCAGGAACAATAGCAGACTCTCCGATATTCCCTCGAAGCGAAAATACTATATCTCCAGGATGAACTGCTGATCTACGATATTTATAATGTATTTCTTTGCTTGTACATTGCAATTTTTTAGGAGTAATGATTCCCTTGACATCAGAACTCTTGATATATGGAATACCACCTTCAACATGAGGACCAGCTTGTACAATCCCATATGAAATTTTTTCTTTTACAATCTCAGCAAGTGAGTTTTCAACCCATCCATTAGGCACCATAACCCAGCTCCTCTAAATACTTCACCATCTGAACTTCAAGCTCAGCAAGTTGAGTCTTTAACTGCTCACGCTCAGCACGTACAGCAACTAAATCAATCTCTACTTCCTCTTCAAAAGTATCCACATAACGAGGAATATTCAGGTTGTAATCGTTGTCTTTGACTTCCTGTAAAGTCGCTAAATACGCATACTTATCTACACTCTCACGAGCACGATAGGTTTCAACAATCTTGGCAATATTCTCTTCGGTTAAATTGTTTTGGTTTTTACCTGACTTAAACTCACGGCTCGCATCAATAAACAAAACTGAATCATCAGACTTCTGCTTTTTGAAAATTAAAATCGCAGCAGGAATGCCTGTACCGTAGAACAGCTTTTCAGGCAAACCAATTACCGCATCTAATAAGTTTTCTTCAATCAACTGTTGACGAATCTTCCCTTCCGAAGCACCACGGAATAACACACCATGCGGCACAACAACACCCATACGACCTGTACTTGGCTTTAATGTCTCAATCATGTGAGAGATAAAGGCATAATCACCTTTGGTCTTTGGCGGCACACCACGACGGAAACGGTCAAACTTATCATTTTCAGCTACATCATGACCCCATTTGTCTAATGAGAATGGCGGGTTTGCAGTAACAATATCAAACAGCATAAGGTCGCCATTTTTATCCAACAACTTTGGATTACGAATGGTATCGCCCCACTCAATTTTGTGGTTGTCTTCACCATGTAGAAACATGTTCATCTTCGCCAATGACCACGTTGAACCAATGGCTTCTTGTCCGTACAGTGCATATTCTTTACTGTTGTGATTGCTCACCACCTTACGACCACACTTCATCAACAGTGAGCCAGAACCACATGCAGGGTCACAAATACTGTCGCCTTTCTGTGGGTCAAGTAATTCAGCGATCAAGTCCGATACTTCAGGCGGTGTATAGAATTCACCTGCTTTTTGACCACCATTTGCAGCAAAGTTTTTGATTAAAAACTCATAACCATTACCAATAACATCGAGCGAACCAACACGGCTTGGTTTGAGATCCAAATCCGCAGATGCAAACACCTCTAATAAGTCTTTAAGAATAGTATTCTTTTGCTTTTCTTCACCCAATTTATCAGTGTTGAATGTAATATCTTGGAAGACACTTTTACCTGCGTCTTTAAGTTTCGTACCGTTAGCTTCTTCTAGCTCATGCAAAGCCATATCAATACGTTCACCATTACCTGCTTCATAACGATGCTCGTATAAGTGATAGAAACTAGATTCGCGAGGCAGTACAAAACGCTCAGTTTTCATCATTTCTTCGATGAGTTCAGGCTCATCACCATATTCTTCCTTATATTTATCATAATGATCTTGCCATACATCAGAGATATACTTTAAGAACAACATAGTTAAGATGAAGTCTTTATAAGTATCTGCACTGATCGTGCCACGGAATACATCACATGCCGACCAAAGGGCCTTGTTGACGGTATCTTGATTAATTTGAGTAACCATTATTTGTTTCCTTGGAGCAGTTGTTGAAACATACCCAGCATCATTTGTTCACGATTTTTAAGTAATTGTTGGGTCAAGATCTGCTCTTGTTCCCAGATACGGTTTAATTCAATAATTCGTTGCTGAGTCTCAATATGGGGTACTTCAACTTGAAACTGACTGACGGTTGATACACTCAGCATAGGCATCTTGGAGCCTTGACTCTCTTTGCGTAGCTCATGTTGTACAGCAGGCTGGTTCAAGTACCAACAGAGATATTCAGGCAATACACTTTGTTTAGGTTCAAGAATTAAAAACTGGCTACTTACAACTAAAGGAAGCGCTTTAGCACGATTCTGACTACCTACAAAAAAGTGTGCCTTCAGGTACTCGCCACGACAGGGTAAAAGCACACATTCAGGTGTCACGATTGCATTATCTTTACCTTGCCAATCAATTTGAGGTAGAGCATCGGAATAGAGCGTATAACCACATGTATCCGTTGCGATGCTACGAATATCTTTGATCTGCAATACGTGGGCATTGCCTGACTCGACTTCTTCAACCTTTTCCCGGAATGTAAAACCTGTGCGAATCTCTGCAAGATCACTCAGTTTTACGAATCTCTTTAACTTTGACATAAATTTATATTCACTTTGAAAGGTATTGAGCCATCCTTGGCTCAAATTACTTACGATGCTTTACCAACAACTTGCTTAAGCCAATCGGTTG
>JASLCF010000197.1 GCA_030146155.1 Savagea sp.
CGTTCACGTCTTCGCGTTCAGCAGGGCGGACGGCAATCCTCCTCGACAATTTATCTTGTCTAAAATCAAGTGTCATCGTCTGCGGGGTATCGCCTGATCCGCTTCATCCTGCTTGAGTCGATGCCTGCACTTCAAGCAAGGTAGTGACTTTTTAAAATCTGTGAAGATAGAGCAGCAACCTATTAATTAATATAGTAGTAAATTGATAACGATCTTCTTTTAATCAATTGAAAAAAGGACTCCCAAGCACGCAAAACAGTTTTATCAATTCCCACGGCTAAACCGTGCCTAACCACTTTATTTCGCTAGTAAACCATTCAAACTTATCTAGAAAATCAATATACAATTTTAGAGAAGGTTTAGAAATTTCTTTGCGTTCACGTCTACACGTTCAGCAGGGGGGACGGCAATTCTCTTCGACAATTCAGTTCATGAGTGTAGCGTGTCTTTTTAAAACTATTTTGCTCTAAAATTAAAAGTTTTTAGGGAATCAGATTAAAATAAAAGGGGATGAATGAAAGCATTTTTCGAAAATCCTTAACAATCTTATAGATTGACCGAAATAAAACATAAGAGAGCAAACATAAGACATGAAATAAAAGATAAGATAAAATGAAGAGAATAAAGAGCAAAGAATAATAATAGAGAATGGGAGGTTTTTGTTTTGAAAATTCAAAACGTACAACTTCAAGGGGTAAATCCCTATCGCATACAAGAACAAAAGAATCAACAAATCAAACAAGAACAAACATTTCAAGATAAATTAGAGATTTCCAAAAAAGCACAGCAACTTTCTAAGAAATCAACGTTTGAAGTAGCAAGAGAACAAAAAGTGGCAGAGTTGAAAGCGCAAGTTGAAAACGGCACGTACAAAATAGACCACCAACAACTCGCGAGCAAACTGTTGAAAGAATTTGGACGATAAAAGGAGGCTAAGCCGATGATGGACTCACTCATTCAAATAATGAATAATCTTGAACGTCTGCATCGCAGCTTACTCAAGGTTGCTTTTGATAAAATGCAAGCCATTAAAGAGAACGACATTCATCAACTGAACGAATTGTTAAAAGAAGAGCAATCTCATCTTGCGGCTATCGTTCAATTGGAACGTAGTAGAGAAGATATCGTTCGTCAGTTACTTCAGCCAAAAGAACCCGTCACACGTCCAGAAGAGATGACGATTTCTAAACTGTTAGAGCAACTGGACGGATCTGAACGAGAGCAATTAATAGAGGCGAGAGATCAACTATTACAAACAATTGTTGAACTGAAAAACCAAAATGAGCTGAATCAAAAACTCACTTTTCAATCTCTCCAATTCGTGAACCTGTCACTCGATATGATACGCCCCCAACAAGGCAATGCGATGAACTATTCAAAAAATGAAGTCGCTGGTATTCGAGATCAAGCGTCAACGAAAGGCGCATTCGATTCAAAAGCATAAGGAGGACAATACAATATGCGTTCAACATTTATGGGACTCGAAGCAAGTAAACGAGGACTTTTTACACAACAATCCGCCCTGTACACTACAGGACATAATATTTCTAACGCGAATACACCAGGTTATTCTCGCCAACGGGTCAACATGAATCCGACGGCAGGGTATCCTGGTATTGGTTTGAACACGCCTAAAATGCCTGGGTTTATTGGGACTGGGGTAGAAGCGAGTTCTGTCCAACGTGTGCGTGATAATTTTATTGATAAGCAATTCCGCCAAGAATCGAATAAACTCGGTTACTGGCAATCTCGTTCAACAGCGATTGAACAAATGGAAGATGTGTTAAATGAGCCTTCTGAATTTGGATTACAACGTTCATTAAGTTTATTCTGGCAGTCGCTGCAAGATTTATCAAAAGACCCTGAAAATGGTGGGGCACGTGCAGTTGCAGTAGACCGTGGTGTCGCAGTTGCAGAATCTTTAAACTATATGGATTCATCTTTGAAAGAGATTCAACGTAATTTGCACAATGAAATCAATGTGTCGACGAAAGAAATCAACTCGATTTTGGATCAAATTGCAGGGTTGAATAAACAGATTAAAGAAATCGAACCGAATGGCTATATGCCGAATGATTTATACGATGCACGTGACGTGTTATTGGATGAATTATCTGCCTACATGCCGATTGAAGTGAGTTATGAGCAATCAGGCGGAAGAGCACTCGCGATTGCTGAGGGAGCGGTGACGGTTAAGATTGCTGGTTCTGATGTGGAGTTAGTGAATGGTGTAGAACGAGTGAATGTAGAGGCGAAGTATGAGAAGGAAAAAGATACTTTAGCCCCTTTTGAACAATTAAATATCTCAAATAAGCAATCAATTGCTGACGGTCCAATTGAAACGGTAGGAGAAGCTAAGACAATCGATTACGATACCCTTCCAAAAACCGGGAAATTAAAAGGCGTTATTGATTCCTACGGATACATTCAAGGCGGGGAAACGAAAGGATTGTATCCTGACCACTTAAAGCAATTGAATCATTTAGTGCAAGAGTTTGCACAAGCATTGAACGAGCAACATGCAAAAGGCTTTCCAAAAAATCAAACAGCAGATGCTTCGTCAGAAGAGTTCTTCGTTGCGAAACATGGGGATATCACTGCTGCAACTATCCAAGTTAACAAGCTCATTCAAGATGACGTATCCTTATTACGTGCTTCTTCACAAAATAGTACAGAAGGTGAAGAAGGCAACGGAGCGAATGCGAAAGCACTATCTGATGTGCAACATAAATTACTAGATGGTTTAAATGGCTCTTCCGTCCAAATGTTCTTCGAAGGGATGATTGGAGAATTAGGTGTCAAAGGACAACAAGCCGTTCGGAATGAATTCAATGCTGGAACGATGATGGAATCTGTAACTTATCGCCGCGCCTCTGTGATGTCTGTTTCTTTAGATGAAGAAATGACGGATATGATTCGTTTCCAACAAGCGTACAATGCTTCTGCTCGTATGATGACGGCAGTGGATGATACATTAGACCGCATTATTAACGGCATGGGCCGTGTAGGATTATAAGAAAGGTTGAGATAAACGATGCGTGTGACACAATCGATGCTCTCGAATAATATGCTCCGCAACTTATCGAGTAGCTACAATAAAATGGGTAAATTACAAGA
>JASLCF010000200.1 GCA_030146155.1 Savagea sp.
TCGGTACCAGGCTGTGGCATAAAGCTTTTGTTTTTTCGTTGTCTACTTGACAGGACGCAGTTCATAGGAGTGGTCTTCTTTAATTTATTTATGTTTATGTCTATCGCTTGTTTCCTCTTAATAATCATTGGGATTCGCTGTAGATTTACAGAGTATTGAACATAACCAAATAGAAGGCAGAGGTCGCTATACTATAATGCTTATTCTTACATAATCCGATTTGACTCCTAGAAGACAGAAAATTGTAAAGAAAAAGTGAAGAAAATACAATATAATGGTAGTATAAAAGTATGATGAAAAAATCTATGTATAGCAGTTTTTTAATTGGTTTATTAATCGGTTTGTACGAAGGTGAGTGAAAGTGAATTTGGCTTTGGTAACATGGAAATAGAAGTAATATAACTATCAAAGTTTGGGGGGAGCTTTATGTATATATCGGGGGTTGCAATAAATAATTTTAGGAGTTTTGACCAATTTAGTGTTGACTTGAATGAAGGTTTATCAGTAGTTATTGGAGAGAATAATGTTGGCAAGTCGAACTTTTTGGATGCTTTAAATCTTATTTTTAATAGTAATTATTCACCCAGAAAAAGGATCTTGAGACAAGAGGATTTTTATAATGGACTTGTAATTAATGGGAAGTGGCCGGAAATTACAATAGAAGTTTTTTTAGAGGGCATCGAAACTGAAGATGAATTAGCTATCACCAGTAGATGGCTTACCAGGAATCCTGGTGAAGCAAAACTAACTTATAAGTATAGACCTAAGGCTAATATTTCCGTGGAACCTCCATCTGAACAGGTATCTATAAATAGGATTCAATTACCATTAAATGAATATGAATGGATTATTTATGGCGGGGAAAGGGAAACTTTAGATACATTTGATTTTAATATGTTATCGAAGTTTGGAATTGAATACGTAGGTGCACTTAGGGATGCTACAACGGAATTAAAAAAGTCATCTGGAAAGTTGCAGCAGATCCTTAGAAGTATTGATTTAGATGATAATGTTTTACAGAATATTGCAGACAAAGTCGATGAACTGAACGAGACAATTATGCAAGGAGAGGAAATACAAAAGGTTAAAGGCGACTTAAATAATTATTTGCACAACATAACTGGATCTACACGACAAAAAGTACAAATTCAAATGGGAGAAAATGATTACGACTCTCTAATAAAAGATTTAAAAGTCTTAATAGGTGACGAAGAGGATCGGGTTCACTCTATTGAAATGAATGGGCTAGGTTATAATAATTTGCTTTTTATTAGCCTGTTACTTACACAATATACTTCATTAAAGGAAAAGAAACTTAGCAATTTTGATTACATATTTCCAATAATCATTGTAGAAGAACCTGAAGCACATCTACATAACCATTTACAAAAGTATTTGGCAAGTTACTTTTTTAAACAAAAGGTAGCGGGACAAGTTATCATAACAACACACTCTACACATGTTAGTTCTCACTCAAACTTAGATAGTCTAATAGTCTTTTATAAGTCTCACCAAAAGACAATATCTAAACGTATAGGAACTATATTCGACCCTAGCCTAAAAGAACAGCGTCAGTACAAAAGATATTTGGAGAGATGGCTAGATGCTACAAAGTCGGATTTATTTTTTGCTAGAAAGGTATTATTAGTAGAAGGAATTGCGGAAAGACTACTTATACCGAAATTCTTCTCAATGATTTACAGTGAAAAAGTTGAAGAGGATGGGAAGGAAGTAAAAAAGGAAAGGACTTTAGAAGGGGAAGGTATTTCAATAATTTCTGTAGATGGAGTTGCTTTTCGTCCATTCTTACATTTATTTGATTCATCAGGTTTAAATATAAAATGTGCAGTGTTAACAGACAGTGATCCAGAAAAAATTCCGCTTCTTGATGAAACTGGAAGTGAGGTAAAGGGAAAGAATAATGAAGTATTAAAGGAAGATGTCTTCCCAACAAGATTAGGTGAATTTGAATTCAGCTCAAGAACTTCTGGCCTAATTAATGATTTTGATGGTATTGAAAATATACTAGTTTCCACCAACTTAAAAACATTTGAATATGACTTAATGCTTGCAGATAATAAAACATTCTTTAAAGAATTGTTTGAGGAATATAACATAGGGACAACTGAGACTAGAAAAAATATATCTTCGATGGAAGGTAGTGAGTTTGCGAAAGAAGGATATAAGTTAATATCAAAAGTTAAAGGAGAATTCTCACAGTTTGTCTTAGATGAACTGAATAAAGGAAAGGACTTTAATGTTCCAAATTATATTAAAGAAGCCTTTGATTTTCTGATGAATGATGAGGAGGAGTTTTAACATGCGGGATAATGATAAATTTCGTGAAAGTATAGCATGTGCTCCTTTATCAGAGTCTATAGTAGTACAAGCTGGTCCTGGGAGCGGAAAAACTTCTTTATTGATTGAACGATTAAAGTATATTATCGAAAAGAGACAAAAGCATTACTTGGGAATTGGATGTATAACTTATACAAATGCAGCTAAGGACGAAATTATTTCTCGCTTAGAAAAAGAAGGAGTACAGTTACCTTCTAATCTGTTTATAGGAACAATTCATTCCTTTTTACTTGATTTTGTAATAAAACCGTACTCTCATTTCTTTAATAACGAAGACATCCCTTATAAATTAGCTTCTTTTGGTTTTGCTAGAAACTATAAAAACGATATAGCTACAAGGTTAAAGCGACCTCATTACTTAATTGATAGTTCCACTTTAGAAGCCTTTGAAAGTTTGAATCGGGATAAGAATGGAAACCCATTTTGCCACAGGGGTAAAATTTCTTCTGAAGTTGCAAATTGGTGGAAATCCCTTCTAAAAAGAAATGGTTATATTGATCAGCAGGATATTGTTTACTTATCCTATCTAATATTAAACAGGTATGAGCATATACGTGATTCCCTGAGCGTTCGTTTTCCATACATATTGGTTGATGAATATCAAGATGTTACTTATTTTCAAGAAAAACTCTTTTTATTACTTAACGATTCTACATTCTTCTGTGTAGGTGATTCAAATCAATCCGTCTTTGGTTTTACGGGGGCTCAGCCAGAAAATTTTAAATCAAAATGGGAAAGTGAGAGTTACAAAAGTTATAAACTAAGTAACAATTTTCGAAGTGCAAAACATATAATTCAATTTGCTAACAATAAAACAAACATAGAACAAGTAGAAGCCGGTACTAATGGAGCAAGTAATCAGAAAGTAGTGTTTTTTAAAGATATTGAAGAGATTACTGAGGTAATCAAATTATTTCATAGAATACGTGATAATGTCGAGTATGATGAAGATTACAATCCATATATAATTTTGGCAAGACAAAATAAATACATTAGGGGTATAAGAAATATAATAAAAAATCAAGATATTGAACCGAATATGTTTTTCGAAAAACTTAAAAAGGAGCATTATCGTCGCTATAAGATTTTATATAACTCCTTGATAGCCATCCTATATAGACGAGAAAATGATTTTAATCAAGCAGTTGAAAGAATAGAAGAAGCATTTAGTTATCTCTTTTTTAATGAACATCCTAACTTTGTTGATCTAGCAAGTATAGGCTATGACAAATTTATGTGGAAGAAACTCCAAGTTTATACCTTACAGTATTTAGATAGTTTGGTTCTATCAGAGACTACAATTGCTGAACTATTTAGTGAAATGAAAGATTTTATATCAAAGCTATCAAAAGATTTATATGGAATTCCTATTGGAAATAAATTACGCATGTTAAATTATAACTGGAAAAATCAAGTTAGGGCATCAAAAGGAACAACTATATCACAATTAATAGAACTGCTTGAAATAGAAAGTAACTTGTCTAACAGTAAAGGAAATGTTATTAGTATCCATAATGCTAAAGGACAAGAGGCTGAGTGTGTTTTAGTTTTGGCAGAAACTAAATCACAATTAGATGAATGGCTTGCACTAAATAATGAAACTGAAGAAGCACGAGTAGGTTATGTTGCATTTTCAAGAGCTAGAAAGTTATTATGCGTGTGGGCTCCACTAATTGAAGAAAAAGACTATGCACACTTAAAAGAAAACGTAACCTTTATTGATAATTCTTCAATAAAGAGAGCGGTTAATACCTAATTAAAATAAAGTTTTCGACAGGCATAACCTTTTATTATGATGTGAATATACCTATTAAATTTCTTGCCTCCGTAAGTTTCTGTGGCAACCGTAGCCAAAACCGTAGCCAAATTTATCAGGGGGTACTGAAAACCCTTATAAACACTGTTGTTATAGCACTCTTTGAAAAGTAGGTTCGACTCCCGCCGTCTCCATATTAAAATATGGTCATGAGCATTACTCTCACAGGGGTTACAAGGATGTAGGGAGTGTATACTTTTAATAGGTTCAGTTTAACACTTTTAACTAGAAATAGTTAGGAGTGTTTTTTTGTGTTTGAAACGAAAATAAAAATGAATAGTAGAAGAGTATTTGAAAATGAATTGTACAATCGATCAAGAACTATAGCATTGATT
>JASLCF010000201.1 GCA_030146155.1 Savagea sp.
TAATTGTTTGAAGAGGAACACCTTGACTAACCATAATAGTAGCATGTGTATGTCGTAATCCATGTGGAGTGAGAAAACCTTTACCTATTCCGGAACTTTCAATAACTCGACGTACTGCATACAAAATTGCAGTATCGGTAACAGGTCTAGCAGTTTGATGGGACAAGAAAATAAAACTGTTAGGTGTGACTTTTTTTCTCTCAGGTAAAAGCAAAGCTTTGCACCAAGTTTTATATGTTTTTAATTGATCTAAAACTAAGCGGTCAAGATATATAGTACGAATACTGTTTTTAGTTTTAGGTTTGCGATATCCTTTATTGTCTCTTGTGGCTCGTACAGATAAAGTACCATCAATGAAGTTGATGTCTTTCCATTGAAGAGCAAACAATTCACCACGACGTAATCCAGTATAGGCAAGTGTCAACAACATTGTGTAGTTTGTAATGTTTTCTGTTTTCTTTGCAACATCTAAAAAGATTTTGAGTTGATTTGAAGTTAAAAAATTCTTTTGTTTCTTTTTGTCGTATTCTGGTATGACAATGGAAGTGAAACGATTTCGTATTAATATTTCTTCATCTACAGCAGCATTAATACCGATTTTAAATAACCTATGATAAAGAGACAGGGTACTGTGTGCATATTTTTCTTTTAGTGGATTGATGAAGTGATTTAAATACTGGGTCTTAGTTAAGCTTTTAATTTTTTTATTCCCAATGTAAGGATAAACAGCTTTTTCAATAAAGAGTTCTCTTTGTTTCACAGTTGTCGTTGCCCAGTGTGTCTTATTTGTATCGAACCATATTTCGAACCAATTACGAACAGTTAAATCATTACTTTCAAGAGAAGTGTAGGATTGATCCATCACATCGACTTTGATCTGAAGCAAAGTACGAATTGCATCATTTTCATTTGAAAAGCCATGACGTTTTACTTCACGTCGTTTATTGAGAGAGTCATAATATTTATATCTAAATCCCCATAAGTACTCCCCATTACTTTTCATATAACGGTATACATTAGCATCTTTTTTAGAATGTTTTTTACTCAAAGTAACTCCTCCTAAATAACGTTCATTAATCTTGAGTACAATTCATAAGATAATGTTGAATTACTCCGATATGTTAGCCACTTTTCAATTGTTTTGAATGAAATCAAAGTAATTGAATTGTAATAAGTATCACCTTCTTAAGTTTTATACGGAACGTATGTTCTTATTGTAACATGAAAAATTGAGTGGATGAAGCAATGCTTAAGCTTAAGCATTGCTCCAAAGATATGTATGGAATTGTTGATCCGAGAGTTTTTGTTTATGTAGTTGAAGTCTTTCATAGGCAAATAGGGGAGTAACGTTAAATGTATCTGCTACGAAGTCTGTAGCTTGCCTAAAATCGTTTGGGATTGTTTCTTTAAGTAAGAGGTGGGTAGGTACACAAAAGTGTAGGGCGAAGAGATTCGCTTGCCATTCTTGATAAGAAATAAAATTTGGATTTAGATTTTCCTGATTGCCAGCATGCCATAATACATGGCCAAGTTCATGACCAAATTCTTGCCACTGTTCTTGTGCATTCAATTGATTATTCAAGAAAATATATTGTTTGTTGTCAAAGGCAATTGCCTGACTTTGATGTTGATGGGGGTATACAAAAATATCAAGGGCTGCAGCAACAGGAAAGAGTTGCAATTGAGAGGGAGCAGTCACCTTGATAGTAGTATACAACTTTTTTATAAAATCTTCTAATGAAGAAAACAAGTAAGATATTGAAAACACCACCTAAAATAGAACGTTTGTTCTATTTTAGCATAAAGCAGACTGTTCATCTAGAGTATTTAAGATGTTGATGATATCTTCTCCACCATAGTATTCAATCTTTTGAATATGGATTTTAGTGAAGTTCTTTTCAAAGTTAAAAATATCAGTATAAATGATATCGTGTGAGTAAAGAATTAGTATAAAATCCAAAAGTACTTCTTTAAAAAAAGTTAAGTGTGTCCTTATTTCCTCTTCATCAAAATTTAAATAGTTACTTAAATAACTATGAGGGGTAAAGAGTTCAATAGAGTTAACATGTACATACCCAGACAAATAGCTATATTTATTGTATAAATCACAATATATATTATATACAGGCAATTCTTGAAAGAACTCAAGTGTATATCGTGTCATTTTTCCAACTTTATGTGTATCGACCATCGATTTCAATTCTTTCATGGTTTTAGTACTTTTATAAATTTTCATTTTTTTATTTTTTTCATATTCATGATACCTTGCAAGTTCCAATGAGAAACGAAAAAAAGATTCAATCGTCGATCGTAAAGTCTTTTTAGAAGATTTTATATAATTGATATTTAATAAATCAAAACTTGTCATTAAGTCTATTTTATTCTCATTAATAAAATTAAAAGCCTTGTATTTTCTATTTATCTTTTTATATTGAATAGTCACTTCGGTATATAAATATAGTAAGACATATAGTTCTTCGATTTCACTATTAAAATTCGACTTAAAAAGTGTTGCTCGTTCTTCAGTAGATTTAATGTATTCTAGAAAATCTTTCTTTACATGAGTGTCTATAATAACAGAGTCAGAGTTATTTTGGGTCAATTATTTCA
>JASLCF010000207.1 GCA_030146155.1 Savagea sp.
TTAGTGAAACGAAACGGTTTATTTCATCAACATTTTGCTGTTCAGTTTTCAATGTTCAAGTCGTTGCTTTGTTTTCAGCAACTCTTATATCATACAACAAACTCTTTTCGTTTGTCAACTACTTTATAAAAGTTTTTTAGAAGTTTTTTTGTTAGAACTTCTTTTGAAGAAGCAACGTTTTAAACTATACCAAGATTACATTACGAATGCAAGTGTATTTGATAATTTTTATTAAAAGTTTTAGAGTCTATTCGTTTCCTTCATTATAAGCATTTATTTTTCTATCCCTGACAGAAAAAAAGAGACTCTTCTCCTGAACGTTAAATAGCTGTATTTCAGCTTTCAACATAGAAAAAGACGTCTCTTTTCTTTACATAAATTACTTACTTCTCATTTGTGGGAACAATAATACATCTCTAATTGATTGAGAATTTGTCAATAACATGACTAAACGATCAATACCTATTCCTAACCCACCAGTTGGTGGTAAACCATATTCTAATGCTTCGATAAAATCTTCATCCATCTCATGCGCTTCATCATTACCTAATGCTTTTTCTGCCACCTGTGCTTCAAAACGTTGTTTTTGGTCGATAGGATCATTCAACTCAGTAAATGCGTTTGCATGTTCTCTACGTACAATAAATAACTCAAAGCGATCTGTGAATCTTGGATCCTCAGGATTTTTCTTCGCTAAAGGAGAAATTTCAACTGGATGTCCAAAAATAAATGTCGGCTGCACTAATTGTTCTTCTACCTTCTGTTCAAAGAACTCATTTAAAACATGCCCTACTTCCATCATCCCTTGGACTTCTACACCATGCTCTTTCGCTAGTGCATGTGCTTCTTCTTTACTCATCTCTGGCCAAAAATCTACACCTGTATACTCTTTTATAGCATCCACCATATGCAATCTCTTCCATTGTGGAGCGAGGTGAATCACATCATCTCCATACTGCACATCTGTTGTACCTAATACTTCTTGTGCAATATGTGCTACCATATTCTCCGTTAAAGCCATAATGTCCTTATAGTCTGCATAAGCTTCATATAATTCAATCATGGTGAATTCAGGATTGTGACGTGTAGAAATTCCCTCGTTACGGAATACTCTTCCAATCTCATAAACCTTCTCTAAACCGCCGACAATTAATCGTTTTAAATGCAGCTCAATTGCAATCCTCATGTACAACTCCATATCTAATGCATTATGGTGTGTAATAAACGGCTTTGCATTCGCTCCGCCTGCTATCGAATGCAGCATAGGCGTTTCAACCTCTAAGAAGCCCTGACTATCTAGATACCTTCTCATCGATTGAATAATTTTGCTTCGCATGATAAAAGTTTCTTTGCTTCCCTCAGTAGAAATTAAATCTAAATAACGTTGACGATAACGTTGTTCAATATCTTTTAATCCATGAAACTTTTCTGGTAGTGGTCGAAGAGCTTTCGTTAAAAAAGTGAATTCTGTAGCACGAATAGATAATTCACCTACATTTGTTTTAAAGATTCTCCCTTTAATTCCTATAATATCTCCTAAGTCTACCGTATTATACAATTCATAAGACGCTTCACCAATCTCATCTTTTCGAACATAAATTTGGATTTGTCCCTCTAAATCTTGAAGGTGCGCAAATCCTGCTTTTCCTTTGCCGCGTTTTGTCATCACTCGCCCTGCAATGGTTGCTTCAACTGCCATCTCTTCTAATTCTTCTTTAGAGTATTGATCGTATTGCTCTTTGATTTCTGCAGACAAATGCGTACGCTCAAACTTTCCACCAAACGGATCCATACCTAACTCTCGGATGGCCTCCATTTTTTCTCTTCTTACTAAAAACTGATCATTTAACTCATCTAAATGAGACATTCATTTCACTCCTATTAGTTTTCGTATACTTCTCATATTGTACATGAAAGAACATTGAACTACCAATCACTATCCTTGTTGACTGAGCAATTCTTTTTCCATCATCTCATCCGCAAAATCATTGAGTAATGTTACTAGTTCATCTCTAGTCTCTGTCACATTGATTGCTTTTCTTACTGGGGCATTTCCACGAATGCCTTTTAAGTACCAAGAAGCATGTTTTCGCATCTCACGTACTGCAACCTTTTCTCCCTTTAAAGCCTCTAAGCGAGTAAAATGTAACAAACAAACATCGATTTTCTCCCGCGGAGTCGGTTCACCTAGTAACTCACCAGTTTCTAAGTACCGTACAGTACGATATATCATCCAAGGGTCTCCCAAAGCCGCTCGTCCAATCATTACACCGTCTACTCCTGTTTCTTGAAGCATACGTTCTGCATCTTGAGGTGTTTGTACATCCCCATTGCCGATGAAAGGAATTTTCAGTTCTTGTTTCACTTGTTTGATTACGTCCCAATTTGCTTTTCCTTCATACATCTGAAGACGAGTTCTACCATGCATTGCTATAGCACTCGCTCCTGCTCGCTCTGCAGCTAGAGCATTTTCTACAGCAAAGATATGCTCATCATCCCAACCTATTCTCATTTTCACACTGACAGGTTTGTCTACTGCATCTACTACCGCAGATACCATTTCATAGATTTTATTTGGATCAAGCAACCACTTCGCTCCCGCTTCACATTTAATGATTTTATTAACAGGACATCCCATATTAATATCAATAATGTCAGCAGTTGTGTTTTTATCCACATATTTCGCAGCCTCTACTAGCGTTTCTTTTTCTCCTCCAAAAATCTGCAGTGATAATGGATTTTCTCTTTCATCGATATACAACATATTCATCGTTTTATCATTCCGATGAACAATTCCTTTGTCACTAATCATCTCTGCATAAATAAGCCCTGCTCCGAATTCTTTTACCGTAAGACGGAAAGCTGAGTTTGAAATTCCAGCCATTGGAGCTAAAACTACTCTGTTTTCCATTTCTATATTACCAATTTTAAATGGTCTTGTTTCCATGTTATTCCTCCTCCTTGTATTTCCACACTTCACCTGTCGCATTCACCACGTACTCTTGCAATGGTCGCTTGGTTACAGGATGAATGATTGCAGGATTGCATTCAAGTAAAGGAATCAATACAAACATTCGCTCTGTCATTCTTGGGTGTGGCACCGTTAATCGTTGTGCGTTTATATTGTCATTATTATACAACAAAATGTCAAGGTCTACCGTTCTCGGCCCCCAGCGTACTTCTCGTTTACGCTCAAAATCATTTTCAATCGATTGACATAAATCTAGTAACGCCAACGCATCTAGGTTTGTTTTTATTTCAATGACAAGATTTAAAAAGTTAGGCTGGTCCACATAACCTACAGGTTCAGTTTCATATAGAGATGATGTACATTCCACTGTAAGTTCCGAACACCGTTCCAAACTTTGTACCGCACCTAATAAATATTCTTTTCTATTTCCTAAATTAGAACCGATGGATAGATAGGCTATTCTCATACAAAAATCCCTCTCGTGACCTCGACAGCAACAGACTCGTAAATTCCTGCAATAGGGGGATCAGGCTTTACTAAAGTGACTCGTACTCCCTTAGCTCGTTCTGGAAAAGTTGTTAGGATTTGCTGAGCAATTCTTTCTGCTAATGCCTCTATTAATAAAGCAGTTTCTCCTTCAATTACTTTCTTGCAAATTTCATATACAAGAGCGTAGTTAATAGTTGTTGCCAAATCATCTGTTTGACCCGCTTCTTTCAAATCAGTCGCAATAGAAAGCGACACATTAAATCGTTGTCCTAAAATGTTCTCTTCTTTTAATGCGCCGTGATAACTATAAAATTGCATCTTGTTCAAGTGGATGTAATCCATTATCTCTCCTCCTTCATTAAATGTTTTAATACTCTCACAGTATCAACAGTTTCTCTGACATCATGTACACGTACAATAGACACTCCTTGCATCACGCCGTAACTAACTGTCGCTAAGGAGCCTGCTAACCGCTCTTCTACAGGAATATCTAATATCCCACCTATCAATGATTTTCTAGAAGTTCCTAGCAATACGGGGTAACCATACGCTACTAGCTTTGGTAATAATTGCATTGCTTGTATATTTTGTTCTAAATTTTTAGCAAAACCAATACCGGGATCCAACCATATCTGTTCCTCTTTTATGCCCGTTTTTTTTGCTTGAGTAATCATTTCTTCAATATCTTTCAAATAGTCCACATTAAATCCATTAGGGTACTCTGGCAATTTTCGATTGTGCATTAAAATAATAGGTACTTGATGATCTCTTGCTACATCTAAAATTCGAGGATCTTCTATACCTCCCCATATATCATTAATAATTGTTGCTCCTGCTTGGATAGCAGCTTCTGCCACATTAGATTTATAAGTGTCGATAGAAATTTCGCAATTCAATTCTTTTTTTAAAGCTTGGATAATTGGAATTACTCTCGCCAACTCCTCTTCCACTCCCACGGGAGTATGACCTGGTCTAGTAGATTCTCCACCTACATCGATAATCGTTGCTCCTGCTGCCAACATTTCTCTTGCGCGCACCACAGCTGCCTCAAGCTGATTGTAATGTCCGCCATCCGAAAAAGAATCAGGCGTTACATTTAAAATTCCCATTACGACTGTTTGGTGGCCCCAATCAAATCTTCTTTCCATTTTCCATTACCTCCTGCTCAATCATTTGCCTATACTTTTCGTGTAATATCTGATAAATCGGACCTTTTTGTCCCTTCAATGGTATCCCATGAATAGATCGGATAGGAATTAACTCTTGAACAGCATTCGTTGCAAAGAGTTCATCTATTCCTATTAAATCTTCTTTTGAATATAACCCTTCAGACACCTTCATGATTTCTTTGCTCAGCTTAATAATTTTATTCCTAGTTGTACCCTCTAATAAACCCGTCTCTACAGCTGGGGTATGTAATTCTCCATTTTTAACCCAAAAAAGGTTGGATGTCACACCTTCAGTGATATAACCTTCTTCATTTAATAAAATTCCTTCGACTTGTGCAAGAGAGCTAACCTCTTGTCTAGCTTTCACATTATTGATAAAGTTAAGCGATTTATGACGAAATGTTGTTTCTACACTATTTCTAACAGTCGAAAGAATTCTTGCCTCCTTATCTGTTCCACGTGAAACAGCGGGTAAGTCTTTTCTCATTAAAAGATAGTTTACATTATCATATTCACGAGGTCCAAGTCCCATTCCTTCATCCCCTGCATAAACTGTTAAACGAAAATAGCCATCTTCTCCATTAGCATATTCATTGAGTTGCTTAGCAGCCCTTTGAATTTCATCTTCATTTAATTGAATATGCAGATGCAAATCTCGAAGTGACCTACTTAAACGATGCATGTGGTCTGGCAATCCTATAATGGTTGAATGATAGGTTCTAAACGTTTCAAAGAAACCAATGCCGTATAAAAAACCATGATTGAAAGGAGAAATCCTTACTTCAGCGTCCGCCACAAATCGTCCATTGAAGTAGCAATTAATCTTCGACATCTGTGCACTCCTTTAAAGCTTTCCATAACGCTTCGGCTTTGGTTAATGACTCGACATATTCATCTGTTGGGTTTGAATCTATTGTTAACCCAGCACCGGCTTGAACAGTCACTTCTCCTGCTTCAAAAATAGCTGTACGGATAACAATGTTCAATTCCATATCTCCATTAAAACCTATCCAACCAATAGAACCTGTGTAAAGACCTCTTCTTTCAGGCTCTAATTCCTCTATTAACTCGAATGTCGGTAATTTAGGATCGCCTGTAATTGACCCCCCAGGAAAAATCGCTTTAAATAATTGTGACCAACTGCATTTCTCTTTTAATTCTCCTTCAATAGTAGAAACTAAATGCAAGACATGAGAATATGTTTCAATCGTATTCGACTTCGTGACTCTTACTGTTTCTTGAGTACAGACTTTCTGAAAATCATCAACTTCCAAATCTACTAACATTTGGTGTTCTTCCAATTCTTTTCTTGAACTAGCGAGGTCTTTAGCAAGCTCTAAGTCTTCCTCATGAGTTTGCCCCCGTCTTCTCGTACCTCCAATTGGTTTGGTGATTAAATGACTTCCTGTTTTTTTAATTAATAACTCTGGAGAGGCACTCGCAACTTGAAATTCTGGGTGTTCAATGAGAGCCATGTAAGGTGATGGGTTTAAATTTCTTAATTGTTGATAATAAACAGAGGCCGGCACATTCGTTTTTTTCGATTGACGAACAGATAAATTCACTTGTGTCACTTGGTTTTCTTTAATTGCATCTTGGACAGCTGTGACATTCTTTTCAAATTGTTGTTGACTCACAGATTGAGTCAGTTCAGATTTCGTGTAGTAAGACTGGTGAGAGGTACTTTGAGTATCTTTTGCTTTTTCCCATTGAGACAGCCATTCTTTCATTCTTTTTTCCTCTTGATTGAGAACAAACAGATAAACCTCTTCTTTTTCCTCATCAAATACAGCCCAATGTTCAAATAAATAAAAATAAAATAGAGGTAAGTTGCTTCTGCGTGTTGCTTTCTCTGCCAGTTGTACTTGTTGTCTCACATAATCATAACTAATGTAGCCAATAATTCCTCCCGAAAATAATTCTCCGAGATTTTCAGTCTGCTTATATTGTTGCAGTCTCTCCTCTAACTGTTGTAGCGCGTCACCTGGTAGCCACTCTTCACCTAGTTGATTAGTCACTAAAAGCCCGTCTTCTTTTGCTTCATACTTCTCAAAAGGGAGACGACCAAAAATACTTGATTTTCCATCGCGTGCACTGTCTAAATAAATATGATTCGTATTACCTTCCATTAAATGCTGTACTTTATTATTAAATTGCTCTTTAGTCATTCGAATCTTTTGCATAAACTATACCTTCTCTCGTTCAAATATGCTTTCATTTTAACTTGACTCCTAGTCTTACGCTATCTTTTTGTCAATTTCACACAAAAAAACTGTGCGAAAGCATTTGCTTCACGCACAGTTCTTATCATTCTTCTTATTCATCAAACTGGTAAAGTGGGGTACTAAGATAACGTTCTCCATTAGAGGGTAACAAAGTCACTACGGTTTTCCCCTTCCCTAAACGCTTAGCCACTTGAAGTGCTGCATAAATCGCTGCTCCTGATGATACGCCACCTAAAATACCTTCTTCTTTAGCTGCACGTCGCGCATAAGTGTATGCATCATCACTTTTAACTTTCATAATCTCGTTATACACTTCTCCATCTAATACGTCTGGTACAAATCCCGCTCCGATTCCTTGAATTTTGTGACTCCCCGCTTCTTCTCCAGATAAAACTGCGGACTCTGCAGGTTCAATTGCAATAATTTCAACTTCAGGAAACTTCGCCTTGAGTACTTGACCAACTCCCGTAATTGTTCCACCTGTGCCTACTCCAGCTAGAAATGCATCTACCTGTGGCAATGCTTCTATAATTTCCGGACCTGTTGTTAGACGATGAATTTCTGGGTTAGCTTCATTTTTGAATTGTTGTGGCATAAACCAACCTTTTTCTTGGACTAACTGTTCTGCTTTAGCAATTGCACCTTTCATTCCTTCACTTCCTGGTGTCAATACTAAATCCGCACCATAAGCTCTCAGTAAGTTACGACGCTCTAAGCTCATCGTGTCTGGCATTACTAAAATAGCTTGATATCCTTTCGCTGCAGCAATCATCGCCAAACCAATTCCCGTGTTTCCACTCGTCGGTTCAACAATAACACTTCCTTCTTTCAACTCTCCTGATTGTTCTGCTGCCTCTATCATCGCTAATGCAATTCGGTCTTTAACGCTAGAACCTGGATTAAAGTATTCTAACTTTACGTATACATCTGCATCTTCCGGACCCGTCATTCGATTTAATTTAACAAGTGGTGTTTTACCCACTAAGTCTGCAACTGATTGACCAATTCTCATCTCAACTCAACCTTTCTATTCCAACCTTTTTGATATGATTTAAATTATACAAGTTTCCTCTTCAAAGTCAACTCTTTTACTCGGATTTAAAACAAAAGGTCTGAACCCGAAGATTCAAACCTTTTGTTTATTCATATATCCATTTTGCTTTAAATTCTTTCCAAAATGATTCTGGTCTTACTGTTGTTGGTAACTGATCCATTGCTAGCATTCTTGTAATTTGACCCTTAGCTTGATCAAAAGTAAAACTTTGTTCCTTCATTACTTCTTGCACAAGCACTAACGCATATGTTCCATTTTCTAAAGGGATAGCCGAACTTACTTTGCCTACCTTAGCTTTTTTAGCTGCACCAATTATCTTTTCATCTATTCGCTCAGTTTCCTCATTGATAAAACCAATGTCTCCCCCTAAATTAGAGGATCGATTATCAATCGAACGTTCTTTTGCAAGTAATTCAAAAGTAGAGCCTTCTTTTAATTCCTTTAAAACATCTTGTGCTTCCTCTTTTGTATCTACAATGATTAGTGACGTACGATAAGACTCTGGCAAGCTATAAATAGACTGATTTTTATCGTAATAATTTCTTACCTCTGTTTCATCAATCACGATATCATTCGTTAATACTTTTTCTAAAATTAATTTAGATTTGATTTTAGGTTTCAATGTATCCGAATGATCTCCAATAGTTAGTTGGCGATCTGTTGCGGCGAGTAAAGAAAATTCTAACTCTACTTCTTGATCAGTCACTTCAATGCCATATTCTTTTGCAGCTGCTGCCATTACTTGTTCATTCACCATATGCAGAAGCGTTTCTTTACCTATTTCTTTTTCCATAGCATGCATCCATTGTTCACGAGTAATAACAACATCTCCAACAGTTGCTACTTCTTCAGGAATTTCTTTTGTTTTATTCGGGAGAAGTAATAGGATGATAAGCACTGCAATTATTAAAAATAACAAGCCAAATAAAAACAAGGCTGGCTTCATTTTTAAACGTCTATCTAACAAAGAAATCGGACGGCTCGATTCTTCGCCTTGAGTGACAGACTTATGATTTTGAATCCTGCTCACGTGCCTCACCTAGAAATTGTTCTAACTGTTCTTTTGAGTATTCATATTTCTCCATACAGAAATGACATTCTGCCTCTGCTTTACCGTCTTCTTCAATCATAGATGAAATCTCGTCTACTCCCAAACCGACGATTGCCTGTGCAAACCTCTCCTCTGAACATTGGCAAGTGAATGTGATATCTAATTGATCCACAAATTGAACATTGTCTTTACCGAGTACTTCTGTCAACATTTCTTCAGGTGTTAACCCTTCATCTACCATTGTTGAAACAGGCTTCATCTCTGATAACGCTTGTTCTAATGCATCAATCGTTTCATCTGTAGCCCCAGGCATTACTTGTAAAATAAATCCTCCTGCTGCTTTCACTGTATTGTCAGGATTAACTAGAACGCCTAATGCTACTGCAGAAGGTACTTGTTCCGACACTACAAAATACTGTGTGAAATCTTCTGCTATTTCCCCGGAAATAATAGGCACTTGTCCTGTAAAGAAATCTTTTAATCCGATATCTTTAACAACAGATAACATGCCATCTGTTCCTACTACACCTCGGACATCTAGTTTGCCTGCTTCGTTTAACTCAACATGTGTTTGTGGATGCTGTGCATAGCCACGCACTTCTCCTTTACCGTTAGCATCTACAATAATCGCACCAATGGGTCCATTGCCTTCAATTTTAACAGTGAGTTTTTCCTCACCTTTCATCATTGCCCCCATCATTACTGCTGCTGTCATTGTACGACCTACTGCAGCTGTCGCTGTTGGCCAAGAATGATGACGTCGTTGCATTTCTCCTACTGTCGCTGTCGAGCGTACAGCGTAAGCGCGAATTGTTCCTTCATATGCTAATGCTTTTATTAAATAATCTTTATCCAATTCTTCCACCTCATTCATTTCTTTGGTAAATCAAATGTAATCCTTTTAATGTTAAATAATCATCTACAATATCAATCGATGATGTTTCTTTCGCAATTAATGCAGCCAATCCCCCTGTCGCAATGACAGTAGGTTCTACTTTACTTGCTGCTTTCATTCTTGCTACGATTCCTTCAACTTGTCCAACATAACCATAAACAATACCAGATTGCATGGCCCCCACTGTATTCGTTCCTACCACTCGTTCAGGAGTTTGCAATTCTACACGCGGTAATTTAGAAGCTCTATCGAATAAAGCCTCCATTGAGATTCCGATACCTGGAGCAATTGCGCCTCCCATATACTCCGACTTTTCATTAATATAGCAATACGTCGTAGCAGTTCCGAAATCCACAATAATTAACGGACTTCCGTAGGCTTCTATCGCCGCAACTGCATTCACGATACGATCAGCCCCTACTTCTTTAGGGTTATCATACTTAATATTTAAACCCGTCTTGATTCCTGGACCTACAATTAATGGTTTTTGATTAAAATATTTCTTGCACATTTGTTCTAGAGGAAACATCACAGGTGGAACAACTGAAGAAATAATAATCCTTGTAATGTCCGAAAACTTTAAACCGACATGAGTAAACAATGACTTAACCGCCATGGCATACTCGTCCTCTGTTCGATGACGATAAGTTTCCATTCGCCAATGATGCTGTAATTCCCCTTGATGATAGACTCCTAGTACAATATTCGTATTTCCCGTATCTAAAACTAGTAACATGTTTTAGCCCTCACTTCGGTTTTCTTTTCAATTTATCATAATGTATTTATAAATCCTAGAGATATCTTCTACTTTCAAATTTCATAATAGAAAAAATCACGAAAGCAAGATATTGAAGCGACCGCTAAATTCTATCATAGCATTCGAATCTTCTGCTAGTTTTTAGATTTTAACGACGCGCTCTTTAATCAATGCTTTCGTGATATCCTTGCTAATTATGCTTTCGGATGTTGATCTTTGTCTTCATCTTCTTTTATGATTTCTTCATCTGTTGTGATTTCTTTCATATCTTGTTCATGAAGTTCTTTTGCATCTAATGACTCTTCTTGTAAAGGAGTTTCATCAGAGACTTCTACATCAATCGTTTGACCAGATGCTGTAGGTAACTCCTGTTCGTAAGCACGTTCAGGTAGTGTACCATGCTCTTCAAGGTGAAGAATCTGTTCACGATCTAACGTCTCTTCCTCTAATAGAGTCGTAGCAATTAACGTTAACAATTCTTTGCGTTCAAGTAAAATTTCACGTGTACGCTCGTATTGCTCTTTAATAATACGTTGTACTTCTTCGTCTATGATCGCAGCAATATTTTCTGAGTAAGCTTGTCCTGCTCCTATATCTCTACCTAAGAATACTTGGCTTTGAGATTGGCTAAATTGTACAGGACCAATCTTATCACTCATACCGTACTCAGTAACCATTGCTCTTGCAATACCTGTTGCCTGTTGGAAGTCATTATGAGCGCCTGTTGAAACGTCGCCATAAATGATATCTTCCGCCACACGTCCTCCTAATAAGCCAGCAATTTGATCTAATAGCTCGTTTTTCGTAATCAATCCACTGTCTTCCTTAGGTAACATTACAGCATATCCACCTGCTTTTCCGCGCGGAACGATGGTTACCTTATGAACGATTCTTGCATCATCTAATGTTAACCCAATGACCACATGACCCGCCTCATGGAAAGCAACTGTATTACGTTCTTTGTCAGAAATCACTCGTGTTGTTTTCGCTGGACCTGCAATGACACGGTCCATTCCTTCATCAACATCTGACATGTCGATGGACGGTTTATTTAAGCGTGCTGCAACTAAAGCTGCCTCATTCAATAAATTTTCTAAATCAGCTCCAGAGAAGCCTGGTGTTCTTTGAGCAATTGCTTTTAAGTTTACTGATTCGTGTAAAGGCTTATTTCTGGCATGTACGTGTAGTACTGCTTCACGGCCTTTTACATCAGGCACGTTGACCATAATTCTACGGTCAAAGCGGCCTGGACGAAGTAATGCAGGATCTAATACATCTTCACGGTTAGTTGCCGCTACAATAATGATTCCTTCATTTCCTTCAAATCCATCCATCTCTACAAGCAATTGGTTCAGTGTTTGTTCTCGCTCATCGTTTCCGCCACCTACGCCTGCTCCACGTTGACGACCTACTGCATCAATCTCGTCAATGAAAACAATACATGGTGAATTCTTCTTCGCATTTTCGAATAAGTCACGTACTCGACTCGCTCCAACCCCGACAAACATTTCAACAAAGTCAGAACCAGAAATTGAGAAGAATGGAACGCCAGCTTCACCCGCTACAGCTCTTGCAAGTAAAGTTTTACCTGTACCAGGTGGTCCTACTAATAAAACTCCTTTAGGAATACGTGCCCCTAATTTAACAAACTTTCTAGAATCTTTTAGGAAATCTACTACTTCTACCAGTTCTGCTTTTTCTTCATCTGCTCCAGCTACATCATTAAAGCTAACTTTCTTTTGCTCATCTGTATGTAGTTTAGCTTTACTCTTACCAAAACTCATCGCACGGCCAGCTCCACCGCCGCCACCTTGTGCTTGATTTAATAAGAAGAAGAATAAAATAATGATGATGATGAAAGGAAGTAAGCCGACAATAAATGTAGCGAACATACTTTTCTCAGGACCTTTATGAACTGTGAATTTATGGCCATCTTTCGATTGATCGCGCACTAAATCCATGACATAAGTGTCATCCATCCTTACGTTTGTAACGAAGGTCTCACCTTTTTCAGCACCTTTTATTTTCCCCTTGACTTCATACACTAGCTGAACAGGTTGAAATTCTGCCTCTTCAACATTACCCTTTTCTAAAGCCACAATAAACTCATCATATCGAATAGGCTTTACTTTAGGATTCGGATTGTTTAACAAGTTAAAAACACCGACGAGTCCAACGAGTAAAAATCCGTAGATCAGTATATATCGCATCGTTCGATTCATTCACTTAATCCTCCTCATATCTATAACAAAAAACTATTGTAAATCTTACCATATTTAATCCTTCCCCTACAAAGGATATGGTTTGATTTTTATAAAATCATTGGGGTTTAAAAAGAATAAATCTCTTTCTTCAACACGCCAATATATGGTAAGTTTCTATATTTTTCTGCATAGTCTAATCCATACCCAACGACAAATGCGTCAGGCACTTCAAATCCTGCATAGTCAGCTTTCAAGTCTACTTTTCGGCCAGATGGCTTATCAAGTAGCGTTACAATTTTGATTGAACGTGCTTTTCTATAATAAAGAAGGTCTACTAGATATTTTAATGTCTTCCCACTATCAATGATGTCTTCAATGATTAACACATCTCTACCCTCTACACTTGTGTTTAAATCTTTAATAATTTTCACTTCACCAGAAGAGACTGTTGCATTCCCGTAACTTGACACATCCATAAAGTCAAATTCTACGTAGACATCCATTTCTTTCATTAAATCACCCATGAATGGAATCGCGCCCTTTAAAATACCAATTGCTAAAGGATATTTATCAGCATACTCCTCTGTAATAATTGCTCCTAATTCTTTTACTTTCTCTTCAAGTTGTTCTCTTGAAATTAATACTTCCTGGATGTCTTTTTCTAACATCATACTCTCTCCTTTAAATGGGTTCTACTACGAGTGCGTAGCGATATTGACCATCAGTAGTCTGATTAATCTTTTCTGCAAATCTCAACTTCGGAACAATGATAACCTCTTTTGTCTGTGCATCTAAAATAAGCGGCCACATCTCACGTTGCTCTACGCCAATCTTCTCATCAATAAATAAACGAGCTATTTTCTTAGGTTGTTTCAACCCTTTCCATTGCATTCGATCTCCTGGCTCTTTTGTACGAATAAGAAGCTGAGGTTGATTCAAATAGTATACGTATGCATCCGATGCATACTCTTCTAACTTTTCTACCTCAACTAAGCGAAACTTAAAGTCATTAAAAGAACATTGCTCATTTACACCTAAAATGACTTCAGGTGAGCGATGTGTGACTTGATGACAATTTTTCCGATAAAAGTATGCCTTATGATATTCTCTTAACATGTGACGTTGTTCTGGAAGGTGAAGTTCTTTCGTTCCTTCTTCTTGAAGCAACTGTTGTTGAATGGATTGAATAAGGGCGGTTGAATAAGAAATGTGTTGTTGATTTGTATTGTAAAGATAATTCAATAGTAGTGTAATGATGCGTGTTTGTAAAGCAAAGGCCTCGTTTTTAAACAGACGACAATCGACAATTAATTCATCGTTTTTTTTCTTCAAAACGATTCGATTCAAACCTTGTTTAGCCAGCTCATTCAAATAAGCTTGGTCTGTCCTTAATTGTTCCGCTACAGTGTAGGTTTGAATAGCAAAATGCGGATCGATTTGTTGAACTTGCGGCAGTACCTTGTGCCGAACTGCATTTCGAATATAGTCTGTTGATTCATTCGACGGATCCTCCCTATGTTCTAATCGAGCGTATTCCGCATATTTTTCTAATTCCATCTTTTTATATTTCAATAAAGGACGAATCAGAAACCCTTGCTGTATTTTCCTTTCCACAACGATTCCAACAGGAATTTGAGCGCGTGCGAGTTGCATCCACACAGTCTCTGTAAAGTCGTCTAGATGATGACCCGTCACAAGATGTGTATAATGATACTCTTTCATTATCAACTGAAAATAACGATATCTCTCGTTTCTGCAAACTTCTTGTATGTTCCCGCCATCATTCTCCACTATTTTAGGAATATTAATCCTTTGACTATAAAAAGGAACGCCATATTGTTTTGCCAGTTCCTCAACAAACTTTAAATCCCCATAGGACTGCTCATCTCGTAACATATGATCGACATGTATGACCGCTAAATCAAAAGCTAATTCTCGTTGTGCTTCGGTTAATAAGTGGAGTAATACAACTGAATCTATACCACCGGAACAAGCAACAAGTAATCGATTATCTTGATTTCCCCAGCCTTTACTTTTTAAAATCTCAATCATTTCTGTAAGCATATCATTTCACCTTCTATAATTTTAATAAAATGTATTGACACTTTTCACTTTTCTATGTATGATAGTCAATGTTGTTTGATATTCAAACATTTTGGCGGCGTAGCTCAGCTGGCTAGAGCGTCCGGTTCATACCCGTAAGGTCGTGGGTTCGA
>JASLCF010000010.1 GCA_030146155.1 Savagea sp.
CGCTTAATTCGTTCTTCCATGCTTGAAGTGTTAAATCAACAATATATTTCAACAGCGCGTTCAAAGGGAATTCGTGAATGGAAAGTCATTATTTTGCATGCTTTACGTAATGCATTATTGCCAACGGTTACTTTCCTAGGTTTGCAACTTGGAGGATTACTCGGCGGAGCTGTTATTGTTGAACAAATCTTTGCGTGGCCTGGTATTGGTCGATTGATTGTCGATGCAATTAACCAGCGAGATTACCCGGTTATTCAAGGGGGCGTTCTTTTTTTAGCATTAATTATGGTACTTGTGAACTTACTGGTAGATATTAGTTATTCCTTTATTGATCCACGTATTAAAGCAGGCAAAGGAGGCGAATAAGATGAGTGTCGAACAAAAGAAAAAGGGAAAAGGGAAGCAAATCTTAACCTTTATTAAAAAGAATCCAACTGGAATTTTAGGGATGTTATTAGCTGCAACGAGTCTATTCGTCGCCATTTTTGCGAAGTGGATTAGCCCGTTTGATTATTCAAAAGCGAACTTAAAAGATCGTTTACAACCTCCTTCTTGGATAGATTCGACAGGGGAGTCCGTCTATTTACTGGGTGCCGATCAGGTAGGACGAGATTTATTGAGTCGTATTATTCACGGGGCACAGATTTCATTAAAAGTAGGTTTCTTCGGTGTTTTGATTGCACTAGTGATTGGTGTCATTATGGGGTTAGTGTCTGGTTATTTTGGTAAATGGTTAGACGACTTTATTATGCGAGTGGCTGATGTACAACTGGCATTTCCATTTATCTTATTAGCTATCGTTATAATGAGTGTATTAGGTACGGGCATTTGGAAAATCATTTTAATTTTAGGGATTACGTATTGGGTCGGTTTTGCACGCTTAATTCGTGGACAAGTAATTTCCTTGAAGGAACAAGAGTATATTCAAGCGGCTCGTGCGATAGGTGGCACAGATTTTACCATCATTCGAAAACATATTTTACCGAATGTGATGTCATCCATCTTAGTATTGGCGACGATGTACATCGCTGAATTTATCTTATTAGAAGCTTCTTTAACGTTCTTAGGACTTGGCGTCGATCCAACGATACCCTCATGGGGTGGTATGTTAGCAGACAGTCGAAATTACACGACGACTGCTTGGTGGACAGCAGTATTCCCAGGTGTTGCAATTATGATTACGGTATTAGGGTTTAATTTATTAGGGGATTGGTTGCGTGACCGATTCGATCCAAACTTAAAATTATAGGAGGGGTATTATGCAAGAGGAGCTTAAGCGTTTGTGGTCGACAGATGGCCTGTACGTTGATAAAAATGACGACGGAGTCATTGATGGTGTGTCGTTATTTGTACAATTGGATGAAGGTCCATTTCCACTGGGCTTACTTGATTTTTTTGCAGCAGTGGGGCAAGGGACGACAGCTCTTTCCTATCAATTTTTTGAAGAGGCAGGGCAACGTGTCACTCTCTGTTTTGAACAAGCAGATGAAGCAAAGATTTTCTTTGAACAGCAGCGCGTCTTGTTGAAGTATAAAGAACGCTCAGATATTGATTCTCTTTTATACGAGTTAATGGAAGGTCGTCAACATCGCCCAACTCATTCACCTATTCCAATCGTAGAAAGTTTAAGTGATCTTTGGACGCCTTCAGGTTTTGGAGTTGTGGAAGAAGCTAGCCCTACGCGTCATTTGAGTTTAGGTATGGATTGTCAGGCTAATGAATTGTCCCATGAATTAGGGAAAGCATTATGCCACTTCATTGCACGTGCTGCTTTAAGTTGTACGAGCTTTGATTTCCCTGTCGCACAGGCACAAAATGCAACGGTACAAATGACGTTTGAAACAGGAGATGTAGATGAAGTTAGTTTGCAGGCTACAAATCAACTGTGTGTGAAAGGGAATCATGCAAAAATCATGCATGAATTGAGTACTGCAGAATGTGTTCAACTCGGTGGACAATTCGGCCTATGGGAACGAGCATGTGAAAGCGTTCGAGAGGCTCCTCTTCTTCAGTCCTATGAATGGCATGGAGAAAGTGAAGTAGTAAGGGTTGAAGAGATATTAGCAACTTTACCCCCTACACTTCAGCAGGTAGAAGTATTTATTTCGAGGCCATTTGCTTTCCGTCAAGAATTAAAGAAAAGATGGCAACACCGGTTTCATTCAGCAGAAATTTTAGTGCGCGCAGCTTTTAAACCTGGCTTTCACTGGTTGGAGGAAGAAGTTGTGCCTCTGCTTCGCCAAGCTGAATTCGATACATTAGAAATTGCTTGTCAAACTGAACAAAATCAAGGGTTAGAGCTACCTATTCGGTGGATTCAAGAGATGTACCCGATAGACTTATTGCTTGCTCGAGAACTAAATATAGCGAAAGAAGCGGTTGAATTTTCATTACAGCCGCAGCAACAAGAGACCTATGTCGTCTATGGACGTCATGGGCAACAGCGAACAAAAATAGCTTCGCTAGATGTACCTGTATGTGCATTACCTTATGTGGATGGTGTACAGTCTGCTTACCCGACAACCACGGCTATCCGCTATGTCGATCATCAGGGGCATCTTGAAGAAGTGCAATTGCCAACCGACCGTGCAGCTTTTTATCAATTTTATCAAACGCGTGTCTTGCCGCAATTGCGTGCGCATGTGCAAAACTATGCACCTGGACAAGGACATACCCGTCCCTTTTTTGATCGCATTGAAGTGAATGCTTGGTTCCATGAAGAGGAAAGAAAATTACATCTCGATGAAGAGCGGATATCACCTTTAGAAGCTATTCATGAAGATTTGTATTTTAATACATTAGATTATTTTGCACATTGGGGAGAGGAAGTGGAAGGGAAGCCATTCCATGCGATTGGTGGGGTAGAACCTTTTATGCATGTGACGACTGATGAATCTCCACATGCAACGATAGCGGTTTATGAGTGGCATGATGAGCCTCCCGTCAAGAGCCGTACTCTTCGTCTCTCTTTTGAAGAGCCCTATGAAGCGTTGGTTGAAAGAGGCAACAAAACCTACATCCTTCCGATGCAACAACAGTCCAAACATCCCGTCGTCCCTCACACTACACTGGATCACTACTTGCAACAGACAGAGCATCGAGTCATTGTAACCCATACTTCATACCGAGGCCTGGCTATTCCGACGATTGAATGCATGAGTGCAACGGGAGAAGCGTATGATTGTCCACTCAAGATGACAGCACGTAAAAAGACAATACTTATTGAAGCTGGACATCATGCCAATGAAGTATCGAGTACGCCTGCTGTAATTGAATTGATGAAAGGTCTCACTCCAGCCATTTTACGTGAAGTGAATGTTGTCGTCATACCTTTGGCTAATCCAGATGGGTACCAATTGTTGTTGCGTCTCATGGATGAACATCCTGAATGGAAACACCATGCGGCACGTTACAATGCAGTAGGACTTGAATATGCCTATGTGCGTTTTCAGCCTTCTGTTTTTGGAGAAGCAGATGTACTTCCAGAACTGATGCGTCGTTGGGCACCTGATATTGTTTTAGATAAACATGGCATTCCAAGTCATGAATGGACCCAACCTTTTGCTGGTTACAATAGTCCGCCTCGTTTTCCTGTATCTTACTTTTTGCCAAGTGCTAAAATGTATGGGATTGGCAAGCGGGTCATTGAACAGCCGAATGCCCATGAAGCTAGTAATTTTGATACAGTGTTTACAGCTCTTTCTCGAGCTTATGCAAACACGGCAATCGACCGTGAAAATACCTATTGGAGAGAACGTTATCAAAAATACGGCAATGATTGGTTACCAGAAACATTTTTAATTGAACGCGCATCTTCGATTAATTTTTATGAAATGGCAGTAAGTTCTAATACGCAAACCTACCAAGCGATTGCCAGATATCCAGATTGGGTGGCCGCAGACCTCATTACAGAGGCAGCGGATGAGATAGTCTATGAGAATGTGTTAGCCAGTTGTGTCAATGCACAATTAACTTTCTCAGAAACAATAATAGAATTACTGTCAAAATCTGACCCAGGTGCGTATGATAGTGAATATGAAAGAGAAAGACCAATTGTATTAATGATGACAGAGGAGGAATAAAAATGAAATGTTTATTAACCGGGTTCGTGCCCTTTTTGAATCATCCGATTAACCCAACTGAACAAATCGTACGTCAATTACAAGGACAAACAATCAATGGTTATCTGATTGAAACAGCAGTACTTCCAGTAGACTTTAACGGTTCAGCACAACAATTAGTAGAGGAAATCGATCGTGTCGATCCAGATGTTGTGATCATGTTAGGATTAGCAGCAGGACGTTCGAAAGTAACACCTGAACGTATTGCGATTAATGTGAAAGACGGTGCAAAAGACAATGCAGGCTATGCACCTGTCGATGAAGAAATTGTACCTGGCGGGGCAGATGGACTATTTACCACACTTCCTATTCGTCGCATGGTAGAGTCCTTGAACGCTAATTACTTACCTGCAAAAATTTCAAATTCTGCGGGTACTTATTTATGCAATAATATGATGTATGTTGCACTTCATGAGGCAAGTCAACGAAACATTCAATATCGTGCAGGCTTTATTCATCTGCCAGCCTCTCATGAATTAGCGATTGAAAACCCAAGCTTGCCAAGTTGGTCACTCAAAGACTTAACGGATGCTGTCGTAAAATGTATTGAAGCATTATAAGGTAAAAGGAAGTTACTATCATTCGCATAGTGTGACGGAGATTCCTTGCAAAATGAAAAACACCGATGGTTGAACTCGTTAGAGAGCTCAACTTTCGGTGTTTTGAATATGATGAAATAAAGCAGTCATTTCTTTTTTTCCCCAAATGACGGGAACAGGATAAAGCGGATTCGCTTCTTTTAATGCTCGTCTTGTCAGTTCAGGAATATCCTGACTTTGAATGCCAGTGAGTTGTGTTGGAATCTGCATCTTTTCATTCATCGCTTCAATTTGTTGAATCAATCGTTCTGTTTTTTCAGCATCACTGCCTGTTGCTTCAGGATACACTGCTGTATAAAGTGTAGCCATTCTTTTTTCGATTTTCTGTCCATACATGCGTAATACAGTCGGCAAAATCACGGCATTAGCTAACCCATGTGGCGTGCCGTAAAACCCACTAAGTTGGTGACTTGCAGCGTGTACATAGCCGACATAAGCACGAGTAAAGGCCAGTCCTGCAATATAAGAAGCCCACTGCATGGCTTGTCTGCCTTCGATATGTGTTGGGTTTTCGTAGACAATTGGCAACCACTTTAAAATGAGTTGCACAGCCTCTATACTCCATTCTTCTGTTTCTTGCGTATTGCTTTTCCCAAGATAAGCTTCAATCGCATGCGTTAAGGCATCCATGCCCGTTGTCGCTGTTAAATGTGCGGGTAGCCCAAGTGTTAAACGAGGGTCAAGCACGGCAAGTACAGGGATGAGTTTGGGGTCATTCAACGCATACTTCTCTTGAGATTCTGGATTAGAAATTACAGCAGCTAAAGTGCCCTCACTCCCCGTTCCAGCAGTTGTTGGGACGGCGATGAGTGGGGGAATCGGTCTCTTCACTTTTAATTCGCCTTTCATTTCAGGAATGGTTCGGTTAGGATTCGCGACGCGAGCCCCAACTGCCTTGGCACAATCGATCGGCGAACCTCCGCCAATCGCAATCAAACAATCACAACGATGTTCACGATATAATTTTGCAGCTTCTTCCACTTGAATAATCGGTGGGTTTGGCACCGTTTTTGCATAAATGACTGGATAAATTTGAAAATCTTCCATCGTCACGAGCCAGTCGTCGAGTAAATGATGATGGAGTATTCCTTCATCTGTAATAATGAGAGGACGTGAAAAGCCTCTTTGTTCAATCCATGTAGGTAGTTGAAATAAGGCATGCTCTCCTTGAATGACTTCGGGTAGTCGCCAGGCGATAAAGGGAGAAACTTTTCGGTAGCCGAATTGAACCGTTCTTGCGTATAATGAAAACATACAAACGCCTCCTCTATATAATCTATTTTATCATAAGGAGTGCAAGAGGAGGAAAATTCGTGTTACAATTCAAAACATTTGATCAATTAACGACTCAAGAATGCTACGCTATTTTAAAATTACGTGTAGACGTCTTTGTAGTAGAACAACAGTGTGCGTATCCAGAAGTAGATGGTGTCGATTTACAGGCGATGCATATTTTTCTAAAAGAAGGCGAAGATATAGTGGCCTATGCACGCACCTATATCCAAGAAGATGCCTTTCAAATTGGGCGAGTCGTCGTTGCGAAAGAGGCGAGAGGCCGAGGATTAGCGCAACAGGTAGTGGCTGCTGCGGTTCAATATGGTTCCCTTGAACACCCTAGAAGAAAACAATGCTTGCAAGCCCAGGTTTACTTACAAGATTTCTATGCTTCGTTTGGATTTCAAGCAACGAGCGAACCTTATGACGAGGATGGCATTCCACATATTGATATGGAAAAAACGAAAGACTGAGAGAGAACTTGCCTCTCTCTTCTTTATTTGATATAATTATCTTGAATTCAAGATAATAGAAAGAAGGCTACGTAATGAATATTGGTATTATTGTAGGCAGTTTAAGAAAAGATTCTTTTAATTTGAAAGTGGCGCGTCACCTTGCGAACAATTGGAACAAAGAAGGATATGAAGTTCAGTTTATAGCGATTGATGATTTACCTTTGTTTAATGAAGATTTAGAAGGGGAAAGTAACCCAGAAGCGGTTGAACGATTCAATGCCCAAGTCATTGCTTCAGATGCCCTGTTCATGGTGACCCCTGAATACAATAGCGGTATTCCAGGCGTGTTAAAAAATGCGTTAGATTGGGGTTCAAGAGGACGACCAAGTGCATTCATGCATAAGAAAATCGGAATCATTGGCAGTACCCCTGGTGGAATGGGAACGGCCTTTTCACAAATGCACTTACGTCAAGTATTAGAAGCGATGCGGACATTTGTAATGCCTCTAGATAAATTACATCTTTCAACGATTCATTTACATGTGGATGAAAATGGGGGATGGATCAATGAAAAGACGATGGAAAAAGTAGACCAATATGGAGCAAAGTGGCTCAATTGGCTCAAACAATAAGGAGAGATGAACCATGCAATTAACAGGAATTCATCATGTATCAGCGATTACAGCACAAGCGAAAGAAAATCTTCAATTTTACACAGAAGTACTAGGTATGCGTTTAGTTAAAAAGACAGTCAACCAAGATTCGCCTTCGATGTATCATTTGTTTTATGCGGATGCCAAAGGAACGGCAGGTACGGATTTTACCTTTTTTGAAATTCCAATGGCAGGTCGTACGTATCCGGGCACAAATGCCATCACAAGAACTTCTTTACGTGTTGCGTCAGATGCTGCTATTTTCTTTTGGGAAGAGCGGTTATTGGCACATGATGTGGCGATTCAGTGGAAGGGTGAAGAGAACGGGCGTCAAGTGCTATATTTCACAGACCAAGAAGGCCAACGAGTGGCGCTCATTTCTGATGAAACGAATAAAGGAGTGGAAGGGGGGATTCCCTTTTTCCATCCAGACATTCCAGAAGAAATGGCGATAAGAGGTCTTGGCCCAGTAGAAATAACTGTCCGTGAAAAAGGATTGGCACTTTATTTATTAAAAACAAGTTTAAACTTTGCGGTCAGTCATACTTTTGTCCACCCGCTCACACAAAGCTTAGTTCAAGTGCTGACAACAGGTGAAGGGGGAACGGGTGCTGAAGTTTATTTAATTGAAGAGAAAGAGGCACCGAATGAACGACCTGGTCGAGGAAGTGTTCATCATGTTGCTTTTCGAGTACCAGATGTAGATCAGTTACAGGCATGGGCAGAACGTTTGTCAGACAATGGCTTTACCCATTCAGGGGTCGTCAATCGTTATTACTTCCAGTCGCTTTATGTGAAAGATGGGAATGGCATCGTGGTTGAGTTGGCGACGGATGGTCCTGGATTCACAGTGGATGAACCATTGAATCATTTAGGCGAACGTTTAGCTTTACCGGACTTTTTAGAACCCGACCGTGAAGCAATTGAAGCAAGCTTGAAACCGCTACAACTTGAATAAAAATGAAGCACATCTACTATTCATTCCGTAGATGTGCTTTTTGATTTGCTTTTTAACCAATTGTATAGTTAACTTAGTGTTAAATTTACTTTACAATTGGGGGTATTTATGGAAAATCACATCAAAAAAACAAGAATTGAGTTTGATTTGACGCAAGAGGAACAAGCTGATCTTTTAAAGGTGTCTAAGTAAACTATGAAGAAGAAAAATAAGACCAAAAGGAATTGAAAAATATACTTAATAACGAGTGTTGCGATTTTTTGATTAGTATTTATGTTTAT
>JASLCF010000022.1 GCA_030146155.1 Savagea sp.
CAGGACGTGTTCAATCTGTTGCACTCCGCTTAATTATTGATCGTGAAAATGAAATTAAAGCCTTTGTCCCTGAAGAATATTGGAGCATCACAGCTGGATTTGAAGAACAACAAATCGCCTTCGATGCACTTTATTACGGAGATGAGAAAAAGAAATTAAAGTTATCTAATGAACAACAAGTCAATGAAATTGTACAAGATATCAAAGCACAATCATTTACAGTTCAAAAGGTGACGAAGAAAGAACGTAAAAGAAATCCAGCTCTTCCTTTTACAACTTCATCATTACAACAGGAAGCTGCCCGTAAACTAAATTTCAGAGCAAGAAAAACAATGATGTTAGCTCAACAATTATATGAAGGAATTCAATTAGGTAGAGGTGGCATTGTCGGTTTAATTACTTATATGCGTACGGACTCCACACGAATTTCAGAAACAGCTAAAAATGAAGCAAGTGCTTTTGTTGAAACGATGTATGGCAAAGAGTATCAAGCAAAATCAAGTGCAAAAGCGAAAAAAAGCGCTGCACAAGATGCGCATGAAGCAGTCCGTCCAACTTCAGTAGAACGAATCCCTTCTGCGATGAAGCAATACTTAACGAAGGATCAGTATCGTTTGTATAAGTTGATTTGGGAACGTTTTGTTGCTAGTCAAATGGCACCAGCAGTATTAGATACCGTGGCAGTTGATTTACTCAATCAGCAACATCGTTTTCGTGCGAATGGCTCTCAAATTAAATTCCCAGGATTTATGAAGGTTTATATAGAAGGCAATGACGATGCATCAGAAGCTGCAGATGAGAAAATGTTACCTCCTTTAGAAGAAGGGCAAACATTAAAAAGTTTAGTCATTGATCCGAAGCAACATTTTACACAACCACCACCAAGATACTCTGAGGCTCGTTTAGTACGTACACTAGAAGAACTTGGAATAGGTCGTCCGTCAACTTATGCACCGACACTAGATACGATACAGAAGAGAAACTATGTGAAATTAGATGCGCGTCGTTTTATTCCTACTGAATTAGGAGAAATCGTTCATGCAGCGGTGAATCAGTACTTCCCAGACATCATTGATATAGAATTCACAGCATCCATGGAAAAGGATTTAGACCATGTTGAAGCTGGAGAAAAAGCATGGAAAGAAGTCATTGATGCGTTTTATATTGATTTTGAAAAACATGTTAAAATTGCAGATGAAGAAATGGAAAAAATAGAGATTAAAGATGAACCTGCAGGCGAAGATTGTGAAAAGTGCGGACATGAGATGGTTTATAAAATGGGCCGTTATGGTAAGTTTATGGCTTGTTCAAACTTCCCAGATTGTCGAAATACCAAAGCAATCATTAAAAAGATTGATGTGAAGTGTCCAACATGTAAAGAAGGAGAAGTCATTGAACGTAAAAGTAAAAAGAACCGAATCTTTTACGGATGCGATCAATATCCGACTTGCGAATACGTTTCATGGGACAAACCAATTGCTAGACCTTGTCCGAAATGTAATGAACAGACATTGGTTGAGAAGAAAAGTAAGAAGGGTGTGCAGGTCATTTGTACATCTTGTGACTACAAAGAAGAAGTGCAAGAATAAAATGAGCTATGAATGAACAACAGGGATTGAAAATATTTATTTTCTTCTCTGTTGTTCTTCGTCTGTTCTAAGAGTTGAAAACATTTGCGAAATGTTGCATGAATCATGTATAGTATGTATGAAATAAGAAAAGGAGTGAGTCGAATGGAAAAATGGGTTCAAGACTTTCTCTACTTTTTACAACTAGAAAAGAACTATTCTTCTCATACCGTTTCAAATTATCAACAAGATTTAGCACAATATCAGACTTTTCTGACACAAGAAGCGTGTGCATTCCAGGCGGTCGATTATCCGACAGCTCGAAATTATGTCACTTATTTATATGACCAACAATTTTCTCGTGCGAGTATTGCGCGTAAAATTACAGCGATTCGATCGTTTTATAATTTTTTACTGAGGAAAGAAGTCGTCGAGGACTCTCCCTTTCATTTGGTCTATTTGCCAAAGAAAGAGGAAAGACTGCCTTCTTTTTTTTATGAAAAAGAACTGTCCTTACTCTTTGACTCGATTGATGCATCGAGTTTTAAAGGAATGCGAGATTTAGCGTTGCTAGAGTTACTATACGCTACAGGGATACGGGTGTCGGAATTAACTACTATCGAGCTCAAAGAAATTGATTTAAGCTACGGCATATTACTGGTACATGGGAAAGGCAAGAAAGAACGCTACGTGCCTTTTGGAGAATATGCGAGTCAAGCCTTGTATCAATATATAGAAAAAGCAAGGCCTTACCTTTTAAGAAAGAAACAACATCAACGGCTTTTCGTCAATATGAGGGGAGACCCTTTAACTGATCGTGGGGTTAGACACATTTTAAATGAAGTGGTGAAAAAAAGTGCGTTAACGCATCCCATTTACCCTCATAAAATTCGTCATTCGTTTGCGACACACTTATTGAATCAAGGTGCTGATATTCGAATTGTTCAAGAATTATTAGGTCATGAAAACTTGTCAACAACACAAGTGTATACGCATGTAACAACGGATCGCTTAAAACAAATTATTGACACTGCTCACCCGAGAGCCTAAGGAGGATATGCAATGATGCAATTTCATGCAACGACGATTTTTGCAGTACAACATAAAGGAAAAAGCGCCATGTCAGGAGATGGACAAGTGACAATGGGCGAAGCGGTTATTATGAAAAATACCGCACGCAAGGTGAGACGCCTCCATGGCGGAAAAGTATTAGCAGGATTTGCTGGTGCAGTAGCAGATGCATTCAGCTTATTTGAAAAGTTTGAACAAAAATTAAGTGAGTATAATGGACAGTTAGAACGTTCGGCTGTAGAGCTTGCGAAGGAATGGCGAGGAGACCGAGCGTTAAGAAAACTGGAAGCTTTATTAATTGTAATGGATGAACATCAAATCTTACTCGTATCAGGCACAGGAGAAGTTATTGCACCAGATGATGGCGTCTTAGCGATTGGTTCTGGCGGCAACTATGCACTAGCAGCTGGCCGCGCCTTAAAGCAATACAGTGGAGATACAATGTCAGCAAGTGAAATCGCACAAGCTTCCTTATCCATCGCAGCAGAATTGTGCGTCTATACGAATCATAATATCATCGTAGAGGAGCTGTAAAACATGGAGCAACAATTTACACCTAAACAATTAACTGCTTACTTAAATGAGCATATTATCGGACAAGAAGAAGCCAAAAAAGCGATAGCCATTGCGGTAAGAAATCGTTATCGTCGCATGCAGTTACCAGCTGAAATAAGGAAGGAAATCGTTCCTAAGAATATAATGATGATCGGCCCTACAGGCGTTGGGAAAACTGAAATCGCTCGTCGTATCGCTACATTTATCCATGCTCCTTTTGTGAAAGTGGAAGCGACTAAATTTACAGAAGTAGGATATGTAGGAAGAGATGTAGAGTCTATCATCCGTGATTTAATTGAAACATCGGTTCGTATTGTGAAAGATGAAATGCGAAGTGAGGTACAAGAACAAGCGAAGAAAAATGCAGAAAAACGCTTGATCAATTATTTAATGCCTAAAAAAGAAAAGAAAACAGAAAAAATGGCCAATCCTTTTGAAATGTTATTTGGTCAACAACAAGAGGAAGAAGAACCGTCAGAAGTCACCATTGATAAAAAGAGAAAAAAATCTGAAATTGGTGCGATGCTTCGGATTGGAAAGTTAGAAGAAGAGCTTGTTGAAATCGATGTACCTGTAGAGCAATCTAATGTGCTCGGCATGATGACCAACCAAAATAATGAGCAAATGAATCAAATCCAAGATATGCTATCATCGATGGTTCCAAAACAGTCTAAAAAGAAAGAAGTGTTAGTAAAAGAAGCACGTGTTCTTTTAGAGAGAGAAGAAGCTGACAAGTTATTAGATGATAGTAAAGTTGCGGAAAGAGCTGTGCAATTAACAGAACAGTCAGGTATTGTATTCATTGATGAAATCGACAAAATCGCAAGTCGTGCTTCAGGACAATCGGCAGATGTTTCTCGAGAAGGAGTGCAACGCGACATTTTACCGATTGTGGAAGGATCAGCAGTTCAGACGAAATATGGTGTGGTGCACACAGATCATATTTTATTCATTGCTGCAGGAGCTTTTCATGTCTCTAAACCCTCTGATATCATTCCTGAATTACAAGGAAGATTCCCGATTCGTGTGGAATTGAATAAATTACAAGTGGATGAATTACAACGGATCTTAATTGAACCGAAGTTCTCATTGCTTCGACAATATGAACAAATGCTTTCGACAGAAGAAGTCACATTAACCTTCACAGAAGACGCCATTGAAGAGTTGGCACGCGTAGCCTTTCAAGTGAATGAAACGACAGAAAACATCGGAGCACGACGCCTACACACGATATTAGAAAAAGTGTTAGAAGAACTCCAATATGAAGCGTCGGATATGGGACCTTCAGAAGTACAAGTAAACGCAGCATATGTCCAAGAAAAAGTAGGAAGCATCTTAAAAGATGATAATTTGTCGCACTTTATATTATAATTAAAAGAAAGCTGTGAAAATTCTAAATTTTCACTAGAAAAGACTAGAAGAGAAGATTTGAGGAGGAAAAGTTATGTCATTGCTTACGAAAACAAGAAAGATTAACGCGATGCTTCAAGAGAAAGCGGGTTCGCCTGTTAACTTTAAAGAAATGGCTGAAAAGTTGAGTGGAGTAATCCAAAGTAACGTTTTTATTGTCAGTCGAAAAGGAAAATTACTAGGATTTGAAATTTATCAGATGATTGAAAATGAACGTATGAAAAAAATGTTTGAGGAGAAACAATTTCCTGAACAATATACAACTCGCTTATTTGATATTCGTGAAACATCTCCGAATATTGATGTCGATAGTGAATATACGGCATTCCCGATTGAAAATAAAGATTTATTTCAAGATGGGTGGACAACAATTGTACCAATCATCGGTGGGGGAGAACGATTAGGCACTCTCATTGTGGCACGTATTCAAGAGCAATTCAGTGAGGATGATTTAATTCTTGCGGAATACGGAGCGACCGTTGTCGGCATGGAAATTTTACGTGAGAAATCTGAACAAATTGAACAAGAAGCTCGTAGTAAGGCAGTTGTTCAAATGGCAATCAATTCATTATCTTACAGTGAACTTGAAGCGATTGTTCATATTTTTGATGAACTCGACAGCACAGAGGGGTTACTGGTCGCATCAAAAGTTGCTGATCGTGTAGGGATTACTCGTTCTGTAATTGTCAATGCACTGCGAAAACTAGAAAGTGCAGGTGTTATCGAATCACGTTCTTTAGGTATGAAGGGAACGTATATCAAAGTATTGAATAATAAATTTTTAGCTGAACTTGAAAGAAGAAAAGTATAGAAGGTTGTAAATGGGAATGAGGCTGGGATATAAGTAAAAATACAGTTTCATAAACAAAAAGGTCAGAATAAAAACCGCGTGAAACCCGAGTTCTTAGAACTTGGTTTCACGCGGTTTTTTCATTTTATAAATTTTTGTCCTAACCTCATTCTTTTTTATTCTAAAATATAAATTCTTATTATAATTAAATGGAATATGATGGTATTTAAAGAGCATCTTGAATTAGTAGTTATGAAATGTAAAGGTTCAATCACATTAAAAATAATAGGTCTTTAGAACCTTTTTCGGTTCAGATGTGTACAAAAATTGCATAATTCTTAATAACAGTAGACAATTCAACTTTTTATTCGTTACAATATCACTAGATGGAATAATACAGATATCAATCAAGATAATGATGATTTTATTAAGAATACGAGGTGGTATTATGTTGTTTAGTGGCACGATTCAACAATTGGAAAAAGGATTAAATTATAGTTCTTTAGTTAATAAAACCATTTCACATAATATAGCGAATGTTGATACACCTAACTTCAAAGCAAAAAATGTGAGTTTTCAAGACTATTTGAATGCAGCGAAGTCCGAACAACTCGAAGCCTACCGAACAGACGAAAAGCATCTTCCTTTTCAACGTCGTGAAGCGACTGCTGGAGTAAGGACAATGGTCGGCTTTCAATATTTACATAATGGTAATGGTGTTGACATGGATAAGGAACAGGCGAATTTAGCTCAAAATCAAATTTATTACAATGCCTTAGTCGATCGATTAAATGGTAAATTTGGAAGTTTACAACAAGTGATTAAAGGAGGATAAATGACATGTCTATTTTTAGTGGATTGCAAACCTCAGCTTCAGCACTAAGGGCTCAGAGACTTCGAATGGATGTCATTTCATCCAATATGGCAAATATGGAAACTACACGTGCAAAGTTAGTTAATGGAGAATGGGAACCGTACCGTAGAAAATCAGTGGTGATGGGAACGAAAGAAAATCAGTTTAATAACTTCCTATCTGCTGTAATGGGCTTACAAAAAGATAGAGCTGTAGGTGATGGTGTGACGGTTAGTCGAATAAAAGAAGATCAAGAAACACCGTTCAAACTTGTTTATGACCCAAGCCATCCAGATGCAGATGATATGGGTTATGTTCGTATGTCCAACGTTGACCCTCTAAGAGAAACGATAGATATGTTGTCGGCAACACGCTCCTATGAAGCGAGTGTAACGACATTTAACGCGAACAAATCGATGTTATTAAAAGCATTGGAAATTGGAAAATAAGGAGCTAAACAACGATGAAAATTCAATCGGTAGCGAATATTGCACCTAAAGAACATATCTTTCAAGTGCCGCCCCATCAATTGAAACCAGAAGTATCATTTGGCACGATGTTGAAAGAAGCCATCCAACAAGTGGATCAATTGCAAAAAGTATCAGATATGAATACTCAAAAATTGGTTCAAGGTAAGGATGTTGATTTACATACAGTTATGATTACGGCTCAAAAGGCAAGTATTGCACTCACAGCAACCATTGAAGTGAGAAATAAAGTGGTTGAAGCTTACCAAGAAATTAGTAGAATGCCACTCTAATAAAACTAATGAAACGATCCGGGGGAGTATGAATGAAGGAAAGAGTAACGAAGATTGGAACGGACTTGAAGACGTTCTGGTCGAGTCGTTCTAAAACTCAAAAGATAACAATGATTGGTTCTTCAGTCGGTATCCTTCTACTAGCAATTGTACTTACAATCTTTTTGTCACGAACAGATTATGTTCCTCTTTACTCAGATGTATCCCGAGCAGAAGTTGGGCGTATCAAAGAACATCTCGATTCAATGGGGGTCCCTAACCAAGTTGCACCAGGTGGTTCAGCTAACTTAGTACCCAAAGAGAGAGTAGATGATTTGCTTGTCACATTAGCGATGGAGGGTTTCCCTAAATCAGGGGCAATTGATTCATCGTTTTTTGCTGAGAACGCAGGGTTTGGAACAACAGATAATGAGTTCAATATGTTGAAGAAAGCGACACTTGAAACTGAACTAGCCAATTTAATCCGCGGTATTGAGGGTGTAAGAGATGCACAAGTGATGATTACACTACCAGCACCGAGTGTTTTTGTAAGTGAATTAACTGAAGATGCTTCAGCCGCAGTAATCCTAAAAACTGAGGCAGGGCATCAATTTAATGATGCGCAAATGACCGCTTTATATCATTTGATTTCTAAAAGTTTACAAAACTTGTCACCTGAAAATATTGCCTTATTAAATCAATATGGTGAAGTGTTTGACTTCGTTGATCCATCTCAATCTACAGGGGCATCCGTTGCAGATCAACGAGCAGTAAAAAAATCAATCGAAAAAGATATTCAAAATCAAGTACAACAAATGTTAGGTTTACTCATGGGTCGAGATAAAGTGGTGGTCACTGTTTCGACAGATATTGACTTTAAAACAGAAAATAGACAGGAAAATTTAGTCTATCCAGTGGATGAAGAAAATATGGAAGGCTTAACGATGAGTGCCCAGCGAATTACTGAAACGTTTACAGGCAATGGCCCAGGAGCAATGGGGACACCTGCTACTGAAGACGGAACCGACAATGCAACTGGGAGCTTTGTAGAAGGAGCGTTCGGGAACGGCGATTATGAACGTTTTGAGGAAACACTCAATAATGAAGTGAATCGTGTCCGCAAAGAAATCGTAGAAAGTCCTTATAAAGTAAAAGACATTGGTATTACAGTCATCATTGATCCGCCGAGAGATGAACAAGGCGAATTGACAGACTTGCCACAAAATTTACAAGCAGATGTAGAACAAATCTTAACTACAATTGTTCGAACGTCAATTAATAAAGAACAACCTGGTGAATTAACGGATGAATTAATTGCTGAGAAAATAGCTGTCTCTATTCAACCATTCAATGGTGCACCTGAAATGGAAACACCACCAACTGGATTAGCAGCCATTCCTTTATGGGTGTATATCTTACTTGGTATTGTACTCTTGATTATTATTGGTTTAGTAGTTCTATTCTTACGCAATAAGAAAAAGACCGAAGAACTTGAATTAGAACAAGCAATAGAAGAACAACAAGAAGTACTCTCAGTAGATGATATCAACAAAGAAACTGAATCAGAAACGACACTGAAGAGCAAGCAACTTGAAAAGATGGCAAGAGAAAGACCAGAAGAATTTGCAAAATTACTACGTACATGGATTTCAGAGGATTAGAGGAGGGGTTGGATTGGTAAAAAAAGAAAAAGAGATGTCTGGTCGACAAAAAGCTGCCCTCCTTCTCATATCACTTGGGCCAGAATTATCCGCACAAGTGTTTAAGCATCTATCAGAGGATGAAATGGAAAAGTTGACACTTGAAATTTCAGGTGTCAAAAAAGTGGATTCTGCGGTGAAAGAAGAAATCATTGACGAGTTCCATAATATTGCACTGGCACAAGATTATATTTCATCTGGTGGAATTGGTTATGCAAAAACCGTCTTAGAAAAAGCGATTGGAAAAGAACATGCACAGACAATCATTAATCGTTTGACTTCTTCTTTACAAGTTCGTCCTTTTGATTTTGCTAGAAGAGCAGAACCTTCTCAAATCTTGAACTTTATTCAAAATGAGCATCCACAAACGATTGCTTTAGTCCTTTCTTACTTAGAAGCAGAGCAAGCAGGAATGATTTTATCTTCTTTACCACAAGATGTTCAGGCAGATATAGCTAAACGAATTGCAACGATGGAATCAACAAGCCCTGAAGTCATTAGTGAAGTGGAATCTGTTTTAGAAAGAAAATTATCTTCTACAGTGACACAAGACTTTAC
>JASLCF010000024.1 GCA_030146155.1 Savagea sp.
GAGCAAGTGGGGGTGTCATCCCTTCTAGTGCACCAGTCATAGCGGGTAAAAGCGCAGCAAATAATAAGGGGTCTCCACCTAACGAGTCCATCACTACCATCAAAGCCCCGCCAAGAATAGCTACTTGTGCTGAGCCAGGCAGTACCATACCCAATACAGCGAAAAATAATGGAATAAGAATGATAAAAGTTACTAATGATAAATCAAAGGAAGTTAACCATGTTCGAACAGCCTCATCCATTTCTAAGTGAATGAAAATTTGACTGATTGCATATGCCATATAGATTGTAGCGGCAATAGGAACAACTTGTTTTAAAGATTGTTGAAGGAGTTGATAGATGGCTGGGATAGAGATTTTCCCACCCTCTAATTCTTTGCGTCCAATCAAAAGTGCATAGGTTGCTGCTAAGGCAGGAGTAAACATGAGTACTGCTGATGAAAATGCTTTTTGTCCGTCTACTCCTAGTCGTTCAATTAGAAAAGAAGCGGCCTGAGCATCGATCCATAAAGGAAGAAAAATAAACAAAGGAAGTAGTAGAGCTTTCCATCCTTTTTTCAGGCTTTCTTTTAAAGGAGGTATCTCTTCAGCTTGTATAGGCTCAACGCGATAAACACGTACAAAAAATGCAAGCGTTACCCATCGTTGAATGAAAAACCAGAGGCCAATGCCATACGCCATTAACATCCATTGACTCATCGTCAGAGTTGAAGAAAATAACTCGTCATAAATCCCAAATGTGAGTAAGATAATCCCAGCTGGTGGAATGATATTTCCAAGCATACTAGCTGACATTTCAGTTGTCGCCGCTAAGGCAGGTGGGAAGTTAGAGCGTTTCATCATCGGAATAGTAAAAACACCTGTTGCTGCCACATTTCCTGGGCCTGTTCCTGAGAGAGAAGCCATGAATGTGCTTGAGAGTAAAGCAACATATCCTGCTCCTCCTCTCGTTTTACCAACAATCGCTAACAAGATATCTATAATATCGTGTACGACTTTTGTGCGTTCAAAAATAATGGCTACAGTCATAAATGCAAAGATTGCGTAGAATAAACTACTTGTAGCAGGGTAAAGCAAAGCTTCAACAAAATAGTTGTAAGCGTTTGCAATAACAACTAAAAAAATAAAGCCTAAGAACATGACTTCATATATCGGTCGTTTAAAATAAACAAAAAAGAGTGCGATGAAAAGGATTAGTGCAATTAAATAAATGATTTGAATGGGCATCGTATTCAATCCTTTCATTATAAAATGAACTACTATTCATTTTACACAACTGAATCTAAAATCGCAAAGTTGAATAAAAAAATGAAATCAAGACAAGGTACCTAAGAGATAAAAAAAGCAAAAGTTTGCATCAAGCCATTTCTTCATTTAAAATGATAATCATTATCATTTAAGGGAGTGGCTGAAGTATGACAATCGATGAAATTATTCAATCAAGGCGAACAATTAAGTCTTTCACTGAACAGGAAGTGGACCCGGAAGAAATCATTGAACTATTAAATATTGCTAAGTGGGCACCGAATCACAAAATCACAGAACCTTGGCGTTTTTTGATGTACACCGGAGAAGGCAAAGAGCATTTTGTACAAGCCTATCTGACTTCACAACGTAACAAACAGGGGGAAGTGAGTGAGATTGCTGAACGAAAAGCGAATCATTATCGAGAAATTCCTTTACATCTAGTAGTTGTGATGCCTGAAGATCCTCGTCAACGTACGTGGGATGAGGACTACGGTGCAGTGAGTGCAATGATACAGAATTTCCAACTTGCAGCATGGGCAAGAGGGATAGGTATGGTATGGCGTACAAATGATTATATTTATCACCCGACTTTTAGAGAAGCGTTAGGTGTGCAACCTGGAGAAAAGATTGTTGCTACATTAATGATTGGTTATCCAAATAAAATACCAGCTGCAAAGGAGCGAACACCTGTCGAGCAAAAACTGACACATTTTACTACCGCGCCTGTTCAGTGAATGGAAGCGTATGAAGCGTATTCAAGACTAGAAATCATGACCTATGTTATACTGATTGATAAGACATATCGATCATAAAGGAGTGTTTCAAGTCGTGATAAATGAACAACAAGTTAGAGAGATTATAGGAGCTCTAGAAGATCCGTTTTTACATAAAACGCTAAAGGAAACTGAGGGATTAGTTGAAGTTTCTATCAAAGAAGAGAAGCAACATGTCAGTGTTAAAGTAGCTTTAGCAGTGATTAATACACCAGAACAAATGGCATTTCAAATGAAAGTAGTAGAAGTGTTAAAAGAAGCGGGTGCAAACACTGTAGGTATTCGTTTTGAAGAATTGCCAAAAGAAAAACTAGAACAATTCCGCGGAACGGCTACTGCTGCTGAAGCACAAGATATTTTATCGCCATTAAGTACGATTGATTTCATTTCTATCGCATCAGGTAAAGGTGGCGTAGGGAAGTCGACTGTGTCAGTAAACTTAGCAGTTGCTTTATCACGTTTAGGTAAAAAAGTAGGGTTAATTGACGCTGATATTTATGGATTTAGTGTGCCTGACATGATGGGAATTACAGAGTTACCTAAGGTAGAGGAAGGGTCCATTCAACCTGTTGAACGTTTTGGCGTTAAAGTCATTTCGATGGGCTTTTTTGTAGAAGACAATGCGCCTGTTGTATGGCGTGGTCCAATGTTAGGGAAAGTTCTTGATCAATTCTTCCGTGATGTAGAATGGGGAGAATTAGATTATCTCCTACTAGATTTACCGCCAGGAACAGGAGACATTGCCTTAGATGTACACCAAATGTTACCAGCATCTAAAGAGATTGTTGTTACGACACCACATCCAACAGCAGCATTTGTAGCTGCTCGTGCGGGTGCAATGGCACTTCAAACGGATCATGAAATTTTAGGTGTTGTAGAAAATATGGCTTGGTTTGAATCGAAAACTACGAAAGAGAAAGAATACGTGTTTGGTCGCGGCGGCGGTGTCCGTTTGTCAGAAGAACTACGTACGGATTTATTAGGACAAATTCCATTAGGACAGCCTGATTGGACAGATGAAGAATTTGCACCCTCTGTCTATCAAGAGGATCATCCGATTGGTCAAATTTATAAAGAAATTGCACAAAAAGTCATCGAACGAACAGGTAAATAATCAATTCAAAGAAGGAGGGGTGGCCCCCCTTCTTTTTTACAATCTACAGAACTGTAAAGAAATAGCCATAATTGAGAGCATTAAAAATGAGAACTAAGTCATTACAAATAGATTTTCAAGGTTTCTGTTGTTAGACTAGTAGTATCTTAATGAATATATCGGAGGAAGAAATCGTGACAATACGAAATTGGATTAAATTTTTCTTGAGAGCTATGTTAATTGGTGGAGTCATCACAGGAGTAGCTGGACTCATTGTACGTTTTGATTTTTACTCAAATTTACTTTCAAACGGAGAGTATATTGAATTTATTGCAGCATTTTTATGGATGATTTTTTTAGGATTTACGATGAGTGTTGTGGCACAGATGGGTTTCTTTGCTTATTTAACGATTCATCAATTCGGAATTAATATGTTCCGCACATTAACATTGTGGAACTGGGTACAAGTTGTTATTATCGCTTTTGTTATTTTTGATTTAATTTATTTCCGATTTATGAAAGGCGACGCTGCTTTTACAGGATTATATGTGTTTTGGATGATTGTTTTGTTAGGTGCAGCTGTAGTGACGGCTATCTTGAAAGTGAAGTGGACGAAACCACATACACTTATACCAGCGTTATTTTTTATGATTGTAGTAACGACATTGGAATGGTTACCTGCTTTGATGGTAAAGACAGGGAATATAGAAGAATGGTCGACAATCTTATTATTTCCTCTAGTCGCAGTAAATAGTTTCCAACTATTAGCATTGCCAAAATATAACCGTCAGTCAGAGGAAGATACTAAAAACCTTGAAGCACGTCGAGCGGCTCGTAAAGAAACTAAAGCAGAAAAGAAGAAAGCAAAAAGAAATAAATAATATCAAATCAAGCATAAACAAGTAAATAAGAACTTGTTTATGCTTTTTACCTAGAATATTGAAAAGAAAGGAAAATTAAAAACATCATTGCGTTAATGATAAAATATGCTATAATAAATGTTGTTCTCGTAATTTTAATGAATATTAATCCGCAGTAGCTCAGTGGTAGAGCAATCGGCTGTTAACCGATCGGTCGTAGGTTCGAGTCCTACCTGCGGAGCCATTTTTATGCTCATGCTTCCATAGCTCAGTAGGTAGAGTGCATCCATGGTAAGGATGAGGTCGTCGGTTCGATCCCGGCT
>JASLCF010000063.1 GCA_030146155.1 Savagea sp.
TTTGATTTTCCCTTTTGATTCGTATAATTTTAGTAGTACATCACAATGTGTATCGATGATATGCATGATTACTCTCCTTTTATATGATTTAAATGACAGGCAGCATAGTGCCCCTCTTTCACTTCGACGAATTCTGGTTCAATTTCTGAACAAATACCCATCGCTTTCGGACATCTCGTTCTAAATCGACAACCTGAAGGGATGTCCACAGGACTTGGAACATCTCCCGTTAAAACAATTTGTTTACGATTCCTTTCGAGCCTTGGATCTGGCAAAGGAATTGCTGATAATAAAGCTTCCGTATAAGGATGTAATGGGTTTTCATACAACTCTTCACTTGTAGTTAGTTCCACTATTTTCCCTAAATACATCACCGCAATTCGATCACTGATATATTTTACCATGGATAAATCATGGGCAATGAATAAATAAGTTAATTCTTTTTCTTCTTGTAATTTTTTTAATAGATTAACAATTTGTGCTTGGATAGATACATCTAGCGCAGCAATTGGTTCATCCGCAACAATAAACTCAGGTTCAACAGCTAGTGCTCTTGCAATACCAATCCTCTGTCTCTGTCCTCCACTAAATTCATGCGGATAACGATGGGCATGTTTAGGGTGTAGGCCGACTAACTCCAAAAGCTCATGAACTTTTTTCTCTCGCTGAACCTTTATTATTTTTTCATCATGAATTAAGAGACCTTCCGAAATAATTTCCATGACAGTCATACGAGGATTCAATGAAGAATAAGGATCTTGAAAAATCATTTGCACTTTTCTTCTGTATTCTTTTTGTTTCTTTTTCCCTTTAATTTGATGCAAGTCCTGACCACTAACTACAATCTTTCCATCTGTCGGATCATAAATTTGTGTAATTGTACGTCCAACAGTTGACTTTCCACAACCTGACTCTCCAACCAGTCCTAATGTCTCCCCTTTTTTTATTGAAAAGTTAATCCCATCAATCGCTTTAAGATATGTGTTTTTGCCTAACTTAAAATGCTTTTTTAAGTCGGTTATTGTGATAAATTCTTCTGAATGACTCATAGACGATCCCCTTCTTTCTTAGCATCAATGAGTGACTGAGGCGCTCTTTCATCTTGTAGCCAACAAGCCACCGAATGTGACTCATTCAATTTGATAGCCTGAGGATTGTATTTTTCGCAAACTGACATTGCATAAGGACATCTTACATAAAAAGGACATCCGCTATTTAATTGTGCCAAATCTGGCGGTGATCCTTTAATTGGAATGAGAGGCTCTGAACGATCTGCATTTAAATTTGGCATCGCATTCAACAATCCTTGCGTATAAGGATGTTGAGTCTCATAAAATATTTCATCTAAAGTGCCTTGTTCTACAATCTCTCCCGCATACATCACCGCTACACGGTCTGCCATATTAGCAACTACACCTAAATCATGTGTGATTAAAATAATCGCTGTATCTAGCTTTTCTTGTAAGTCTTTCATTAACTGCAAAATTTGGGCTTGAATAGTCACATCTAAAGCAGTCGTAGGTTCATCCGCAATTAATACTTGCGGATTACAAGCAAGTGCCATTGCAATAACTACTCTCTGTCTCATTCCCCCAGAGAACTGATGCGGGTAAGCATCTAGCCTAGATTCCGCATTTGGAATTCCAACGAGTTGAAGCATTTCTAGTGCCCGTGCCCTTGCTTCTTGTTTCGTCATTTTTTTATGTTTAATAACACCTTCCATAATTTGTTTTCCGATTTTCATGGTTGGATTTAATGTGCTCATTGGGTCTTGAAAAACCATAGCAATCTCTGACCCTCTAATTTTTTGAATGTCTTTCTTCGACATTTTCAAGATGTCGTTTCCTTTATACAACACTTCACCTTTAGAAATATTTGTATTGTGAGAAGGTAATAGTCGCATGATTGTCTTCGATGTAACAGATTTCCCTGACCCAGATTCACCTACAATCGCTAAAGTTTCTCCTTTTTTTAAGTTAAAGGTTACGCCACGTACAGCTTGAACTATAGTCGATTTCATATGAAAAGATACATTTAAATCATTTACTACTAATATTTCTTCTTTCATGGATGGCCCTCCTTCTTTACTTTCTCATTTTAGGATCTAGAGCATCTCGTAGACCATCTGCCAATAAGTTAAATGAAATCATAATTAAACTGATTAATACTGCAGGATATAAAAGTTTATAAGGAAAATTCCTCATCGATTTATAACCATCTTCAATCAATACACCTAGTGAAGCTTGAGGTGGTTGTAAACCTAGTCCAATGAAGCTTAAGAAAGCTTCGAAAAAGATTGCTGTAGGGATTGTAAACATCACTGTGACAATAATTGGCCCCATCGAATTAGGCAGTAGATGCTTACCAATAATTCTTAAGTTTGATGACCCTAAGGTTCTTGCTGCTAAAACAAACTCTTGCCCCTTTAATTGGAGTACTTGTCCTCTCACAACCCTTGCCATTCCCACCCATCCTGTAATTACCATGGCAAGTATGATCGAGGTAATACCAGGCTCTAGTACAAGAATAAATAAAATAATAATAATTAAATTAGGAATTCCCATCAACACTTCAATAATTCTCTGCATGACACTATCAATTTTACCGCCATAAAAAGCAGAGACACCGCCATACACAATTCCAATAATTAAATCTAAAACTGCTGCTACTAAAGCAATAAATAATGAGATTTGTACACCTTTCCATACTCTTGTCCATAAATCCCTACCAAATTCATCTGTACCAAACCAATAGCTCTCAGTAATTGCTCTTTCTTGGTAGACATCTTTTCCACGAATATCTTTCCCATCAAAACCCATCCAACTCAAACTCTCAATTTTAGGCGGTAAATTAGAATGTGCTAGATTTTGACTTCTATACGTGTGTTCATTTAACGAAGGTCCTATTAACGCCATAATAACCATTAAAAATAAGATAATTAAAGAAGCGACTGATCCTTTATTTTTAAATAAACGTTGCCAAGCTTCTTTCCAAAAAGAAACAGAAGGATTTGGATCCACTCCGCTATCATCCTGAGTAATTACAGCTTTTACAAATAAATCATTAGGAATCTCTCTTGGATCTTGATAGGAGTTTTGAAGTTCTTCTTTCCTCATTAAGAATCACTCCCTTCTGAATAGCTAATTCTCGGATCTAACACACCGTAAATTAAATCTACAATGAATACAATAAAAATAAATAACATACTATAGAATAGAGTAATTCCCATAATTACACTGTAATCTAAAACCAATATTGACAATGTAAATTGTTCACCTAGTCCAGGCACTCCGAATATCTTCTCAATGACTAAAGTTCCAGTCATAATAGATACAGCTAAAGGGCCTAACATCGTTACAACAGGGATCAGGGCATTCCTTATCACATGTTTAAAGACAATTACTCTTTCATTCAAGCCCTTTGCTCTAGCGGTCACCACGTATTCTTGTCCCAATACTTCTAACATTTCGCTTCTTATAAATCTAGCGACCGTTGCAATAACTGTTACAGAAAGTGCGAAAGATGGAAGGATCGTACTTGCATAACTTTCCCATAATGCCACTGGCAACCATTGTAATTTAACACCTACAACATATTGCAATAAAGCTGCAAAAACAAAGGAAGGAATAGACATCCCTAGCACTGCAATTGTGACGGACACATAGTCAATGACTGTATTATGTCTCAATGCGGAAATAATACCTAATATCAAACCAATAATTGTCCCAAAAATCATCGCTTGGATTCCTATCATCGCTGATGGGCCAATCCGGTCTAAAATCATACTCTTTACAGTTCTACCTTCAAACTGAAATGAATTTCCTAAATCACCTTGTACTAAATTTCCTAAATACCTTACATATTGAACTATATCAGGTTGATCTAACCCATATTTTTCGTTTAAGATTTCAATTTGCTTATCAGATAATTTTTCAGGATTAGAAAATGGCGTTCCTGGAAGCAATTTCATTAAAAAGAAAGTGAGTGTTGCAATAATAAACAACGTGACGATCATTAATAACAAGCGTTTAAAAATATATTTCCCCATATGTACACCTCTTTCAGTTTTAAATGACAAAGAAAAAGCGATTAGCACCAATTCGGGCTATTCGCTTTTTCTGTTAGATTGAACACCATATACTTAGTTAATATCTGCCCATTTATAAGAAAAATCTGCACCTGATGGATGTCTAATTAAATCTTTAACTTTAGGATTTTGCAATATAGAGGATCCTCTTTGGTATAGAGGTGCAACTGCCGCATCTTCTTCTAATAATATTTTCTCAATTCCCAATAACATTTCATAGCGCTTACTTAAATCAGTTTCATTTCGTGCTTCTTCTACTAGTTGATCTAATTTAGGATTATTGTAGTCCATACGGTTAGATGAACTACCTTTCAACCACATATCTAAATAAGTCATTGGATCACTGTAGTCAGGTCCCCAAGTAGACAATGAAATGTCATATTCAATCGCTTTTTCAATCTCTAGACGCTGTGCAAAAGGAACTGCTTTTAGCTCTAATTTAAATCCTGGTAAATTATCTTCCAATTGTGCTTGTAAATATTCTCCTACTTTTTTCATTTCTTCTGAATCAGCAATATTAATTGAGACCGTAAGACTATCTTTACCTACATCTTTTAGTGCTTTCTCCCAAATCTCTTTCGCCTCTTCAACAGTACCTTTATTAAAGTCACCATTTAATTCTCTGTAATCCTTGCCTTCTGGTGATTCATAAAAACCTGCTGCTACTACACCATAAAGTGGTGCAGATCCATCTTTCAAAATAACATTCGTTAAACTTTCTTTATCGATTGCCATTGAAATTGCACGACGAATCTCTGGATTTTTTAAAACCTCATGATTATGATTGAATCGTAAAAAGACAATTCCACTCATTTTCTCATTTTTAAAATCTGGATTATCTACATACTGATCAACTAAAGATGTCGTTAATGAAACACGGTCGACTTTTCCTGTTTCATAAAGGTTTGCAGCTGCTGATGGTTCTTTAATAACAACTACATTTACTTCATCTAACTTAACAGCATCTGCATCCCAATAATCTTCATTTTTAACCATTTTCCAGCCCTGTTCTTGAGTCCAGTTCACTAATTTAAATGGTCCATTAGATAAAATGTTGTCTGCATTTAATGCGTATTGATCCCCTTTTTCTTCAACAAAAGCTTGGTTTTGTGGCAAGAATGTCGCGAAAGATAAAAGCGTTTCAAAAAGTGGACTCGGACCTTCTAATGTGACTTCTAAAGTCTTCTCATCCAATGCTTTAATCCCCAACTCTTCTGCATCCATTTCACCATTCATTATAGGTTCAGCATTTTTGATACCTGCTGTAACAAGCATATAGTTGTATGCCCCAGCATCTTTCATGACACGCTTCCATGAGTACTCAAAGTCGTGTGCTGTAACTGGATCTCCATTACTCCATTTTGAATCTCTTAACGTGAAAGTATGAACTGTCTCATCTTCATTCTTTTCATGTTTTTCTGCTAGTGCTGGTACAGATTGATTGGACTGATCTTGACGATACAATCCTTCTGTTGTATTGTTCAATACGTCAAAAGCCACAGCATCATGTGCTTTACTAGAGTCTAGTGTAGGAATATCAGCTGTTGAAGTTAATCTCAACACCTTTTTATCCCCTTCGGCATTTCCTTCCCCTTTAGAATTTTCTTTTCCTCCCCCATCGCCTGATGAGCTGAAGTTACAACCTGCTAATACAAAAACTAATATTAATAATGAAATACTCAGTAACCAACTCTTCTTCATTGCATTTCCCCCTTGTTATAAAGCTAGAATATTATATAATTATAAGCGCTAACATTTCCAATTGCAATAACTTTCGGAATTGTCTGATAATTATTTTAATATAGATTTAAAAGGAGACTCAATCATGAAGAAAAAATATACTCTTATTACTTTCTTACTTTTTATCCTATTATCATTGATTCAATACAGCCTACCTTCTATTCAATTGATTCTCCTAAATTCTTTATTTTACATTAGTTTATTTCTCCTTTTAGTTTCCTTTATTTTACTATTGATTCAAACTAATTTCTTTAAGGGTTTTCAATATGCTTTTAAAAAGTTGTTTTTTCCTCGAAATCCTTATCTTGATCAAAAGAATTCCTCTCTTTCTTTTGAAAGTAGATTTCATTTTTTACCGTCACTGTTTGCGATAAGTACTTTAATCTTTCTATATACACTCATTTGCTCTTTGTTTTTCTACACTTACTAGAGGAGGCTCGTTCTATGATTCAAACTAAACGTTGTAGTTTGATTGCACTAAGCAAGGATTCAAAAAAAGATATCTATCGTTTATTTACGAATAAAACAACTCGACTATATTTAGGTGGTCCCCGTTCATTAGAGGGAATGGAGAAGATATGGAAAGAAATATTAAATGAGGATTCTGCATCTTACTATTGGACAGTTCACATAAAATCTTCTGATTCATTCCTTGGCTTAGTTTCTATCTCACCTCATCATCACAAGGATGAATTAGAAATTTCTTATCAATTC
>JASLCF010000071.1 GCA_030146155.1 Savagea sp.
AAGATGCCAAACAAGTAGGTTTTCAAAATATAAGCATTGATTTAATTTATAGCTTACCTGAACAGACGATGGAAGATTGGCAACGTACATTAGACATTGCTTTCTCTCTAGACCTTCCTCATTATTCCGCTTATTCACTCATTATTGAACCGAAAACGGTATTCTATAATATGAAGAACAATCAGCAACTTAAATTACCAGACGCTTCAATTGAGGGTGAAATGTTTATTGAATCCATGAAACAAATGGAGCGTCACGGACGTATACAATATGAAGTGAGTAATTTTGCGAAGCCGGGCTATGAATCTCTTCACAATCTTTTATATTGGCAAAACGAAGAATACTTAGGAGTAGGTGCTGGTGCGCATGGCTATAAAAATGGTGTCCGTTACTCCAATGCAGGGCCATTAAAACATTATTTAAAAGCGGTGCAAGAGCAAGGACATGCTATTGTGTCGGAACATCATGTGACTGAACAGGAAGCGATGGAAGAACAGATGTTTCTTGGTCTTCGCAAAAATGAAGGAGTAGCTCGCCAATCGTTTCAAGACAAATTCAATCGAACGCTTGAAGAGGTATATGGTGAGCAGTTGAATGAACTGATAGAGTCAGGTTTAATCACGCGAGTAGATGATTATTATCGATTGACAAAAGCAGGCCTATTTCGTGGAAATGATGTCTTTGAAAAGTTTTTGTTTTAAGTGAGCCTATTCGTTGACAGTTAAATATGAATTTGATAAATTAGAGTTAGTATTAGCACTCGAAAGAAGAGAGTGCTAACAGAGGTGAAGAGCTATGTTGACAAATCGACAACTGTTAATTTTGCAACTCACGGTGAATGATTTTATTGAATCAGCACAACCAGTTGGCTCAAGACAACTTTCGAAAAAGCCGGAAGCACCATTTAGTCCAGCAACCATTCGAAATGAAATGGCCGACCTCGAGGAATTAGGCTTTTTAGAAAAAACGCATAGTTCCTCTGGCAGAATCCCTTCGGAAAAAGGCTATCGTTATTATGTGGATCATTTAATGCAACCTGTTCAACTTAAGCAGAGTGATCGGCATACTGTACGTTCACTGTTTGAGCAAAAGGTAACAGAATCAGAAGAATTGATTCGAAAGACTGCAACGATTTTATCGGACTTAACCACTTATACTTCAATTTTATTAGGTCCAGATACTTCGAGTCATACAATTAAGCGTTTTGCTGTCGTTCCATTGACTGAACGAGAAGCTGTAGCGATTATCGTTACAGAAAGTGGCCGAGTGGAGAATAAGTTAATCCACTTACCGCCTAACTTTTCGGTTTACGAATTGGAAAAGATGGTAAATATATTAAATGACAGATTAATTGGAACGCCGATTAATCAATTGCAGTTTAAATTAGCAACTGAAGTCTATGCTTTATTGAAAGAACATGTACAAAGTGCAGATGAATTATATCTACGATTAAATGAAGCAATGGTCATTCAAGCCGAGGAAAAATTATTTTTTGGCGGGAAGTTAAACATGATGAAGCAACCTGAGTTTCACGATTTGCACAAGATTGAAGTGTTGTTTAACCTGATGGACAAAGACACACCTTCGAACATTTTCTTCCAAGGCGCTACCACAGGAATTCAGATTTCGATTGGGTCTGAAAATAACCATGATGCAATGGAAGATTGTAGTATCATTAGTGCAGATTATGATGCTGGAGGCAACTCTACAGGTAAAATTGCAATCATAGGACCGAAAAGAATGGATTACGGTCGTGTCATTACCGTTCTTGATACGATGAGTAAATTATTATCTTCACAATTAAAAAAATAACTGTTAGGTGTAAGGAGGAAATGCCATGTCTGAAAAAGAAATGGAAGAAGAAGTAGTCCTTGATACGACTGACCAAGAAGAAAATGAAATAGAAACTTCTAATCAAGTCGAAGAAGCTACTGAAGAAGCGGGCAATGAAGAAGAGGTAGTTGAGGTAGACGAAGTCGCTGAACTAAAAGCTCAATTAGAAGAAGAACAGAATAAATACGTTCGTATGTTGGCGGATTTCGATAACTATAAGAGACGTCAATTGAAGATGCAAGAAGAACAAAAGAAATTTAGAGCACAGTCTCTGATTTCGAATGTATTGCCTGTTCTTGATAATTTATCCCGTGCTCTCCAAGTAGAAGTTAGTTCTGAAGATGCGGTGTCGTTAAAAGAAGGCGTTCAAATGATTGAACGTGATTTATTGACAGCATTAGAAGGAGAAGGTCTTCAAGTGATTGAAGCTACTGGTCAACCTTTTGATCCAAACTTCCATCAAGCAGTTATGACAGCCCCAGAAGAAGGCGTAGAATCAAATATCGTTTTAGAAGAGTTTCAAAAAGGCTATGTATTAAACGATCGTGTCATTCGCCCTTCAATGGTTAAAGTAAGTGAATAATGCTATTTTGAATAGATGAAAAAATTTGAGGAGGACAAGTATATGTCAAAAATTATTGGTATTGATTTAGGAACAACAAACTCAGTAGTATCTGTATTCGAAGGTGGAGAACCAGTCGTCATTCCAAACCCAGAAGGTAACCGTACTTCACCATCTGTTGTTTCATTTAAAGATGGAGAGCGTCAAGTAGGAGAAGTAGCTAAACGTCAAGCAATTACAAACCCTAATACAATTATGTCTGTTAAACGTCATATGGGTTCAGATTATAAAGAAACAGCTGAAGGTAAAGAGTATACTCCACAAGAAATTTCAGCAATGATTCTCCAATATTTAAAAGGTTATGCTGAAGATTACTTAGGTGAAAAAGTGACGAAAGCAGTCATCACAGTACCGGCTTACTTTAACGATTCACAGCGTCAAGCAACAAAAGATGCAGGAACGATTGCTGGACTTGAAGTTGAACGTATTATTAACGAACCAACAGCTGCAGCTTTAGCTTATGGTTTAGATAAAACAGATGAAGATCAAACAATTCTAGTTTATGACTTAGGTGGAGGTACATTTGACGTATCTATCCTTGAATTAGGCGATGGTGTGTTCCAAGTTCAAGCGACTGCAGGAGATAATAAATTAGGTGGAGATGACTTTGATGATGTCATCATTGACTATTTAGTACAAGAATTCAAAAAAGAAAATGCGATTGATTTATCACAAGATAAAATGGCGATGCAACGTTTGAAAGATGCAGCTGAAAAAGCTAAAAAAGACTTATCAGGTGTCACTTCTACACAAATTTCATTACCATTTATCACAGCAGGAGCTGCAGGACCAGTTCACTTAGAAATGTCATTAAGTCGTGCTAAATTTGATGAATTAACAGCTCATTTAGTAGAGCGTTCAATGGTACCTACACGTCAAGCTATGAAGGATGCAGGCTTACAACCTTCAGAAATTGATCGCGTTATTTTAGTAGGGGGTTCAACTCGTATTCCAGCAGTGCAAGAAGCGATTAAAAAAGAAACTGGAAAAGAACCATTCCGTGGTGTAAACCCTGACGAAGTAGTAGCGATGGGTGCTGCTGTACAAGGTTCAATCTTAGCAGGAGATACAAAAGACGTTGTTTTATTAGATGTTACTCCATTATCACTAGGAATTGAAACAATGGGCGGCGTATTTACGAAGTTAATCGATCGTAATACAACGATTCCAACTTCTAAATCAGAAGTGTTCTCTACTGCAGCGGATAACCAACCGGCAGTTGATATTCATGTACTACAAGGTGAGCGTCCGATGGCAGCAGATAACAAAACATTGGGTCGTTTCCAATTAACGGATATCCCACCAGCACCACGTGGTGTACCACAAATTGAAGTAACATTCGATATCGATAAAAACGGTATTGTTACAGTAAAAGCGAAAGACTTAGGTACTCAAAAAGAACAAAACATTACAATTGAATCAAGCTCTGGTTTATCAGATGATGAAATTGAAAAAATGGTAAAAGATGCAGAAGCAAATGCGGAAGCAGATTCTAAGCGAAAAGAAGAAGCTGAATTACGTAACTCTGCAGACCAATTAGTTTTCCAAGTAGATAAAACAGTTGAAGAATTAGGCGACAATGTAACTGAAGAAGAAAAAACACAAATTACTGATTTAAAAGCAGCTTTAGAAAAAGCAATTGCTGATAATGAGCTAGACGAAATCAAAGCGAAAAAAGAAGAGTTAGAGCAATTACTACAAACGATTACAGTTCGTATGTATGAAAAAGCGCAACAAGCTCAAGAAGGTCAAGCAACTGCAGAAGGTCAAAACCCTTCTGAAGATGATGTAGTCGATGCTGAGTTTGAAGAAGTAAAAGACGACGAAAATAAATAATAAACGGTTTGACGAACGTGTCAAAACGGTGTAACATTGACGGAAAAGTCAAAGTCCGAGATTCCGGCTTTGACTTTTTCTTATGATTGTTTATTGAAAGTGAAGAATGACGAAATAATATCGCTTAGGCTGGTCAGTGATGAATAAACAAGGAGAGTGACAACATGAGTAAGAGAGATTACTACGACGTTCTTGGCGTATCTAAAGACGCTACGAAACAAGAAATTCGTAAAGCATATCGCTCATTATCAAAAAAGTATCACCCAGATTTAAATAAAGAAGCTGGGGCGGAAGAGCAATTTAAAGAAATTACTGAAGCGTTTGAAGTGTTAAGTGATGACGATAAACGTGCACAATACGATCAATATGGTCATGACGGTCCTCAAGGCTTCGGTGGTTTTGGCGGAGGTAATGCAGGCGGCTTTGGAGGCGGATTTGGCTTCGAAGATATCTTCAGTACCTTCTTTGGCGGTGGCGGCGGGGGAAGACAGCGTGACCCTAACGCACCACGTCAAGGGGCAGATTTACAATATACAATGACTTTAGACTTTTTAGAAGCTGTATTCGGTAAAACAACAGAAATTACTATTCCTCGTGAAGAAGAATGTACGACTTGTCATGGAAGTGGTGCAAAACCAGGTACTGATGTGAAAACATGTACAACTTGTGGGGGTTCAGGAGAACAAACTGTCGCTCAAAATACGCCACTGGGTCAAATGATGACAAAACGTACTTGTTCAACATGTGGGGGTTCAGGAAAAATTATTCCAGAGAAATGTACGACATGTCATGGATCAGGACGTACGACGAAAGAACGTAAAATCGAAATTAAAATCCCGGCAGGTATTGATGATAACCAAAGACTCCGCGTACCAGGGCAAGGTGAGGCAGGTATTAACGGTGGCCCACCAGGAGATTTATATATTGTTTTCCATGTGAAAGCCCATGATAAATTCGCTCGTGATGGCGATGATATTTACTTCAACCTAAAAATTTCGTTTCCACAGGCTGCACTGGGGGATGTCATCAAAGTGCCAACAGTAGATGGTTTCGTTGAACTTAAAATCCCAGCAGGTACACAGTCTGGTAAGAAATTTAGAATGCTCGGTAAGGGTGTAAAGAATGTGAATGGACATGGTTACGGAAATCATTATGTTATCGTAGATGTAGTAACACCAACTAAAATGACAGAAAAACAAAAAGAATTACTACGTGAATTTGCATCTATTGATGATCAATCACCAAATGAATATTCAAGTTCTTTTTTCGATAAATTGAAGCGCACTTTTAAAGGCGAATAAGGAGAGACTGCAGTATGAAATGGGCAGAAATAACAATCCACACCACACATCAAGCGGTAGATGCAGTCACAAATTTATTGTTTGATTTTGATATTAAAGGAACGTCACTTGTAGATTCGAATGAATTAACAAGAAAGCGTGATGGTAAGTTTGGAGAAATTTATGACTTACAAGCTTCAGAATATCCAACATGGGGTGTATATATTAAAGCCTATACGCCTGTTAATGAAATGTTAGATGATTTATTATGTCAGTTAGATGCACGAATTGTTGCCTTTAAAGAATTAGGAATTGATATTGGAGAGTATACGACTTCTGTTGTGTTTATTGATGAAGAAGATTGGTCAGAAACGTGGAAGAAGTATTATCACCCTGTGTCGATTTCTGACAATTTTACAATCGTTCCTACATGGGAAGAGTATACACCGGAGCATCCAAATGAAAAAATCATAGAATTAGACCCAGGCATGGCTTTTGGAACAGGGACTCATCCTACAACACGTCTATCATTACTTCTACTTGAGAAATACGTAACACCAGGCGATTTAGTAGTAGATGTGGGAACGGGATCAGGTGTCTTGGCAATTGGAGCGGCTCACTTAGAGGCTCGTAAAGTGTTAGCACTTGATTTAGACGATGTGGCAGTAGCGGCAGCTGAATCAAATGTTGCGCTTAATGGGATGTCTGAACGAATCGAAGTGTTTGAAGGAGATTTGTTGCATGCAGTCAAAGAAACACCTGATGTCATTGTTTCAAACATCTTAGCGGAAATCATTATGTCGTTTTCTGCCGATGCATTTGCAAGTTTAAAACCCAACGGTCTCTTTTTAACGAGTGGAATTATTGAAAAATATGAAGCAGATGTCGTGGCTGACTTTAAAGCGAAAGGATTTTCAATTTTAGAAATCATTCGTGAAGAAGATTGGATTGCGATTGCTGCCCAAAAGGTTGTGTAATCATGCAACGTTATTTCATTACTGAATGCTCGGACAATCAAGCGCTTATTACAGGTGAGGACGCAAGACATATTCAAAAAGTTATGCGTATGCAAGTAGCGGACGAGTTGATTGTCGTCTATCAACAACAAGCTTATTTAGCTACCATTCTTACGCTAAATGAAGAAGGTGTTCTTGTAGCGATTGGAGAACTTTTAAATCAAAACGTCGAACTTCCTGTTCCTGTAAGTATTATTTGCGGTTTACCTAAGGGGGATAAACTGGATTGGATTACACAAAAGTCGACAGAACTAGGTGTGCATTCAATTTATCCAACACCAATGGCTCGTTCGATTACCAAATGGGATGAGAAAAAATCAAAAAAGAGAGTCGAGCGTTTACAAAAAATCGCTAAAGAGGCTGCGGAACAAAGTCATCGTCTACATGTACCGATGATTGAGATGCATAGTAATTTACAAGCAGTGGTTCATCATTTTAAATCGTACACGCATCGTTTCATCGCTTATGAAGAAGAAGCGAGAGAGCAGGAGCGTGTGTCACTTCAAAAGAAAATGTCATCGATTCAACCGGGAGAATCAGTTTGTATTATTTTTGGTCCTGAGGGTGGACTGGCAGAGCAAGAAATTCAAATGCTCATGAAAGAGGGCTTTGAAACCATCCCACTAGGACCTAGAATACTTCGAACGGAAACAGCTCCCCTCTACTTTTTAAGTGCATTAAGTTATCATTTAGAAGGTTGAGAAAAGCATAGAAGAAGTCTATACTGTTTTCGAACAGTATAGACTTTTTCTGTGAAAGGAGAGATGACATTGTTAAGTGTGAAGTGTTTATTTGAATCCACTGTTTATCCAGAAGATGGGTTAGAAAAAAATTTTGAAGAACGGATCTATTTAGTTCCTTCACGTTATCAAGCTGAATTATTTTCTGTTCTGAGTAAGAAAATGAATGAATCTCCTTACAAAAATGCGGAGGGAACATTGACTACCGTAAAATTAGTGGACATACTCGATGTATTTGAATGTATAGATCAATTTACAGAACAAGAGGCTTGGAAAGAAGTGTATAGTCGTTACTTGATTGTTGAAGGGGCAATGACTGCGAATGATGTGATTCACTATTATCATTTGAAAGCTTAGGTAAAGTCTACTCTCTTTTTGAAAACAGGTTAAATTATGATACTATATTTGATAAGAAATGATGTTCTTTTAAATGTGAAGTGCAAGGAAGGAAGTATATAAAATGGCAGAAAACAATACAAAAATGCTCCAGAAAACCGTGAGTATGATTACACTCGGGTGTAAGGTCAATCATTATGAAACGGAAGCAATTTGGCAACTTTTTAAAGAAGCAGGATATGAAAGAGTCGATTTTGATTCGACAAGTGATGTCTATGTGATTAATACCTGTACAGTTACGAATACGGGTGACAAAAAATCAAGACAAGCGATTCGCCGAGCAATCCGAAAAAATCCAGATGGCATCGTTTGTGTAACAGGTTGTTATGCACAAACTTCATCTGCTGAAATCATGGAAATTCCAGGTGTAGATATCGTTGTAGGAACACAGGACCGTGTGAAATTAATCGGTTTGATTGAAGAATTTAAACAGCAACGTCAACCAATTAATGCGGTGGGCAATATTATGAAAAATCGTGTCTATGAAGAATTAGATGTGCCGGCATTTACTGACCGTACGAGAGCCTCCTTAAAAATTCAAGAAGGTTGTAATAATTTCTGTACATTTTGTATTATTCCTTGGGCACGCGGTTTAATGCGTTCACGTAATCCTGAAGAAGTGATTCGTCAAGCTCAGCAATTAGTTGATGCAGGCTATCAAGAAATCGTTCTTACGGGAATTCATACAGGTGGATACGGTTCCGATTTTAAGGATTATAATTTAGCACAACTTCTACGTGATTTAGAAGCACAGGTGCAAGGATTAAAACGGATTCGAATTAGTTCGATTGAAGCAAGCCAAATTACAGATGAGGTCATTGAAGTATTACGAGCATCTAAAATTGTTGTTCGTCACTTGCATGTGCCTATCCAATCAGGGTCAAATACGGTTTTAAAACGCATGCGTAGAAAATATACGATGGAGTTTTTCGCAGATCGTCTCAATCGTTTAAGAGAGGTCCTTCCTCATTTAGCGATTACATCCGATGTCATCGTTGGCTTTCCAGGCGAAACGGAAGAAGAATTTATGGAAACGTATCGCTTTATTGAAGACCATCAATTTGCTGAACTACATGTATTTCCTTACTCTATGCGTACAGGAACACCAGCTGCACGAATGACTGATCAAATTGATGAGGAAATTAAAAACGAACGTGTTCATCGCTTAATCGAATTAAATAATCGACTAGCTTTAGACTATGCTAAACAATTTGAAGGAGAAGTGCTCGACGTTATTCCTGAAGAACGTTATAAAGAAGATCCAGAAAGTGGATTATACGAAGGCTACTCTGATAACTATTTAAAAGTGGTTTTTGAAGCAGATGAGAGTATGGTAGGGAAGTTAGTCCGTGTGAAACTTGAAGAGAGTGGTTATCCTTATTGTAAAGGGAAGTTTGTAAAAGTAATGGATGGACAATTGGTGAACTAAGCACTTGTTTATTTCTAAATTCGCAAGTGATTGGTATACTAGAGGTACGTACAACTCGAGGAGGAAATAGAATGAAAGTCACGTCATTAATTGATCATACCTTATTAAAACCTGAAGCAACAAAAGAGCAAATTATAACATTATGTGAAGAAGCGAAGCAGTACGATTTCGCATCTGTTTGTGTCAATCCGATGTGGGTAAAGACAGCTGCAGAGGCTTTAAAAGGTGCACAGTCGGTAGTATGTACTGTTATTGGTTTTCCATTAGGAGCATCGACAAAAGAAACAAAAGCATTTGAAACGATTGATGCGATTCAAAACGGTGCGACTGAAATTGATATGGTTATTCCTATCGGCGCATTAAAAGCAGGAGATCATCAAACCGTTCAAGAACATATTGAGGCTGTTGTACAAGCTGCAGATGGGCATTTAGTTAAAGTCATTCTTGAAACTTGTCTCCTCACCAAAGATGAAGTGGTAGTGGCTTGTGAACTATCTAAAAAAGCAGGAGCAGACTTTGTAAAGACTTCAACTGGATTCTCTACAGGGGGAGCAACGGTTGAAGATATTCAACTCATGCGTCAAACCGTAGGACCTGAAATGGGTGTGAAAGCTTCAGGTGGTGTGCGTTCGAAAGAGGATGTTGAAGCGATGGTAGAAGCTGGTGCAACACGTATTGGAGCAAGTTCCGGTGTCCAAATTGCAAAAGGCGAACAATCAAAAGATTCTTATTAAGATTGTTTTTTAAAAAGGGATTGACCGATTGCATTCTTTACGTTATAATTTCTGAGTACATGCTAAGTCATGTTTCGAAGTGTGTTCGGAGGGAGGGACAAGAGATATGACAAAAACAACTGTTCGTAAAAACGAGTCACTTGAAGATGCTCTTCGCCGCTTCAGACGTACTGTTTCTAAAAGTGGTACGATTCAAGAAGTTAGAAAGCGTGAATATTACGAAAAACCGAGCGTAAAGCGTAAGAAAAAATCTGAAGCTGCTCGTAAGCGCCGTTTCTAATAAGACGCTACTCATAATACTGACATCTAAATGTGAAAACAAAGACCAGAAAGTCGAATTCGATTTTCTGGTCTATTTTTTTACCATTGGAAAGAAATAAAAAATAAATGAAACTTTACGACAAACCAACCGTATAACAGTATAATAGAAGTTAACGAGAGCTTAGAGAAGTGAGGTGAAAGAGAATGAGAAGAAAAATAGCAAGTATTGTTCTTGTCTGTTTATTATTAGTCCCGATGATTGCTGTTCTGCAACCTGTTGCTGCGGCAAACCCACAATCAACAGTTTACGAAGTCGAACTCAATGATACGGTTGAAAAGGGTTTATTTGCTTACTTGAAGCGCGCGTTTAAAGAAGCAGAAGATGCGCAGGCAGAAATCATCGTAATCAGAATGAACACGCCTGGTGGTGCAATTGATGCGGCAGATGAAATTGGTCAATTATTTACAAAAACCAAGCAAAAAATAATCGTCTATGTTGAAGATAATGCTATTTCTGCTGGTTCGTTTATTGCATTAATGGCAGATGAAATTTACATGACCCCAACTGCTCGTATGGGTGCCTCTCAAGCGATTGTTAGTGATGGCACAGCAGCGGATGAAAAAGTACAGAGCTATTGGAACTCTTTAATGATTACTGCAGCTGAATCTCAAAATAGAAATCCAAAATTCGCTCAAGCTATGGCTGACCCCTCTGTTGATTTACCAGAATATCGTGCAGGAAAAGGTAAACTATTAACATTAACTGCAGCAGAAGCAGAAAAAGTAGGGTATAGTGAGGGGACTGTTGCCACTTATGATGACTTATTAGCTCAGTTAAAGTTGAGTGATGCGCAGCAAGTCAAAGTTGAAATGACATTTTCTGAAAAAGTCGCTCGAATCATTACTCACCCTATCGTTATTCCTATTTTATTGTCGATTGCAGGGCTAGGTCTTGTTGTAGAACTTTATTCTCCTGGATTTGGAGTTGCTGGAACGATGGCACTTACTTCACTCGGTTTGTTTTTCTTTGGCCACTTGGTCGCAGGATTAGCTGGATATGAAACCTTGTTAATCTTTATACTAGGGGTAGGGTTATTGATTGCAGAACTTTTTGTATCGGGCGGAATTTTAGGGATTATTGGGGCTGTATTAGTAGGCACAAGTATTATTATGGCGGGTGCTGACCCAATGCATATGACAATATCTGTATTGATTGCAGTTACTATCGCTACGATTGGAGTCGTTGTTACGATGAAATTTTTCGGAAAAAGGTTGCATTTGTTGAACAAAATGGTTTTAATGGATTCGACAAGTACTGATCAAGGCTATGTTTCAAATGAAAATCGTACAGAATTACTAGGGCAGATTGGTGTGACTTTAACTCCACTTAGACCTGCAGGCGTCATGCGTTTAAACGATGAACGAATTGACATTGTTTCAGATGGTGGCTTTATTAATGCGAACGAATCTGTTAAAGTCATTGAAGTTGAAGGATCAAAAATAGTCGTTACGAAAGTATAGCTTTCGAGTGATAAATGAAGTTGAAATAAGAGGAGGAAATCAAATGGAATTGGCTGGATTTTTACAAACTGCAAGTACAGCAAGTTTAGTTTCTGTAGCAATCATTACATTTCTAGTAATCATTGCCTTAGCTATTTTCTTTACATTTGTACCTGTTACACTATGGATTAGTGCATTAGCAGCTGGTGTAAAGGTAAGTATTTTCACATTAATCGGGATGCGCTTACGTCGTGTTATCCCAAGTCGAGTGGTGAACCCACTGATTAAAGCACATAAAGCGGGATTAGATGTGCAAATTAACCAATTAGAGAGTCACTACTTAGCAGGTGGTAACGTAGACCGTGTTGTTAACGCATTAATTGCCGCACACCGTGCAAATATTGCTTTAACATTCGAACGTGCTGCTGCAATTGATTTAGCAGGTCGTGACGTATTAGAAGCTGTACAAATGTCTGTTAACCCTAAAGTAATTGAAACACCATTTATTGCGGGTGTGGCGATGAACGGGATTGAAGTAAAAGCAAAAGCACGTATTACAGTGCGTGCAAACATTGACCGACTTGTCGGTGGTGCTGGAGAAGACACAGTCGTTGCTCGTGTTGGTGAAGGAATTGTTTCTACAATTGGTTCATCAGTAGACCATGCGAAAGTGTTAGAAAATCCAGACATGATTTCTCAAACAGTCTTATCTAAAGGGTTAGACTCAGGAACTGCCTTTGAAATTCTATCGATTGATATCGCTGACGTTGATATCGGTAAAAACATCGGTGCTGAATTACAAACTGAACAAGCAGTAGCGGATAAAAATATCGCACAAGCTAAAGCTGAAGAACGTCGTGCGATGGCTGTTGCTGGTGAACAAGAAATGAAAGCGAAAGTCCAAGAAATGCGTGCAAAAGTTGTGGAATCTGAAGCTGAAGTTCCATTAGCTATGGCAGAAGCATTGAAGTCAGGTAATATTGGCATTATGGATTACATGAATTATAAAAATATTCAAGCTGATACTGGAATGCGTGACTCAATTAGTAAAGTCGGCCTCGAACATACAGAGGAAGACTAAACCACTTTGTATGCGAAGGAGCTGAATGATTGATGGAACCGATAATTATTTTCTTAATCATTTCGGCACTCAGCTACTTCTTTAAAGACAAATCAGGGGACAAAGAAGAGGAAGCAAAACCTTTCATGCCTCAAAAGCAGAAAACAACAAAAGCGTCCAACACACCTTCAGAACCCTCTGAACGTCGAAATCGTGAAGTCGCTCGTCCAGGAGAATCTTTGCAAGATATTTCTCGCCAACTCTTTGAGCAGCTTAAACAGCAACAAATGCCTGAAGAAGTAAAGGCGCCTGTTGAAGAGCATAAAACTGATCTTCAAAAAGCCTATGAACGTCGTGTGCAACTGGAAAATGAGGAACGTCGTAACGCACAACGAGTTGTACAAGAAGCGAGACAGACACGAAGAGGTCGAGAAGAAAAAGGCTTAGCGGTTTACGATGATGTCTGGACAAAGGAAATTAAAGATCTCAAACAAGAAGATTTACTTCCTAAGACGGACACTGATTTAATTAAAGGAGTAATATTTGCAGAAATTATGAGTCCGCCGAAAAGTATGCGGAAAAAAGTATAAGTAAAGAACCTGGTGGATTAAAGGACAAGCAAACCTTGTTACTTTGTCATCCCCAGGTTTTTTTATATAAAAGTGACAGATGACGGGGAAGTTTTGCAAGGTCGAATGGCTTTAGTCACAGTCTTCAAAATTGATGCTGCTAGTTGACAAGAAACACCCTAAGGAAAGCATATTTTTCCCCTAGCTAAACATGGCGTATCCGGCAGACTGTTTAAAGTAGAATTCCCTTTAGTAAAAGAGATTTACAAAAATGAGACCTCGCTCAAGAAAGGATTCTATTTGACAATCGCATTCATTCGCCAAATCATGTAAAATAGGAGTATCAAGTCTACATAAAAGGAGTTATGCTTTTTGACTGAATTTAAAAAAATCTGGACAATTGAACAACCAGAACACGCGATTCAACTTTTAGGAATGCAAGATCGTAATATTCAATTGATTGAAGAACATTTAGCAGTGGCGTTATTTAATAGAGGAGAACAACTCATTATCGAAGCTGAGACAGAAGAAGCTTTAACAGCATCAACTGATTTAGTGGACCAATTGCTGCGCGTCATCAAAAAAGGTATCCTCATTGATACGCGAGATGTGATGAGTGCAATTGAAATGTTGAAACAAGGAACAATTTCTTATTTTGCGGAATTATATGACGAAGAAATTGCTCGTACTGCGAAAGGGAAAGTCATCCGTGCAAAAACGATTGGTCAAAGACAATACGTCAAATCAATCAAACATCATGACTTAACTTTTTGTATTGGTCCTGCAGGAACAGGGAAGACTTTTTTAGCGGTTGTGCTAGCCGTTCAAGCCTTGAAAAATGGGCATGTTAAAAGAATTATTTTAACCCGTCCAGCCGTTGAAGCGGGTGAGAGTTTAGGTTTTTTACCAGGAGACCTGAAAGAGAAAGTGGATCCTTATTTACGCCCTTTATATGACGCATTACATGATATGTTAGGTGCAGATCAAACGGAACGAATGATTGACCGTGGCGTCATTGAAATTGCTCCCTTAGCCTACATGCGTGGGCGTACATTGGATGATGCTTTTGTGATTTTAGACGAGGCTCAAAATACAACCAATGCACAAATGAAGATGTTTTTAACACGATTAGGGTTCGGCTCAAAAATGATTGTTACAGGAGATTTAACTCAAATTGATTTGCCGAAGGGCGTACGTTCAGGCTTAAAAGAAGCGAAAGCAAGATTATCATCGATTCCAGCCATTCGATTCCATATGCTTGAAAAAGGAGATGTGGTAAGGCATCCAATTGTAGCAAAAATAATTGATGCTTATGAATCGAGTGATGAATAGGAGGGGGATGCATTGTTTCAAACGATTATGAAAGTGTTTGAACGCATGAAGTTTTCGTATTTTATGGGGCTCATGGTGGTGATTTCTACACTAGGTTTGTTTTTCATCATGGTAGACCGTGTACAAGAAGAGAGCTATGAATTAGCTGAATTTCAAATTTCTCCAAAAACTGTACGGGCAACGAAAACTGTAGAAGATACGTATCGTACTGAACTTGAAAAGGAAAGAGTAGCGGCTGAAGTCACTCCTTCTTATCAATATTCAGAAGAAATAGCTAGTAATCGACAGGCACTGACTAACTCGTTTTTTACTTATTTCATTGATGCTAAAAGGGAAAATGAAAAAGCTGAAGAGCCCTTAAGTAATCAAGATTTAGCGAAAGAAATCAAGGGTAAAATTTCAAAGTTAGAAGAAGAACAAGGATTTAAATTAGAGGAAAGAGAAGTCTATGCACTCACACAATTATCTGTAGATGAGTTGCAAAAACTATCTTCTGAATTACAACTTGCGGTTGGGGAAGCGCTGAAAGAACCGATTGAAAAAGAACAAGTTGAAGCTGTCAAATCGAAATTAGTGCAAGTAATCGAACGAGATGCAGCCCTATCAACTTCAGTAAAAAATGCATTAATAACCTTTGCACGAACGTTAATTGTTGAAAATCGAACGGTTAATGAGGAATTGACGCAAGCTCGCATTGAAAAAGAAAAAGAAGCGGTAGAACCTGTTCGAATATTACAAGGTCAGGTGATTGTGCGAGAAGGTCAAGTCATTGATTCTGAAGTTTATAGGCAATTAGAAGTGACAGGCTTAATTAAAGATCAGCAATCGATTCGACCTGCCATCGGTTTATTTATCTATCTGCTAATCATTGCAGGATTTTTATACATGCATTTTACCTTTTCTAAAGAAAGTGATGTTGTTAAAAAGAAATATGTATTAATGACTTATGTTGTATTTTTCTTGTTAGTTGGTGGAATGAGGCTTTTAGGTATGATTGATCAAGAATTCGATGTACAATTATCTTTCTTGATTCCTACTGCATTGGCACCGATGATCATGCGTCTGCTAACGAATGAAAGATTAGCCGTAATGATGACAGTCATTACAGCAGGTACAGCAGGGATTTTATTGCAAGAAGGTTATGCAGCTATTCTTCAGATGGAAACCACGCTGTATGTGTTATTTGGAGGGCTTGTAAGCATTTATTTGTTGGGTAGTGATGGAAGGCGTTCCAATATTTTAAAAACAAGTGGTATGGTTGCATTGACGAATATGGGTTTTATTGCTTTTTATTTGTTGATGACGCAATCTTCGTACTCATGGAAAGAACTTTTGTTTTATTTTAGTGCAGCAGTTGTGTCTGGTTTATTATCAGGTGCAATGACAATCGGTATTTTACCTTTTTTAGAGTCCGTGTTTTCTATTCTATCGGATATGAAATTGGTTGAGTTATCTAATCCTAATCATCCTCTTCTGAAAAAAATCTTAATGGAGACGCCTGGTACTTATCACCACAGCGTCATGGTGGCCAATTTAGCAGATGCTGCTTGTGAATCGGTAGGGGCCAACGGGTTATTAGCGAGAGTCGGTAGTTACTATCATGATATTGGAAAAACGGTGCGTCCTAATTATTTTATTGAAAATCAACACAGTGGTGTCAATCCACATGATTCATTGACGCCAGAAGAAAGTAAGTCAATCATTATTGCTCATGCCACAGATGGGGCTCGCATTTTAAGAGAGTATAAGATGCCTAAGGAAATTGTTGATATTGCAGAACAGCATCACGGGACTAGTTTTTTACAGTTCTTTTATCATAAAGCGAAAGAACAAAACCCTGATGTAACAGAGGATGAATTTAGATACCCAGGTCCTAAACCTCAAACGAAAGAGATTGCCATTATCATGATCGCAGATAGTACAGAAGCGGCTGTTCGATCGATGAAAGAACCTACGCCTGAGAAAATTGCGAAACTTGTTCATTCTATTATCCAAGGTAAATTGAATGATGGTCAGTTTGACGCTTGTTCAATTTCCGTACGAGAATTGAAGAAAGTAGAAGCTGTGATTTGTGAAACACTAAACGGGATGTTCCATAACCGCATTGAATATCCTTCTTAAAAAGAAAGAGGTGAATGCTTTGCACATTGATTTTATTGATGAGCAAATGCTAGTAACAGAGGAACAACAATTATTTATTGAAGAATTGCTTCAGTTTGCAGCGCGTGAAGAACAATTAGATGAGCATGTAGAATTAAGTATTTCATTTGTCTCTGATGATGAAATCCAAAAAATGAACCAAGAATATCGGGGAATCGATGCACCTACAGACGTCATTTCTTTTGCGTTAGAAGATGAAGCAGAGGGAGAAATTGCCTTTGAACGAATATGTGGCATGCCTGTTTTACTAGGTGATTTGATTATTTCAATGGATACGATGAAAAAACAAGCAGTCGAATATGGCCATAGTGAAGCTAGAGAATTAGGCTTTTTAGCATTGCATGGTTTCTTACACCTTCTAGGCTACGATCATATGAATGAAACAGATGAAAAGAAAATGTTTGGACGACAAGATGAACTCTTAGCAGCATTTGGCCTAAAGAGGTGATCAAATGAAACGTGAAATGGCCTCTTTTGGTTTTGCGATTGAAGGAATATGGCATGGTTTAAAAACGGAGAAGCATTTGCGATTTCATATTGTAGCAGGATTCGTTGCAACTCTTTTAGGTTTGATGAGTCAGCTCTCCCGAATCGAATGGATGATATTAACTTTACTGATTGCAGGAATGCTTGCATTAGAAGTAATGAACGCTGCAATTGAACGTGTCGTTGATTTAGTGACGGAAGACTATGCTTTACTTGCCAAACAAGCGAAAGATTTAGCGGCTGGAGCTGTCCTCATCTATGCTCTTAGTAGTCTTATTATTGGCGCCTTATTATTTATACCAAAATGGATCAGTTAGGATGAAATACATGGAAGAACTAATTAAAAAAGCAAGAGAAGCACGTGAAAAAGCATATGTTCCTTATTCGAAGTTTAAAGTAGGGGCTGCGATTCGAACAGCAGATGGTAAGATTTATGGAGGATGTAATATTGAAAATTCCTCTTATCCTTTGACGAACTGTGCAGAGCGAACAGCGATTTTTAAAGCTGTGTCAGAAGGAGATTGCTCAATCACTGAAATTGCAGTCATTGGACAAACTAAAGGACCGATTTCACCCTGTGGCGCTTGTCGTCAAGTCATGGCAGAATTTTGTGAACCGACCACTCCTGTTCATTTAACAAATTTAGACGGTCAAACGGTCACAACAACAGTAGCAGAGTTGTTGCCAGGTGCATTTACAAAGGAGGATTTACATGGCTAACCAAACCTATCGATCAGGATTTGTCTCCATTGTTGGGAGACCGAATGTAGGAAAATCAACATTTTTAAATCATGTCGTCGGCCAAAAAATTGCGATTATGAGTGATAAACCGCAGACGACTCGAAATAAAGTACAGGGAGTAGTCACAAGTAATGATGCACAAATCGTATTTATCGACACACCAGGTATTCATAAACCTAAACATGCATTAGGAGACTTTATGGTGAAGGTTGCAAAACAATCGATTCCTAATGTTGACCTTGTCTTGTTTATGGTGAATGCGAACGAAAAACTCGGACCGGGTGACCGCTTCATTATGGATATTTTAAAGAGAACAGATCAACCTGTCTTTTTAGTGATTAATAAAATTGATTTAATTCACCCAGATGAGTTACTGCCGATTATTGATGGGTACACGCAAGAGTTTGACTTCAAAGAAATTATTCCAATTTCTGCATTGCAAGGCAATAATGTCAATCGCTTGATGGAAGTTATCCAAAGTTATTTGCCAGAAGGTCCACAATATTATCCGGATGATCAAGTGACTGATCACCCTGAACGTTTTATTATTGCAGAATTTATTCGTGAAAAAGTTTTGCATCATACGCGTGAAGAGATACCTCACTCAGTGGCCGTTTTAATTGAAAAAATTGAACGTAAACCAGATGAAAAAGTGCATATTATGGCTTCTATTATTGTGGAACGGAATTCGCAAAAAGGCATGATTATTGGTAAACAGGGGCAAATGTTGAAGAGAATCGGAACAGAAGCTAGGAAAGATATTGAACAATTATTAGGTTCTAAAGTCTTTTTAGAAATTTGGGTAAAAGTTCAAAAAGATTGGCGTAATCGTTCAGTACACTTAAGAGAATTAGGCTATCGAGAAGACGAATATTAAGAGCGGAGGGTGACAATTGATGAATAAATGGGAAGGCATTGTGTTAAAGGCAATTCCCTATGGTGAATCGAATAAAATTGTTACTCTTTTTACACAAGAAGCAGGAAAAGTGTCTGTTATGGCGAGGGGAGCAAAAAAGCCTGCGAGTCGATTAGCTTCTTTAACGCAACCCTTTTTAGTCGGTCATTTTATGGTTTATGCAAGCGGAAAAGGTATGGGACAGTTGCAGCAAGGGGAAATGATTGATGGTATGCGGCATTTGCGAAATGATTTAGAAGCTACTGCCTACGCTAGTTTAATCACTGAACTTGTCGATCGTTTGGTTGAGAATAATGATGTCAGGCATCGAAATGTTTATCCCTTATTATACCAAGCCTTACATGCGATTGATGAAGGGTTCGACCCTGAAGTGATTTCCCTTTTTGTGGAATGGCAAATGTTACCGATCGCAGGTATTTATCCAACAGTTCAAGGCTGTTCAAATTGTCAAGCTACTGAAGGAGAGTTTGCGTTTTCCTTTCAACAAGTCGGCTTTCTATGTCACCGTTGCTTTCAAATAGATCCTTATGTGACTCGTTTAACGCCAACACAAGTCCGATTAATCCAAGCATGTATGACTGTTCCTATTGAACAAGTGGGTGCGATCTCATTAAAAAAACCTACAATTCGTTTTTTACAACAAGTCGTGCGAACGCTTTATGATGAACAAGTCGGTCTTTTTTTAAAAGCTAGAAAGTTTATTGATCAACTTGAAAGAGATACACTCCTACAACAAATGCTCGTTCAAAATAGAGCACCTGAAGAAGAATAGAAGTTCGTCCATGTGAATGAGTTCATATGGATGGGCTTTTTTATTTGTTTTGACAACATGAAAAGAGATGATGCATGTGCATCATCTCTCGGTTTTGATGAGTTAAAAAATAAGTTGTTTTTCAATGTAAGCTACCACTTTAGCGATTGGCATACGTACTTGTTCCATTGAATCACGGTGACGTACTGTCACTTGTTGATCCTCTTGTGAATCAAAGTCGTAGGTGATACAGAATGGTGTACCGATTTCATCTTGACGACGGTATCGTTTACCAATCGATTGTGATTCATCATATTGTGTATTGAAGTATTTCGATAATTCAGCATGCACAGCCATTGCATCTTCAGAAAGCTTTTTAGAAAGTGGTAAAACTGCAGCTTTTACTGGAGCTAATGCTGGGTGGAAACGAAGGACATTTCTTGTTTCCCCATTTTCTAATTCTTCTTCATCAAAAGCATCACATAAAAATGCTAAAGTTAAGCGGTCAGCTCCTAATGATGGCTCGATGCAGTATGGAACAAACTTTTCATTCGTGACAGGATCTTGGTAGTGAAAATCCTCGCCTGAGTGTTCCATATGGCGTTTTAAGTCGAAGTCTGTACGGTTTGCAATGCCCCATAATTCGCCCCATCCAAATGGGAATTTATACTCGATATCAACTGTTTCTTTAGAGTAGTGAGAAAGTTCGTCTTCATTGTGATCACGCAATCTCATACGGTCTTCATGCATGTTTAAATCTTTTAAAAATTGGACAGAATAATCTTTCCAATATTCGTACCATTTGCTGTCTTCGCCTGGTTTACAGAAAAATTCTAGTTCCATTTGTTCGAATTCACGTGTACGGAAAGTAAAGTTTCCTGGTGTGATTTCGTTACGGAATGATTTACCAATCTGTGCAATACCAAATGGCATTTTTTTACGCATTGAACGCTGCACATTTTTAAAGTTCACGAAAATACCTTGTGCAGTTTCAGGACGTAGATAAATATCATTGGAAGAATCATCCGTTACTCCTTGTTTTGTTTTAAACATTAAATTGAACTGTCGGATATCTGTATAATCCATTGCGCCACAGCTTGGACATTGAATGTCATGCTCAACAATCAGTTTCTGCATGTCTTCAAATGGGAGTCCGTCGACAACCATTTCAATTCCTTTTGCATCAAGTGCATCTTCAATTAATTTATCTGCACGATGACGTGTTTTACATTTCTTACAGTCAATCATCGGGTCATTAAAATTACCTGTGTGACCTGATGCTTGCCATACTTTAGGATTCATTAAAATCGCTGCATCTAATCCTTCGTTGTATGGAGATTGTTGCACAAACTTTTTCCACCAAGCGCGTTTTAAATTATTTTTTAATTCGATACCAAGTGGGCCATAATCCCAAGTGTTCGCTAACCCGCCATAAATTTCAGAACCCGGAAACACGAATCCTCTTTGTTTTGATAAGTTAACGATTTGATCCATTGTGTACATGTGTACATCCCTCCAAATGAAATATAAAATAGCACCCGTCTCCGGGCACATTAAGCCCGAGGACGAGTGCTATGACCCGCGGTTCCACCTCGATTGGTTATGCCTACACATAACCCTCTTTCGAAACAAGAGCTCCAGGGTGCCTGTTCATGTCGGTTGCAGTCTTTCACTCTCACTGCTCGCTTAAGGTGACATTACTTTAATCCCTTTCAACACTCTATTCAGTTATTTATAGCTTAGCATGAAAATAGATTCTTAGCAATTCATCTGAAAGTAGTCTATAATATGAAAATGATTACAATTCAAATAGGGCGGTGTTTCTAGTTGGAACTAAATAAGCGCCAAACTGAAATTTTGGAGATTGTGAAATACAATGGGCCAATAACCGGGGAGCAAATCGCCGAACGTTTGGAACTTGCACGTGCGACGATACGTCCTGATTTAGCTATTTTGACGATGGCTGGATTTTTGGATGCAAGACCCCGTGTCGGTTATTTTTATTCTGGCAAAAAAGTAGTACAATCTATGGCTGATGGAATGCTTGATATGAAAGTAAAAGACTTTCAATCCATTCCTGTTGTGGTCAATGAAAATGTGTCAGTGTATGACGCAATTACGCATATGTTTTTAGAAGATGTAGGTACACTTTTTGTAGTGGACCAAAAACATCAACTTGCAGGTGTGCTCTCGCGAAAAGATTTATTGCGTTCGAGTATCGGCGGTGGAGATTTACACCAAATCCCTGTGAATATTATTATGACGAGGATGCCTAATATTGCCTATTGTCAAAAAAGCGATTCCCTTTTACACGTTGCTCAAATGATGATTACAAAGCAAATTGATGCCCTCCCAGTCGTAGAAAGAAAAATAGACGGATTAGAAGTAATTGGTCGGATTACAAAAACGAATATTACAGGTGCTTTTGTCGCTTTAGGCGAAGAGCATGATTTATAAAAAGGAGGCCTAGGAATGACTCCAATGACTATTTTTATTGTTTCTGACTCGATAGGAGAAACAGCTGATTTAGTAACGAAAGCAGCAGTGAGTCAATTTAGTCATGAAACAGTTTCAATGAAAAGATTTTCAACTGTTGAAAGTGATGATCAACTAGAAGAAATTGCAATTTTGGCTAAGCGTCAAAAGGCTTTAGTCGTTTATACTTTAGTGAAAGAAGACATGCGTACACAAATGAAGCACTACGCAGAAATCCATCAAGTCGATTCAATCGATTTGTTGGGTCCTTTAGTTTCAGTCATTGGCTCTAGACTAGAACAACAACCATTGGAAGAGCCTGGATTAGTGCGCCAATTGGACGATGACTATTTCAAGAAAATAGAAGCCATAGAATTTGCAGTAAAATATGATGATGGTCGAGATCCACGTGGTATTGGTTTGGCTGATATTGTGTTGATCGGTGTATCTAGAACTTCAAAAACCCCGTTATCTCAGTATTTAGCTCATCAGCGGTTAAAAGTGGCGAATGTCCCTCTCGTACCCGAAGTCGATCCGCCTGAGGAACTGTATCAAATTGATCCGAATAAATGTTTTGGGCTGATCATCTCACCAGAAAAATTAAATTGTATTCGCAAAGAGCGTTTGTTATCATTAGGACTTCGCAATGATGCGAATTATGCGCAAGTCAAGCGGATAGAAGACGAAATTAAGCATTTTAATAAAGTAGTGAGTCGAATTGGTTGTCCAGTCATTAATGTGACCAACCGTGCAGTTGAAGAAACTGCAGCAGTCATCTTAGAGAAAATAAATGAACGAACACAGGTAAACTAGCCGGTCGATGGTTAGTTTTCCTTTTGTTTCAAATGAAAAAAGGAAAATTGCAGTCGATAGCGTATGTGTTAAATGAGAGGTGTTAATGATGACTAAAATCGACGAGTCGATGATTGAAAAAGTACGTGAATCGAACGATATTGTTGATTGTATTAGTGAATATGTTCAATTAACGAAGCGAGGAAAGAATTGGTTTGGCCTTTGTCCTTTTCATAATGAGCAATCGCCTTCTTTTTCAGTCACTGAAGATAAACAGCTCTACCATTGTTTTGGATGCGGAGCGAGTGGGACGGTTATCAATTTCATTATGGATATTGAAAATCGGACATTTCCTGATGCGGTCGGTTATTTAGCTGAAAAAGCGGGTATTACAGTAGATATAGGCACCCATGCAAGTCAACCGAAACAAGAAATAGAGCCGAGATTACAACGCATGATGGATGCACATGCACTTGCCGCTGAATTTTATCACCATTTATTAATGAACACAGAGGAGGGTGAGCCAGCCCTACAGTATTTACTAGAACGTGGCTTTACGCAAGAAGAATTAGAAAAATTACAAATTGGTTGGTCTTTACCCATTTCAGACGCATTGGCAAATGTACTGGCTGATCATGAGTTTGAACGAGAACCTTTAGTAGAAGGTGGACTGCTGTTTCAAAATGAGGATGGCAGTTTTTTTGACCGATTTCGTAATCGGATTATGTTTCCTATCGAAAATCGAGAAGGAAAAATTGTTGGTTTCTCTGGAAGGGTTTTGGAGAAAGAGGATGGTCCAAAATATTTAAATAGTCCAGAAACACCTATTTTTGAAAAAAGTAAAATCCTTTACAATATTCACCGAGCCAGAATGAGCATCCGAAAAAATAATCGTGTGATATTATTTGAAGGGTTTATGGATTCGATTGCTGCTATGCGAGGTGAATTAAATGAGACGGTTGCAATGATGGGAACGTCCTTGTCTACAGATCATTTGATGCAAATGAAGCGTTTGACGAATCATTTATATATTTGTTGTGATGGTGACGAAGCGGGAATGGAAGCCGGTTATCGTGTAGCTAAGTTAGCAATGCAAGAAAAGATGGATGTCAAACTGATCATTCTTCCACAAGGAATGGACCCAGATGATTACATCGGTACCTATGGAATTGAGACCTTTGAAAAGAAAATGGTTGAAATGGCTCATTCTTTTATGAATTTTATGCTACAATACGCTAGGCGTAATAAAAATTTGAAATTAGATTACGAAATTGAGCAATATATTCATGAGGTAGTGGAAGAGTTGGCTTTACGCTCTTCTCCCATTGAAAGAGAGCTCGTTATTCAAGCATTAGCTGATCAAACAGGTATTAGTCAAGCATTGATTGAACAACAATTAGAACAAAGAGTCCAACGCCAAGCCAAACAAGTCGTTCAAACGAAACCTCACATTGTCGATGAAGGTCCAGTTGAACGTAAAGTGTTTAGAAAAAGTGAAATGCTTTTGCTAGCACATGCTTTGTCGGAGGCCGCGTATTATGAACGAATTCTCGAGGAAGGGCACGATGTTTTTATCGATGAAACGTTTATGACTCTCTTTTTATCACTAGCTGCCTTTTACGAAGAACACCAAACGATAGATGCTGACCGATTTTTAGAGACGTTAACTCATCGTTTGCACCAACAAATCGTTGGTACAGCACTTCGCTTAGAAAGAGCAGTAGACCATGGCCAAAGGGAGGTAGAGGATTGTATTGCACACCTTCACGCCGAAAAATTGCGTCATAGAATTACTGCCAAAAAAGAAGAACTGAAACGATTAGAACAAAATAATGATCGTGAAGCGGCAAATCGTTTGTTAGTAGAAGTCATCGAGTTAACGAAACAATTAAAGAAATGACATCATTTTGAGGAGGACATGAAATGACGAATCATACAGAAGACCATAAAGATGAAGAACGCACATTACTAGAAGCTAAACGCCATTTAATTGAGATGGGTGAGAAGAATGGTGAGCTTACTCTAGATGAAGTAACTAAAGAATTAGCGGCTTATGAGATGGAGCCTGAACAATTTGAACAGTTTTTAGACGATGTCGAAGAAGCTGGCATTGAATTGCATCGTAATGAAGAGGATGAATCTACAAAAGAAGAAGACGACAAGAAAAAAGAGAAATTCAATCTCGCTGATTTAAGTGCGCCTCCAGGTGTCAAAATAAATGATCCAGTCCGTATGTATTTAAAAGAAATCGGTCGTGTAGACTTATTAACGGGCGATGAAGAAGTAGAATTAGCTATTAAAATTTTAGACGGTATGGCCGCAGAGGAAAAATTAGAAGCTTTACGCGAAGAAGACCCAGATGTGTATGATAAAGATTTAGATTTGATGATTATACGTGGAGAAAACGCGAAGAAAGATTTAGCAGAAGCAAACCTTCGACTGGTTGTAAGTATTGCCAAGCGTTATGTCGGTCGAGGCATGTTGTTTTTAGATTTGATTCAAGAAGGAAACATGGGGCTCATTAAAGCTGTTGAAAAATTTGACCATACGAAAGGATTCAAATTTAGTACATATGCTACATGGTGGATTCGTCAAGCGATTACGCGAGCAATTGCTGACCAAGCACGTACGATTCGAATTCCAGTGCATATGGTAGAAACAATTAATAAGCTCATCCGTGTGCAACGTCAATTATTACAAGACTTAGGACGCGAACCGACGCCAGAAGAAATCGGGGAAGAAATGGACTTAACGGCTGAAAAAGTACGTGAAATATTAAAAATTTCTCAAGAGCCTGTTTCATTGGAAACACCAATTGGTGAAGAAGATGATTCGCACTTAGGAGATTTCATTGAAGATTCTGAAGCAACATCACCTGCAGAGCATGCGGCTTATGAGTTGCTCAAGGAACAATTAGAAGACGTGTTAGATACGTTAACTGATCGTGAGGAAAATGTCCTTCGTTTACGTTTTGGTTTGGATGATGGACGTACACGCACTTTAGAGGAAGTCGGGAAAGTATTTGGTGTCACAAGAGAGCGTATTCGTCAAATTGAGGCAAAAGCACTTCGTAAATTACGCCATCCTTCTCGAAGCAAGCGTTTGAAAGACTTTTTAGAATAAGTAGAACGTAAACAGAGAACAAATCATGGAAGGGTAGTTTGTTGTGAACAATTGGAAGGAGACGTAAGCGATGAATGAACAACGAAAAAAAATCATCGTTGCAGAAATCCAATACTGGAAGAAAAATAAGCTGTTACCTGCTCATTTTTGTGATTTTTTACTTACGCTATATACTAAGGGTGAAGAGGAGCCAGCAATCGCACAAGCAGATAAGCAAGCCATTGAAAATAAAGAGAAGAAAACCATGCATAATCGTGTGTTTTTGATAGGAGCAATAGGTGCCATTTTACTTACTTTACTTTTTTTGATGGACGATTGGGCCATTTACTTATCTCCATTTGTCTTTCTCTATGCCATGCTGCTGTTGCTAGGAGGGCGGATGTTTAGTACAACTTACGATGCTCGTCCTATTCTTGCAACAGTCGGTTCCATTTTACTGCTCGCTGCCAGCTTACATACTTGGCAAGTCTTTTTTCCTTCCAATACATTGGTATTGATTGGTGCTTTGATTTTAAATTGTGTCACCTGGCTTGGTCTAGGTAAATATTTAAAAATGCTCGTCTTTACAATCGCAGGTTTTATTGGCCTTTCATTGATTGGCGTCTTTCTCATTTTGTAGCACTGCAATATGAAGAAGGCATGAAAACGCAAGGTAAAAATGAACAAATGCTTGATTTTTGTCCGAATTGTCACAAAGTGATGAAAAAAGTATGGAATGCTCTTTTCGTTTCATCTTTAATACGGTACAATGTAAGTTGTAACTGTAGAAACTACAGAAAAAGAATCCTGAACAAGGGAGGGTAATCAACATGAAAAAGACAAGTCCATTAATTCCTTTTGCAATTACGTTTGGTATGGGTCTCTTATTAATCTTCTTTATTTCTTTAATCGGTGTCGATCAAAAGGCAGAATTGAATAAAGATGAAGATGAAAAAGATAATGGTTCAGAAGTTACTGAATTCGATCCGGCTGAATTTGCTCAAGGGAAATGTATCTCATGTCACGGTGGAGACTTAACAGGTCAAGGTTCAACTCCTGGTTTAGTTGGTCTTTCACTATCAGTAGACGAAATTAAAGACATCTTAGAAAATGGTAAAAATGCAATGCCAGCTAACCTGGTACCTGCTCCAAACTTAGATGCAATGGCTGAATACATCGCAAACCTTGGCGAAGAAGGCGCTGACGCTGGAGAAGCTAAGGAAGACGATGCAGACGGCAAAGAAGAAGGTAAAGAAGAAGACAAAGAAGACGATACAGCAGCAGTTGACGCTGGAGAAGGCGAAAAATTAGCAGCATCTTGTATCGGCTGTCACGGTGGAGATCTTACTGGAGGAATGGGACCTGGTTTAGCAGGAACTTCATTATCTAAAGAAGACTTCGTTGACATCGCAGTAAATGGTAAAGGCACTAATATGCCATCAGGTTTGATGAATGAAGCAGACGCTGAAGTATTCTTTGAGTACGTGTCATCTTTAAAATAATCGAAAACTAAAACCGTTAGTGTTCAGGAAACTGAATGTCTGACGGTTTTTCTATCATTCAAGGAGGATTTACCCGATGCATGTTGAATTATCCAAGCGATTACAAGTTGTTGCGAGTTATATTCCAAAAGGTGCTAGACTTGTTGATGTAGGCAGTGATCATGCTTATGTTCCCATTTATGCACTGCAACAAAATTTAGCTTCTTTTGCTATTGCAGGTGAAGTAGTGAAAGGTCCATTTGAGAGTGCACAACAAAACATAGAAAAATATAATTTGAGTAAAAATATAGAGGCTCGTTTAGGTAGTGGATTATCAGTCATTCAACAAGAGGATGAAATGGATACATTGACCATTGCAGGAATGGGTGGACAATTGATTGCACAGCTTTTGACTGAAGGTGTTGAACAGCTACATACGATGAAGCGCCTGATTTTACAGCCAAATGTGGATAGTCATTTAGTGAGACAGTGGCTCATGGCACATTCTTTCCTAATCATTGATGAACAAATTATAAAAGAAGATGATAAGATTTACGAAATTATTGTCGCAGAAAGAGGCCAAGCTAGTTATTCTGAAGTTGAGCAGTGGATGGGTCCGTATTTAGTCAGAGCATGTTCTCCTGTATTTATTGAGAGATGGACATACGAATTAGAAGGAAGAAGAAGGATTGTTGCGGGATTAGCCAAAGCAAAACAAACTGAAACAACAGCATTAAAGCAAAAAGAAATCGAGAGACAAATGAAATGGATAGAAGAGGTGATTCAACATGGTTTCAATGCAACAAATGATTGAAAGTTTTGAACGCTTTGCTCCAAAACATTTAGCAGAGGACTGGGATCCAGTCGGTTTACAAGTGGGCTCTTTACAAGGAAAAGTATCTCGTGTACTTACTACTTTAGACGTGACTGAAGAAGTGATTCAAGAAGCGATCGACCAACAATGTGAGTGTATTTTAGCTCATCATCCGATGTTATTTAAACCGCTTAAAAAGATTGATTTATCAACGAAAACAGGTCGAATGATTCAGTTGTGTATTCAACATAACATTACAGTTTACGCCGCACATACCAATTTAGATATTACAGAGGGTGGGGTCAATGACTTATTGAGTGAACGGTTGCAATTACTTCATACAAAACCAATGACGGTGACTTCTAAGACTCAGCTCTATAAACTGGTTGTATTTGTTCCTGAAGGACAGGCAGATGATGTGCGTACAGCTTTAGCAGCAGCAGGAGCAGGTCAACTGGGTGAGTATGAAGCATGTAGTTATGAAATGCAAGGGATTGGAAGGTTTACACCGACTGACAAGGCCAATCCTACAATTGGCCAACAAGGCGTTCCTGAACAGGTAAGTGAGCTTCGACTTGAAGTGATTGTGCCTCAACCTCTTGTCAAAAAGAGCATCCAGGCTCT
>JASLCF010000112.1 GCA_030146155.1 Savagea sp.
CAGCAGGTGCATAGCGTATGAGAAGTCCAGATTTAATAGCGTGTCTTTGCGAAGGGTCAATGGAGCAAGCGATTATGGAAATCTTACTTGAAAATAATCGCCTTATTTTTGAACGCGAGCAGCTGTTAGAGGAAGAAATTCTACGCTGTCGAAGTGCAAAGAATTTCGAACGAGATTACTTAAATAAAACGACAAATGAAATGATCACTGTCTATCGCATTTTAGATTCGACCAATGAAAACTTTAAATTATCAGGCCCGTATTTAAAACGTGTAACAGTCGTGAATATCATTACAGCACCTGAAATTGAAATGCTTGTTATTCATGCCGAAGGAAAATACGATGATTATAGCCGTAAACGCATGAAGCCAAGTGATTACGTAAAGCAACATTTAAAAATGGGTAAAATTAAATCGTTTGAGTTTGCGAAAAAATATTTCTATGATGTAGATATTTTAGTAAATGCCATTCAACAGTATAAGCAGAAATCTGCTAACAAAAATGGGACTCTTGCAGATTTATTGAAGTAAATTCATTGCATTTAAATAAACTAAAATGTTCTAACTTAATAATGCTAGAAAACCGTATTAACCTAGTAAGCGGTTTTGGTATTTCAGTAAATAATTTGCCCAACTACTGGATGTATCAAAAAAACAGTAGAAACTTGGGAAGCAGCAACTAATCTTCCAAATGAATCGGCCTCCTGATGTCACACTATCCGTACGGTCAAATCAGGAGGAGCGGATCTATGATGGCTGGCAATCAGCAGATTTTAACACGGTTGAATGGCTAGACCGGCAGCAGCAACGCATGAGCCAACTTCATCTTTCTTCTTGTCCAGGAATGGAAGAACTTTTCGAGTAGGTAAAAAAAGAATACAAATTTGAGCATTTAAGCTCACACAAGGTTTCCTAGCCATGTGTGAGCTTTTTTTATTCAATTATGAATCTGATGTAAATAGATTAAAGAGAACGTAAAAATGGTGTGGTTATGGTAAATTCCCGCACAAATCGCTTAAAAAAAGTTAAGCTAATAACAGTTCATTTAAACCAATGAATAATCCTACAGGCAAAGAGAGGGAGAATGTGTTGTCGAAAGTAGAACTCAAGAATATAACCAAATCTTATGATAGCCAAAAAGAGGTACTCTCCAACATTGATGTCACGATTGAAGAAGGCGAGTTTTTTGTTCTCGTAGGTCCTTCAGGTTGTGGCAAGAGTACGATGTTGCGAATGATCGCAGGGCTTGAACCTATTACAAGTGGAGAATTGTGGATTGGTGATACAGTGGCTAACGACTTACCACCCGTTAAACGTCACTTATCAATGGTTTTTCAAAACTATGCGCTTTATCCACATCTAACTGTTGAACAGAATATTGCATTTGGTTTAGATGTTAAAAAAATAGACAAGAAAAAACGCAAAGAAAAAGTGGATGACGTAGCGAAAATGCTCGGCTTAGAAGAGTACTTGAAGAGAAAGCCTCGTGAGTTATCTGGTGGTCAAAGGCAACGTGTGGCGTTAGCTCGTGCGATTGTGAGTGATCAACCGATTTGTTTAATGGATGAACCCTTGTCTAATCTAGACGCTAAATTGCGTACACATATGCGTGCAGAGATCAGAAGGATTCAGCGTCAATTTGGGATTACGATGATTTATGTGACGCATGACCAGGTCGAAGCAATGACGATGGGAGACCGCATTATGATTTTACATAATGGAGAAATTCAACAAATTGGTACGCCAATTGAGATATACAATCAACCCGCAAATCCATTCGTCGCTACCTTTATTGGCACACCTGCTATGAACTTGGCAGAAGCCGTATGGAAAGAGGGACAACTTGATTTTGGGAATGAGCTTATTCAAGCCTTTTATCCAGCGCATAAGAAAGAATTAGTGACCATCGGTGTTCGTCCAGAGCAAATTAGAAGTGCTACAGTATCTGATGCCTTTCAGTTTACGGCGGTTGTCGATAATGTCGAGGTGTTGGGCACAGAAACGCTTTTCATGTTTACCTTTGCAGATGAACAATGGACGGTGAAATGGCCAGGGCAATGGCAAATTCCTTTAGGAGAAACCATTCAGCTTACATTTGACCGAGAAGCGGTTACTGTTTTTGATCGCCAATCGGGTGAATTACTGAAGCCGTCGGAACAAACGCAAGTGCATGAGGTGATCCAGTGATGTGGAGTCCATCAGCTAATCGTCGCTCTGCCTTATTTTATTTATTACCTTCTATTCTATTGTTTAGCGTATTTATTTTTTATCCTATGTTTCGAACGATTTATTTAAGCTTCTTCTTAACGGGACCTAATGGACAAGCAGCAGTGTTTGTGGGCTTAGAGAATTATCAGTATTTATTTCAGTCCGAAGAATTTAGAAAGAGTATGAAGGCTACTTTTTTATTCGTTCTCTACACCGTTCCAACGAGTATTGTACTGGCCTTATTTTTTGCCTTACTCGCAAATGAAAATGTAAAAGGCGTCGGATTTTTTAGAACGCTTTATTCTTCTACCATGGGGATTTCGGTTGCGGCTTCATCCGTCATTTGGTTATTCATGTTTCATCCAAGTATTGGCATGTTTAATCGCCTGTTAGAAGTATTCCATATCCCGGGAGTACAGTGGTTACTCGATCCGAGTTATGCTTTATTATCGGTGTCCATTACCACGATTTGGATGAATATAGGTTTTAGTTTTTTGATTCTATTAGGTGGGCTTCAAAATATTGACACCCATTTATATGAGAGTGCTCGAATTGACGGAGCCGGTTATTGGTATCGTTTAAAACGCATTACTTTACCGATGTTGTCACCGACTTTATTTTTCATCATTACCATTTCTTTAATTAATGCGTTTCAAACGTTTGGACAGATTGATATTTTAACGCAAGGTGGCCCGACACAATCGACGAATTTAATTGTGTATTCCATTTACAAGGAAGCTTTTGTGAATTATCAATTTGGTACAGCCAGTGCACAAGCTGTGATTTTATTTGTTCTTATTTTTATCGCAACGATAGTGCAATTTAAACTGGGAGAAAAGAAGGTGCATTACCAATGAGTATGAGTTGGCCAAAGAAAGCAGGACTTTATTTTCTCTTGACACTCACGTCGTTGCTGGTCTTTTTTCCAATTATTTATGCTTTTCTGATTTCATTTATGACAAGTGCAGAGGTCATGCAGGGGAAGTTTTTCCCCGCTCAATTTGATTGGGATAACTATATTCGAGTATTTGATAAGTTGCCACTTCTTCGCTACTTGATGAATAGTTTAATCATTTCGACGACCGTTATGCTTGGTCAAATCATCTTATCGAGTATGGCAGCATATGCCTTCGTCTTTATTGAATTTAAAGGGAGAGATGCTTTATTCTTTCTCTTCATTTCAACCATGATGATTCCATGGGAAGCTACGATGATTCCAAACTTTTTTCTTATCCAACAATTAGGTTGGTTGAATACATACCAAGGCTTAACATTACCTTTCTTCGCATTAGCTTTTGGTACTTTTCTTTTACGACAACATTTCAAAACCATTCCTAAAGAATTATATGAAGCTTCACAAATTGCAGGAATGAGTCGATTTCAATTTTTTTATCGTGTGGTCCTACCTGTTTCAAAAACGAGTTTGGTGACACTTGGTGCTTATGGTTTTTTAACGACTTGGAATATGTATCTCTGGCCGTTACTTGTGACCACTAAAGATCAAGCAAGACCCGTTCAAATCGGATTGAAACAGTTGCAATCTCAAGAAATTGCTGCAGATTGGGGGTTGATCATGGCAGGGGTGATTTTAGTTATCTTACCTACACTCCTCCTCTTATTTGCAGGACAAAAACAGCTTCAAAAAGGGTTATCGCAAGGCGCACTAAAATAAAATGATGAGGTGTAAAAATGAAAAACATGAAAAAATGGTCGTTATTATTAATGAGTATGTTGGTTATCGTTTTATTAGCAGCTTGTTCCGATAAGGAAGAAAAGCCAAAAACAGATGAAAAAGGAGATGCGGACTCTAACCAATCAGAAAAAGCAGAAAAAGTAACCATTGATTTCTGGCATGCGATGAGTGGTGCAGGACAAGATTCACTTGAAAAAATTGTGAAAAGCTTTAATGAGTCTCAAGATAAATATACAGTCAATGCAGAATTCCAAGGTAGTTATGAAGAATCATTAACTAAATTACGTACAGTAGGTGGCACAAAAGATGCGCCTGCATTAATGCAAGTCTTTGAAGTAGGAACAAAATATATGATTGATAGTGGTTATATTGAGCCGGTTCAAAAATTCATTGATCGTGATAACTACGATGTATCTCAATTAGAAGATAATATTTTGAACTATTACCGAGTAGATGGTGATTTATATTCGATGCCATTTAACTCATCTACACCAGTTATGTTGTACAACAAAGATGCAATGAAAGCAGCTGGATTAGACCCAGAAAAAGCACCTGCTACATTTGAAGAAATTATTGCAGCGTCAGAAAAATTAAAAACAGACAGCATGGCAGGTTTCTCTATGCTTACGTATGGTTGGTTTTTCGAACAATTAGTGGC
>JASLCF010000124.1 GCA_030146155.1 Savagea sp.
TCTTTCACTTAAATAAGTTTTTTCAATAAAAAAGATGAGTGTCATTAAATGACCTCATCTTTTATGATTAATTCTTCATTTCATAAACATTCATACGATTAATCGCACGTTTTAAAGCAAGTGCATGAACTTTATGATCAACATCAGCTTGTTGTGCTTTTAACGCCTCTTCTGCACGCTTAGCCGCTGATTTTGCACGAGCAACATCAATGGTTTCAGCTAATTCTGCAGTCTCAGCAAGTATTGTTACTACTTCTGGACGGACTTCCATAAATCCTCCATGTACAGCAACATGTTCTACATCGCGATTGCCGTCTTTCATAATACGGAGTGGACCGATTTGAAGCGGAGCTACCATTGAGATGTGTCCTGGAAGTATTCCAATTTCACCTGACTCAGCAGTTGCGATAATCATCGTTGCATCCGTTTCAATAACTGGGCCATCGGGAGTAACAACATTGACTTTTACGGTCTTCATTTAGATTCCCTCCTGGTCCCTTTTATTAAAGCTCAACGCCCATTTCTTTTGCTTTTTCGATTACTTCTTCAATGCGTCCAACTAAACGGAATGCATCTTCTGGTAAGTGATCATAACGACCTTCTAAGATTTGTTTAAATCCTTGAATTGTCTCAGCAACTGGAACGTATGAACCTTTTTGTCCTGTAAATTGCTCAGCAACGTGGAAGTTTTGAGATAAGAAGAATTGAATACGACGTGCACGTCCTACTACTAATTTATCTTCTTCACTTAATTCATCCATACCTAAAATTGCAATGATATCTTGTAATTCACGGTAACGTTGTAGTGTTGATTGTACTTGACGAGCAACTTCATAATGCTCTTCACCAACAATTTCAGGTGAAAGTGCGCGTGAAGTTGAAGCAAGTGGGTCAACTGCTGGGTAAATACCCATCTCTGAAAGTTTACGCTCTAAGTTAGTTGTTGCGTCTAAGTGAGCGAAAGTTGTAGCTGGAGCTGGGTCAGTGTAGTCATCCGCTGGTACGTAAATCGCTTGAATCGATGTTACAGAACCTTTGTTAGTAGATGTAATACGCTCTTGTAATTGTCCCATCTCTGTTGCAAGTGTCGGCTGGTAACCAACTGCTGATGGCATACGACCTAATAAAGCCGAAACCTCAGAACCTGCTTGTGTAAAGCGGAAAATGTTATCGATGAATAAAAGAACGTCTTGTCCTTGGTCATCACGGAAATATTCCGCCATTGTTAATCCTGTTAAAGCAACGCGCATACGAGCACCTGGTGGTTCGTTCATTTGACCGAATACCATTGCTGTTTTCTCAATAACACCTGAATCTGTCATCTCGAAGTATAAGTCGTTACCTTCACGTGTACGCTCTCCAACACCAGCGAATACTGAGATACCACCGTGTTCTTGTGCGATGTTGTTGATTAACTCTTGAATTAATACAGTTTTACCTACTCCGGCACCACCGAATAATCCGATTTTACCACCTTTAATATAAGGTGCTAATAAGTCTACAACTTTAATTCCTGTTTCTAAAATCTCAACTTCAGTTGAAAGTTCTTCAAATACTGGCGCACTACGGTGAATTGGGTCACGACGTTCAGATGAAGGAATTTCTTCACCTAAGTCGATGTGATCTCCTAATACGTTAAATACGCGACCTAATGTATTGTTTCCTACTGGTACTGAGATAGGCGCTCCCATATCTTGTACTGGGACACCACGTTTCAATCCATCTGTAGATGACATTGCGATAGTACGTACTGTATCATCACCTAAGTGTAAAGCGACTTCTAATGTAAGCGTCTCTGCTTCATCATTTGTACGTTCAATTTGGACCTTCAATGCGTTATAGATTTTTGGAAGTTCGCCGTCTTCGAATTTAACGTCAACAACCGGACCCATAACTTGAAGAATATGTCCTTTACTCATGTGAGTTCCCCTCCTGACCTACTTTTTTTGCTTTATTCGAGTGCTGCTACGCCGCCGACAATTTCAGTAATTTCTTGAGTAATTGCTGCTTGACGTGCACGGTTAAAGAGTAATGTTAAATCATCAATTAACTCTTTTGCATTATCTGTTGCTGTTTGCATTGCTGTCATACTGGAAGCATGTTCGCTCGCTTTCCCATCTAACACTGCACCGTAAATTAAACTCTCTGCATATTGTGGAAGTAATGTTTCCAAAATTTCCTCAGCAGAAGGTTCAAACTCATAAGTTGAGACGGCTGACGCAGATGAAAGGTTGGTTAGCGGAAGCAATTGACGTTCAGTTGCTTCGTTTGAGATGGCAGAGATGAAATGATTGTAATATAAATACACTTCATCTACTGTGCCTTCTGTGAACATGCCAACAGCTCTCTTTGCGAGATCTTTAACTTCTGAAAATTTTGGATGATCAGAAATTCCTAAGACAGAATCTACAACGTTGTATCCTAAACGATTAAAGAATTCAAATCCTTTACGACCAAGTGCAACAATCACAACTTCGTCTTTTGATGCGTGTCTTTCGGCAATTGTTTTTACGACTTTTCGTAAGATGTTACTGTTGTAACCTCCTACTAATCCACGGTCAGATGTGACAACGATATATGCTGTCTTTTTAACTGGACGGCTTGTTAACATCGGATGACCTGAGTCGCGTGTCGCATTCCCAATTGCACCTACTACTTCTTCAATTTTATCCATATACGGAACAAATGCTTTTGCATTTTGTTCAGCACGTGCTAATTTTGAAGCAGATACCATCTGCATCGCTCTTGTAATTTGACTTGTCTTTTTCGTTGATGTAATTCGTGTTTCTATGTCTCGTAATGATGCCACTGGCTATTCACCACCTTTGTATCGTCGTTCGCACATAGAGATCACTCTACGTACGTCTTTCACTTATTCGTTGTCAGCTGACGGAACGAAAGTTGATTTAAATGCTTTTACTGCTGCTTCCATTACGTCTGCAGCTGGTAAGTCTTTTGTTGAACGGATTGCTTCATAAACTTCTGTATGGTTAGACTCTAACCAGTTTGTGAACTCTGCTTCAAAACGGAGTACATCGTTAACTGGAATATCATCTAAATGACCTTTAGTTAATGCATAAAGAATCGCTACTTGATATTCAACTTTAAGTGGTTTGTTAAGGTCTTGTTTTAAGACTTCAACTGTACGTGCACCACGGTCTAATTTTGCTTTTGTTGCTGGGTCTAAGTCTGAACCGAACTGAGCAAATGCTTCAAGTTCACGGTAAGCCGCTAAGTCAAGACGTAAAGTTCCTGCAACTTTTTTCATTGCTTTAATTTGTGCAGATCCACCAACACGCGATACTGAAAGTCCTGCGTTAATCGCTGGACGAACACCCGAGAAGAATAAGTCAGACTGTAAGAAAATCTGGCCATCTGTAATCGAGATTACGTTTGTTGGGATATATGCTGAGATATCTCCTGCTTGCGTTTCAACGAATGGTAGTGCAGTGATTGAACCTGCTCCTAATTCATCGTTTAACTTAGCTGCACGCTCTAATAAACGGCTGTGTAAGTAGAAAACGTCACCAGGGTAAGCTTCACGACCAGGAGGACGCTTTAAGAGTAATGATAACTCACGGTAAGCTGCTGCTTGTTTTGATAAGTCATCATAAACGATTAATACGTGTTTTCCTTGGAACATGAATTCTTCAGCCATTGTAATTCCAGCATATGGTGCTAAGAATAATAATGGTGCTGGTTGTGATGCTGATGCTGTTACTACGATTGTGTAGTCTAATGCACCGTTTTTACGTAATGTTTCAACAACACCACGAACTGTTGATTCTTTTTGACCAATCGCTACATAAATACAAAGCATATCTTGGTCTGCTTGGTTTAAGATTGCGTCAATTGCTACAGATGTTTTACCTGTTTGACGGTCTCCAATGATTAATTCACGTTGTCCACGTCCGATTGGAACAAGAGCGTCAATCGCTTTAATTCCAGTTTGTAGTGGTTCATGAACTGATTTACGAGCCATTACACCTTGTGCAGGGCTTTCGATTGGACGAGTTTTCGTTGTATTGATTGGGCCCAAACCATCAACTGGTTGACCTAATGAGTTTACAACACGTCCGATTAATTCTTCACCAACTGGTACTTCCATAATACGACCTGTACGACGTACTTCATCGCCTTCTTCAATGTCTGTGTATGGGCCGAGGATAACGATACCTACGTTATTTGCTTCTAGGTTTTGAGCCATACCCATTACACCTGTTTTAGTGAACTCTAAAAGTTCTCCAGCCATGACATTGTCGAGGCCATGAGCACGAGCAATACCGTCACCAATTTGGATAACTGTACCTACTTCGCTAACTTCCATCTCTGACTGATAACTTTCAATCTGTTGTTTAATCAGTGCGCTGATCTCTTCAGCCTTGATGCTCATGTATGTCACCCCTGTACTTTCAATTTATTAACCAATCATTTGACGTTCTAAACGAGCAAGTTTTGCTTTCACGCTTGAATCATAAATGTGGTTTCCGATTTGGAGACGGATGCCTCCGATTAAGTTTGGTTCAATGATAGTTGTAATCAATAAAGATGTTTTTCCTACTTTTTTCGCGAATGCTGTTGAGATAGATTGCTTCTCTTCATCTGTTAATTCACGAGTAGAGTAGACTGTTGCGGGTGCAACGCCAACTGAAGCATAAGCTAATTCGTTAAACGCCTCAATGACATTTGTGAATTCATTCATTCGGTTGTTGTCTAATAAAACGCCAATCGAGTGAATAACAGTTGCACTTGCTCCTACTAATACTTCACGAACAATTGCTTTTTTCTTCTCTGGTGTAAATGTTGGGCTTTCCAAGAGTGCCTTTAGTTCTGGGCTTGCTTGAAAAGCCTTTAACACTTCACTGAGTTCTTCTTGCAATTGTTGGGTTTGATTTTGTTGTTGTGCGAGATCGAACATCGCACGAGCATAGCGTTCTGCAACGACAGATTTTGTCATCGAGCTTCGCCTGCCTTCACAATCGTCTCTTCAATCAATGCGCGGTTATCTTCTTCAGAAATCTCTTTCTCAAGAACTTTACTCGCAGCAAGAACTGAAAGTGAAACGAATTCTTCGCGTACTGCAGCAATTGCTTTTTCTTTTGCAGTTGCAATTTCAAGTTCTGCAGATTGTTTCATACGTTGTGCTTCTTCACGAGCACGTGTCAACATTTCTTCTGCCTCAGCAGCGCTCTGTTTACGCGCATTTTCAACAATCAATTGAGCATTTGCTCCAGCTTCTTTTAACGCCTCTTTTTGTTCAGATAAAATACGCTCTGATTCAAGACGGTTTTGCTCTGCAGTATCAATTTCGTTAGCAATTAACTCTGCACGCTTATCCATAACGCCCATTAAAGGACCCCATGCAAACTTCTTCAATAATAGAAGTAGTAAAATGAACGTAAAGACCGTTACGAAAACGTCTCCTAAGTTCAATTTTTGGTTTAATGCCGCTAAAAATTTAGCATCCGTATTTGTCGATAATAGGATGAAGCTATCCAAAATCACGATTGTTTCACTCCCTTCAAGAGCTTAAATTCATTATATTTTTTAACACATCGTATTCCATTTCAATTCAACTGGTTGTTAAACCATAAAGGAATGGCGAAGGACATTGACGTTTAAACCTGTTCTTCGCCATTCTTTCACATTTTGTTATTACTTGTTCATTACCATGAATGCTACAACTGTTGCGAAGATAGGAACAACCTCAACTAAAGCAACACCGATAAACATTGTTGTTTGTAAGATACCGCGAGCTTCTGGTTGGCGAGCGATCCCTTCAACTGTACGTGATACTACTAAACCTGCACCGATACCTGCACCTAAAGCACCTAAACCGACAGCGATTGCCGCTGCAATTACACCTAATGACATAGTATTTTTTCCTCCTAGAGAATTTTATATTTTTTTGTTTAATTGCCCAACTGAACGGGCATTATATGTTTAATGGTCGTCTGCCACTTTGTGTGACATATACACCATAGACAACATAACGAAAATAAATGACTGGATTCCACCGATAAAGATAGAGAAACCTTGCCATGCCATACTTGGGATGATTCCTAATGCTAATCCGATTGGACCTGAAATCATCAATGATGCTAAGAGTCCTACTAATACTTCACCCGCATAAATGTTTCCGTAAAGACGAAGACCGAGCGTTAAAGTTGAGGCAAACTCTTCAATAATTTTGAATGGGAACAAAAACGCAACTGGCTTGAAAAATAGTTTTCCATAACCGCCGAAACCTTTTGTCTTAATTCCATAGTACTGTGTGAGTACGATAACCATTGTTGCCAATGTGAGTGTTACCACTGGGTCTGCTGTTGGTGATTTCCACCAAAGTTCGCCGTTGACTGTTAATGCCATTGGTAATCCGAGTACGTTGGCTACGAACAAGAACATGATGAGTGTAATTCCAAGAATGTGGAACTTACCACCTGTTTTCCAGTCCATATTACTCTTAATGATACCTTTTACAAAGTCCATGATCCATTCAAAGAAATTCTGTATTCCTGTTGGCTTCAATGCTAACTTTCTTGTTGCAGCAACCGCGATTAAAAATACGATTGTTGCAGTGACTAGCAACATTAAAACGTTCGACATATTAAAAGTCATCTCAAAGTTTGTACCTTTAAATGCCGTGAGGAGTGGATCTGTATGTTCCATCTGTAGTTCACCTCCCTTTACAAAACAAATTCGTTATTTTGTACGGTACAGTATGCGCTCGAAGACGAGCAGGGCATACGGTATACCAAAACCTATGAGTGTCCCGAAAACATCTAGTTGTTCTGGAAACGCTGTAGCTAATGCCACAGCTGCTATTGCTGATACAAACCGAAGAACTGTACCTATGGAGGCACCTCTTCGCCCTTGTTCAATGGCTTCGTCAAACTTCTTCGAGCGACGAACTAAAGTCCATAAGTTGTACATTCCAAAAAGCATTCCAACGGTAAGACCAGCAAAAATCGTTTGATAGTCCGTCACAAGATAGCCAATGGCAAAAAGCCCAAAGACAGTGAGGGACATTTTAAATACTCGACCTACGATTTCGCGTATCTCTTGCACTGGAATCCTCCTCAAAAGACGAAATTATGTCCTTACATAGAAAAAACGAGCGTGTTTCAGCTCTTTGCTTAGAACCAAACGATTCAAACAAGTGGATAACTTCTATTCAATTTCACATGACTTGCAGCGGTGAAATAAGTCTTCTGTCTTTTCCTTTTTGTTCAATTCATCGTATTTATTTCATCAGCGTAATTTTTCCATATCCTTTGTAAGTGTACAATACCGCTATTTCACTGTCAATTGATTCCTGTGAAATAATTCACAACGTTTTTTGTTTGTCAAATCATCGACATATTTATCTTATAAAGCTGTAATTTACAATTTTTTCACTTTTAAAAGCCAAGATGACTCACTATTGCTTCGGCACTTCAATTATCTTTCTAAAAACTCTAGTAATGCTTTCACAATACGTTCTGAAGCATAACCATCTCCATAAGGATTTGACGCTTGGGCCATTGCTTGATACGCAGCTTCATCGCTCAACAACTCATCTGTTAAATTAAAAATCGTCTCTTCATCTGTACCTGCTAATTTTAATGTACCTGCAGCAATTCCTTCAGGTCTTTCTGTCGTATCTCGTAAAACAATTACCGGCTTAGCTAAAGAAGGAGCTTCTTCTTGAATGCCACCTGAATCAGTAAGAATGATATGAGATTTGGCAGCGAAGTTATGGAAATCCACAACTTCCAACGGTTCAATTAAATGGACACGTTGATTATTTCCGAGTAATTCATCTGCTACTTCACGAACTGCCGGATTCATGTGAACAGGGTAAACGACTTGAATATCTTCATATTTATCAAGCAAACGATTAATCGCTCTAAACATATTTCTCATCGGGTCGCCCAAATTTTCACGACGATGTGCTGTCAGCAAAATCATACGGTCATCCCCTATTTTTTCAAAAATAGGATGCGTATATCCTTCTTTTACTGTTGTTCGCAAAGCATCAATTGCTGTGTTTCCTGTAATATAAATCGTACTTTCATCTTTTCCTTCATTCAATAAGTTTTGAGCAGATGGTTCTGTAGGTGAGAAATGAAGGTCAGCTAATACACCCGTCAATTGGCGGTTCATTTCTTCAGGATAAGGTGAATATTTATCCCACGTACGCAAACCTGCTTCTACATGACCAATAGCAACTTTATTATAAAAAGCAGCTAAACTGCCGATGAAAGTCGTCGCTGTGTCGCCGTGCACGAGTACGATATCAGGTTGCGCCTCTTTCATGATGGCATCTAGTCCTTCTAATCCTCTCGTCGCTACATCTATTAACGTTTGGCGATTTTTCATGATATTCAGATCATAATCAGGTTGAATATCAAATGTGTGTAATACTTGATCCAACATTTCACGATGTTGTGCAGTTACTGTCACAATCGATTCAATTTTCTCAGGGTGTTTTTCTAACTCTAAAACGAGTGGTGCCATTTTAATTGCTTCTGGCCTCGTTCCGAAAATCGTCATTACTTTCCACTTTTTTGACAACGTACTACCTCCTCTTATTTCGTTCCAAATAATCGGTCGCCCGCATCTCCTAAGCCTGGTACAATGTATCCTTTTTCATCTAATTTTTCATCTAATGCCGCGATATAAACATCTACGTCAGGATGCGCTTCCGTTAAGACTTCTACGCCCTCTGGTGCTGCAATCAGACACATGAATGTAATTTGTTTTGCCCCACGCTTTTTTAATGAATTAATAGCTTCAACTGCTGACCCACCTGTTGCTAGCATTGGATCGACTACAATTAGTTTTCTTTCTGCTACATCACTTGGCAATTTGACGTAGTATTCAACAGGTTTTAATGTTTCAGGATCACGGTACAGACCTACGTGTCCGACACGTGCAGCTGGAATTAACTCTAAGATGCCTTCTACCATTCCCAAACCTGCTCTTAAAATAGGAATGATTCCTAGTTTTTTACCTGCTAACACTTTTGATTTGGCTAAACCTACAGGTGTTTCAATTTCTACTTCCTGCAATTCAAGGTCACGTGTGATTTCGTAAGCCATTAACATCGCTACCTCGTCTACTAATTCTCTAAATTCTTTTGTACCCGTGTTGATATCACGAATAAATGTTAATTTGTGCTGAATCAATGGATGGTCAAACACATGTACATTGCTCATAATCATTTGCTCCTCACTTGTTTATATTCTGAATTAATTATAACAGAACCTTGTCGCTTATCCTATCAAACTTATGTGTTTTTTATAGTGACTCTCCTACTTTTTTGTATAAAAGCAAACCTCCACTGATTGCTCTAGCTATTCGAAAATAAAAGGTTCTATCATTTATAACGTTGGTGAAAGAAAATCACATTCTCTTGAAAGTAGGAGAATCACCGAACCCCCCCAGGAACGCGCCCATCTGGAGCGGAAAGCGACGGGTTATTTGGATCACCCCTATAAAAAGAACTCGTCAAAAAATCAGTTACACTGACTTCTTGACGAGTCTTCTATTCATCGACTATTATTCTTTATCAACGTTATTTGACAAAGACCAAACAGTCATAGATTCAAACTATTTTATTTATGCATAAAGTGGGAAGCGTTTCGTTAATGCTGCAACTTGTGTCTTAACGTCCGATTTTACCGCTTCGTCTTCTGGATTTTTCAATACTTTAGCCATTAATTGACCAATTTCTTTCATCTCTTCTTCTTTCATTCCGCGGCTTGTTACTGCTGGCGTTCCGATACGAACACCCGAAGTAACGAATGGGCTTTCTGTATCAAATGGAATTGTGTTTTTATTTGTTGTGATTCCAACTTCATCCAATGCAGCCTCAGCTACTTTACCCGTAATCTCTAATGAGCGCAGATTGAGTAATAGAAGGTGGTTATCTGTGCCTCCTGACACAAGGTCAATGCCTTCTGCCTGTAAAGATTCCCCTAATGCTTTTGCGTTATTCTTTACTTGTTGAATATATGTTTTGAAAGAAGGTTGTTGTGCTTCACCAAATGCTACAGCTTTTGCTGCGATGACATGCATCAATGGTCCACCTTGGATACCTGGGAAAATTGATTTGTCGATTTTACGTGCATTCTCTTCGCTACATAAAATGAGTCCACCACGGGGTCCACGTAATGTTTTGTGTGTAGTTGAAGTCACGTAATCCGCATAAGGTACTGGGTTCATATGTTCGCCTACTGCTACTAAACCAGCGATGTGTGCCATGTCTACCATAAATAATGCGCCTACTTCATCTGCGATCTCACGGAATTTAGCAAAGTCGATTTCACGTGGGTAAGCTGATGCACCTGCAACGATTAACTTTGGTTTATGCTCTAAAGCTTTCGCACGAACATCTTCATAATCAATCATTTCTGTTTCTTGATCTACACCGTAATCTACAAAGTTGTAAAGTTCTCCAGAGAAGTTCACTGGGCTACCGTGTGTAAGGTGTCCACCATGTGATAAGTTCATCCCTAACACTGTGTCGCCTGGCTCAAGAATTGAAAAGTAAACAGCCATATTAGCTTGCGCACCAGAGTGTGGTTGAACGTTTGCGTGCTCTGCACCAAAGATTTCTTTGAGGCGATCACGTGCAATATTTTCTACCACATCAACGTGCTCACATCCACCGTAGTAACGACGTCCTGGATAACCTTCTGCATATTTATTTGTTAAATATGACCCTTGTGCTTCCATTACCGCTTCTGATACAAAGTTTTCTGATGCAATTAATTCAATATTGTCTTGTTGGCGCCCCTTCTCCAACATAATTGCATCAAATACTGCTGCATCTGTACGTTTTACATTACTCAAATCCATTTCTCATTCTCCTTTATCACTGTAATTGGCATTGCTTTGTTCATTATACCATGTTTCACCCATTTTTTCGCGGGCGATTCAATTGATTCATTTATATTGTGCGCGTACTCCGCCAATTAGTTTTGGACGAGTCGTCGCAGCTGTCGTAATCGCTGCACCAATCGATCGAATAGTCGTTCGAACAGGAACTACGACGGGCTTAAAATGCATGCCAATGAAGGTTTGGCCAATATCTATACCTGCATGTGCCACAATGGACTCTACTGTAGCCCCTTGGTCAAAATGCTCGTATGCATAAGCTGACATCGAACCACCCGCTTCTTTTGTTGGATAAACCGATAACGTATCTAAGCCAAAACGATCCGCAACTGCTTGCTCAATTGTGAGGGCTCTGTTAATATGCTCACACCCTTGAAAAGCAAGATAGAGGCGATTTCTTTGAGCGAAGTCTTTCAAAGGTTCGAAAAATGCTTCTGCAACTTCCATGGAACTCGCAGTGCCGATTTTCTCACCTATCACTTCCGATGTTGAACAGCCTACTACAAAAAATGTGCGTGGCTGTAGCGTTGTTTGTTGTTCAAACTCCTCTAAGAGTTGAATTAGTTGCTTGCGGTATTCCTCAACATTTGTCATGAGACATCCCCCTTTTATTGTTCTAATTCACTAATTTTATCGATACGACGTTCGTGACGACCACCTTCAAACTCTGTCTCTAACCATGTTTGAGCAATTTCTCGAGCTAAGGCACCACCGATTACACGCCCCCCCATTGCTAATACGTTAGAATTGTTATGTTCTCTTGTTGCATGAGCTGTATAAACGTCATGTACCAGTGCACATCGAATGCCTTTGACTTTATTCGCTGCGATGGACATGCCAATTCCAGTTCCACAAATTAAAATGCCGCGATCGAACTCTCCTGATGCTACTTTCTCTGAAACAGGACGAGCATAATCAGGGTAATCAACTGATTCATCGTTCGCTGGACCAAAATCCGTGTACTCGATTCCCATTTCATCCATTAATTCTTTTAGTTCTGCTCTTAAATTATTTCCTCCATGATCTGACGCGATTGCTACTCTCATGTTCATCCCTCTTTCTTTATTTGTTTTCTTAAGTATTTTTTTACAACTCTACTTTTCTTCATTCTAAACGTTGTTGTATTTGATCAATCAATTGGTGCAACTGTTTAAACGTTTCTTGATAGTCCTCAAAAGTTCCTCCGTAAGGGTCGGCAATTTCTTGATTGCCCCTCCCCGCATACTGTGCCAATGTCATTGTTTTATGTATTGCCTCTGGAAATCGTTGGTGAATCCTGTCGACATGGTTACGAGTCATTGTTAAAATCAGATTTGCCCATTCAATATGTTCAGATTGAAGTAATTGAGAATAACCACGTACCTCATATTGAGACTGCTGAATCAATGTTTGAGCATGCTTCGACACTGGCAAACCATCTGAAGTGTAGATTCCTACCGATTGCACGTTGATGCCAGGCAATTGTTTCGCCTGTAAAATCGCTTCTGCCATTGGGCTTCTACATGTGTTTCCTGTACATACAAACAATACGTTCATTTCAACACCTTCCCTCTCATTAAACATAACTCATTTCAATAAAAAAATAAAGCATCGTTGAAGACAAATCAACTCCTCTATTTCTTCTTTAAGAAGGCTTGCTCAACAGGCTTTGTTGGATCAATATCTTTTCTGTCTCTCTTTTCAACTGGACAATAGAATAGCGAATTTCATAGCGCTTTTTATCTGAAATGACTTCATAGGAACAAAAATAAGTATTAATCTTTCTATAACCTATGATAAAAGAGCGTCGACTTTGTAACCTATGCTCTACCTCTTTTTTCCGTCTCTCGAGTAGGGATATCCGCTGATTCATCCATCGCTCGTAAACAGTTTTCATTTTCAAATGTTGCATGTTATCTAAGTCCAAACGAAGAGCACGTATCGCCAAATCAAGAATAATCGCTTCATGAATTTCATCATTCATTGCTTTGCCCTGCCTCAAGAATCGATTGGATTTCATCGATTGCATAGTGTTGTAAGGTAGTCTCTTGTATATGAAAAGAGTCCTTTGATACGTCAACTACTACGCCCACTATCCATTCTCCAGTATGTAATTGAATGATGAGTGTCTGTTGTGTGAGATAACCTTCCCTTAATGCCAACTGTTTCGCTGTCGTGTCAGATGAATAGCAAGAAACTTCTTTTTCTAATTCTGCAGACAGTTGACGTAAACGAGTCACATGCTCTGGTAGCATCATCGCTGTCCACTTGATATTTCCTCTATCCTTATTCATGGATTACACAACCTCTCTATCCTTTATGTCCCCCTACTAAAGAGGCCCTTTCTCGTAATGTAGCGCCTGGCAAATAAGAAACAGCACGCAATACACTTGTTGTGCCATAACGTCCTCTCAACTCATCCATTGTTCGGGCAAGCTGATGACGTGAAAGCTTCCCTGGGTCAAATAAATCCAACTGTAATAAACGCTCTTCTTCTAAACCCGTCACACTCACACCTAACTGACGGACAGGGTGCGGTAAAACGTGTTGATTAAACAATTTCTGAATCCCTCTATAAAGGACAAGTGTCTCTCCTGTCGATTGCGGCAGTGTAAGTGAACGGTGAAGAGAAGGAACAGGTTTGATTTTCCGACTATACCCTACACTTAAGGAAACTTTTCTCGCAATTTTTCCTGCATCTCGCATTCGTTTTGCGACGTCCTCACACATTTCCAATAAAATCGCATTTATTTCTTCGCGCTCATGGTAATCACGCAACAAAATTTGGCTTTTGCCATAAGATTTAACTTGCTCAACCCCACGCTCAAAAGGAGAATAGTCTCTGCCATTCGCATGTGCATGATGTTGTAAACCCATCACCCCAAAAAGCTTTTCTAGTTTTTCAACGGGATAGTTCGCTAATTCCCCTACCGTCTCAATGCCTAAAGCATTAAAACGTTGCTCCATCTTGTGACCAATCCCCCACATTTCTGAAAGCGGAGTGACTGGCCATAACTTCGTTGGGACATCCTCCATTGTCCACTTAGCGAAACCTGTTCGTTTGGCTTCTAAATCCAAGGCAAGTTTAGCTAATAATTTATTCGGCCCCATTCCCACCGCGTTAGGAATACCAAATTGACGGACTATCGCTTCTTGAATATGCCGAGCGGTTTGTTCTGGAGGCCCCCATAATCTGCAAGTGCCTGTTAAATCTACGAAACTTTCATCCACACTATAGACATGAATGGCTTCAAGTGGGACAAAGTTATGTAACAGCCTTGTAATTTCTACTGAGACATCCATAAAATAACTCATTCGAGGTTCAAATAAGTAGATAGACGAATCATTAGGAATTTCATATAAACGGCTGCCCGTTCGAATCTGAAACCGCTCTTTCATCGGCGGACTTGCAGCAAGAACAACACTCCCCGGTCGATCGAGATGTGCCACAACTGCAATGGCTTCTTTTTCCACATCAAGTTGATGAAGGACAGCCATACAACTGGCATAAAAAGAACGCATATCGATACAAATCACTGACCGTTCATTTTTATTCATCTGCTGTCACTTCCTTTTTACTCCATTATAAGAACAAGTGTTCTGTTTTTCAACTTTTATTTACGGACTTTTGCTTTCGTGATACATTTTAAAGACTGATTCTCAATTTTTGGAAAGGGCGAATGTCATGATGTATCAAAAACTTGTACGTGATCAAATTCCTCAAATCATTGAAAGTGCTGGAAAAAAATGCAGCACACGTCAACTTGACAAACAACAATATCACGAAGCACTTCTTCAAAAAATGCAAGAAGAAATGCTAGAAGTGAGTCAAGCAACATCCGCTGCAGAAAGGATAGAAGAATTAGCTGATGTGATGGAGTGTTTGCATGCCTTTATGGATTTACACCAGATTTCAGAGGCATCTGTTACAGCTATTCAAAAGAAAAAAGCCGAGCAAAGAGGGGGATTTAAACAAAGGATTTGGTTGGAGGAAGTCTACGATGAAACAGATTAAGCTGGTCACTCATCAATTGCAGCATGCATTAACTCAACAAATTGAACAAGCTGAGGCTATCTTTTTTGTGATTTCATTTATTCAACCTTCAGGTGTCCAGCTTCTACTCCCCACTCTGGAAAAAGCAGCTGAGCGAGGAGTAGAAATTAAAATTCTATGCGGCGATTATTTATACATTACGCATCCAGAGGCTTTAGAAATGTTACATCAAGCTTTACCACAAGCTGAACTGAGACTCTTTAAAAGCGAGGGTGTTTCTTTTCATCCCAAAGCCTATTTATTCCGTCTCACCGATCAATCGCATGCCTTTATTGGTTCCTCTAACCTTTCAAGAAGCGGACTTACCCATGGTGTGGAATGGAATGTGCATGCACAACTCGAACAGGAGGATGCATTCTTTGAGGAAGCTTTTTCTGCCTTCATTCAACTCTTTTATCATGACCAAAGTATCGCTCTAAATGCGCTCACGATTGAAGATTATCGATTCGAGCATCAACGAGCGAATGCACATTATAATTTGTCAGAACAGTTGGAGGAAGCGTCGATTGAATCTGGCCCCTCTGTTTTGGAGCAAACTTCCTCTATCGAAGAGACTGCACTTCCATATATTGTTCAACCACGACCTGCTCAATTACTTGCATTAGAGGCACTAGAGACCACCATTGAAGAGGGTTACGATAAAGCATTGGTCGTCCTTGCAACCGGATTAGGGAAAACTTTTCTATCTGCTTTTTTTGCTAAAGCTTATCCACGCGTCTTATTTATTGCACATCGTGAAGAACTTTTAAACCAAGCCCAACAGACATTCCAACAGATTCATCCTCAGCGTTCTACCGGACTGTACTATGGGAAAGAAAAGAACAAAGAGGTTGATTTTTTATTTGCCTCTATTTTTACTTTATCTACGGCTTATCACTTGAATCAATTTTCACCTGATGCGTTTGACCTCATTATTATTGATGAGTTTCATCACGCTACAGCCCCTAGTTACGAAAGGGTACTTGCTTATTTTAAACCACAGTTTCTGTTAGGCATTACAGCGACGCCAGACAGACTAGACAATAAAGATGTTTATGCAATTTGTGATGGTAATGTGGCTTTGTCCATTCACTTTTTAGATGCCATTCGACAAGGCTGGCTCTCTCCCTTTACTTATCACGGTGTAAAAGACCCTACTGATTATCAACAATTACAATGGCGGAATGGGAATTATGATGAACAGGAATTACTTTTTGCACAAACACGTACAAACTATGCACAAATCGCTTTTGAGAAATGGATGAAATTGAAGCAAACGCGCTCTCTTGGCTTCTGTTCTTCTGTTCAACAAGCTAATTTCATGGCTAACTACTTTGAAAAAAAGGGATTCAAGGCATTGGCTTTGCATAGTCAAACAGATTCCTTAGTGAGAAAACAAGCCATCGGACAACTCACACAACAGCAACTCGATATCATTTTTACTGTTGATTTATTCAACGAGGGCATCGATATTCCACTCGTAGATACACTGCTCTTCTTAAGACCGACTCAATCCTTAACTGTCTTTACGCAACAAATTGGACGCGGGTTACGGTTGGCTGAACAAAAAGAACAATGTGTCATTATTGACTTGATTGGCAATTACCACAACGCAGATTTAAAGTTGTCTGTTTTTGAATCTGATTCAACAGCCACTCTCGGAGCTGTGGCTACTTCACCTGAATCATTACCAGACAACTGCGCCATCCATTTAGAAACAGAGGTCATTCATTTATTACATACCTTTAAAAAGAAGAATTCACCTAGAAAAGAACAAGTAAAAGCGGGTTATTGGCAACTAAAAAGAGAGTTAGGAAGACGACCTACTTACTTAGAACTTCATTTAAAAGCAACTTTCGATAGTCGACTAATTCACACTGAATTTCAATCCTTTCCAAGAATGCTTGCTTTTTTAAATGAATTGACACGAGAAGAAGAAAAAGTAATGGAAGAGTTCGACGATTTACTAATAGATATCAATCGCACAAGCATGTCTAAAAGTTATAAGATGGCTTTATTACAGGCACTTTTACAACGAGGTCCATCCAACTGGCACCGTCCTATCCAGGTAGAACAATTAAGTGAGCAACTCTTGAAAGATTACCGAGCTAAAAAATACAAACAATTAATAGAAAAGAAAGATTTCCACCAAATGACGCCACAACAAATGACACAACTGATGCTTAAAAATCCTGTCCACTTTTGGTCTCATCATAAAAACAGCTTTTTAAAAGTAGAAGAGACGACGATTGCTTTTGACGTGGAACCACTCCCGCATCAAGAACGTCCTCTCTATGAGTGGGTGAAGCAAATTTGTGAGTACCGACTCCATGTTTATTTTGAAAGAAAAAGTGAAAAGCTCCTTCATTAAGTAGGTTCAGCACATTTCAATCCTTTAGAAATGTGCTTTTTTACTTTTAAAAGTTGACATTTACTTGGAAAGCGATAACATAGTATTGTTACAAATGTATCAAATATATTTCAATTAGATGTCAAACAAACTTTCTTAAAATTTGTTTCGTCAAAAATAAGGAATAACCATTTCGTTATTCAGTTAAAGTAGGTGCATATTGCTACATGTCAAAAGAAGAAAAGTTTTCGGTAATTGAGCAGTATGTTACCGAGTATAGAGATATGCATTACCGCATTGCTTACAGCTATGTCAAGGATGAACAAAACGCATTGGATATTGTTCAAGAAGCAACATTGAAAGCTTTACGATCTATTCAAAAAGTAGAAGAAGTAACCTATATTAAAACTTGGTATTATCGTATTTTGGTCAATACAGCCATTGATTTCATTCGAAAACATCAACGTGTATCCATCATGGACGATGAAACCTTGCAATACATTTCCCCAACATCTGAATTAGAGATTACAGACTTCGATTTACTAGAAGCGATTGACCACCTCTCACCTACTTACCGGACGATTATTATTCTTCGTTTCTTTGAAGATTTAAAACTAGATGAGATTGCTCAAATTACGGATGTGAATGTCAATACTGTAAAAACTCGCTTATACAGTGCTTTGAAGAAATTACGTTTAGACATTGGAGAGGATTATTTATTATGAAATCAACCAATAAGTGGCAAGACTCCTATGACGAGATTCCTATTCCTGATCATTTGGATACATTGATTCGATCAACGATTCATCAAGCGCAAAAAGAACGTCGAAAAAAGAAACGCCTGTTACAGACCACGCTTACGTTAGTTGCCAGTTTGTTTCTAACAATTAGTCTCTTAAATGTCAGTCCAACATTTGCAACGGCTGTCGCGAATGTACCGGGCTTTCAATCTATTGTGAATATTTTAACGGTACAAACACATCAAGTAGAAACAGCCAATATGCGGGCTGAAATTGTCGTACCACAAGTCCGTACAATAGAACATCCAAAGCTTGAACAATTTTTAAATGAGAAATATATTGCAGAAGGTGAAGCACTCTATCAATCCTTTGAACAACAAATGGATGAGCTCGGAAAGGAAGGGTTTTTGTCTGTGGATGCTGGTTATGATGTATTAATGGAAGATGAACAGCTACTCGTGATTCGCCGTTTCGAATCTGAATCCATTGGCTCCTCTTCTCTCCAACTTTCGCATGATACCATTGATAAAGAAATGGGCATCGTCCTTACACTACCGAGCCTTTTTATCGACGAGACGTATATCCAAGTCATTAGTCACTATCTCGCCGAAGAACTAGCTCACACTTATGGTGTCATTTTAACTGAGCAAGAGCTAGCCTCTTTTGTGATTGATGCAGAGCAAGATTTTTATATTGCGGAAGATCGCACATTAACGATCTCATTCGATAAATATGAGGTAGCGATGGGGGCTGCTGGACCAACTGCAGTAACTATTCCAACAGAAATCATTCAACCTTTACTCGTTAGTAATCACTATATCCACGCCAATTAAAAAGCTGTACCACCCTTAATCAGGGTAGGTACAGCTTTTTACTTCTAATTATTCATGTTGTTTTAGCGTACGTAAAACAACGTCTGTCAAAATAGCAATTCCATTCTCAATCGCTCCATGATTAAATGTCATGAGTGGATGGTGTAAACCCGGTGCAACATCAGCTCCTAAAGCAAGCATTGTCGCTTGAATCTTAGGTCTTTCAATTGTATAAAAATGAAAATCATCAGCTCCTGGCGTAATGATGACAGGAAGCGGACTTTCTCCCAATACTTGTTCAATCGAATCATGTAACAGGTCTCTAGCTACCTCTCCTACTTCTGCCGCTGGAACATCATCCACAAATTCAATTTTAATTTCCCTTTCATACAATTCACTCATTGACTCAACGATTCGTTGAAATCTCTCTTTCAAAAGAGACATCGCAGCATTCGTTTCTGCCCTGACGTCCAATCCAAAAGTAGCATGTCCTGGAATAATATTTAAATTATCGGTCCCTGCTTGCACGTTTGTAAATTTAATCGTAGCTGCAATATGTGGGTCCAAATGAATCATCGTTAATTGTTGTTGAATCGCTGTAATGATTTCAATGGCATTCACACCTTGGTGCGGACGTGCACCGTGCATATCGTCGCCCACAATTTTTCCTTTCACAAAAACGCAAGCACCATGCTGGATTCCTGGTGCACAGTGCGGGAAGTTAATTTCATCATGTGGACGTAGATGAACACCATACAAGTAATCTAAGTCGTCAGCTACACCTTCAGCAACAACGCTTAATGCACCATTTCCTAATTCTTCAGCTGGCTGGAATAAAGCACGTACTGTACCCATTCCTGGCTGAATTTGTTCTTTTAAACGATGCATCACACCTGTCACTATCGTCATATGTGCATCATGACCACATGAGTGATTGGCTTTCATTTCCCCATTCACTTCTTGCCATAGTGCATCCATATCCGCTCGTAATCCGATGACAGGCTTGCCACTTCCGATTTCAACAGCAAAGCCTGTACAATGTTCAAAACGTTTGGGTTCAAAGCCACTTTTCTCGAATAGATCAACTAAATAATTTGTCGTCTCTACTTCTTTCCAACTTACTTCCGCATGTTCATGTAAATGTGTAAAGACTTCTTTCAATTGCTGTTCGTTCAAATTAAGACACTCCTATCATTACTGCAACGACTAATGCTACAGTCGCCACGGCTATCCACATTAAAATTAATTTCCAAATGAAGCGTACCCATTTTTCATAAGGAATTCCCGCAATTGCAAGGTATCCCATTAATGCTGCAGATGTTGGGATAATAGAGTTGGTAATCGCATCTCCGTATTGGAAAGCTAAAACGGCAACTTGACGCTCAATGCCTAACAAATCAGCTACAGGTACCATGATCGGCATAGTTGTTGCTGCTTGTCCACTGCCTGATGGAATAAAGAAGTTGATAATCACTTGAACAAAGAACATGCCTACCGCTGTTACCGTTTCTGGTAAATGTGAAATGGCTTGTACGAGCGCATAGACGATCGTATCAATAATGAGCCCTGTTTCTAAAATCACCAGAATCGCTCGTGCGAAACCTACGATTAAAGCACCATAAGCGACAAGTTTCATGCCATCTACTAAACTATCAAACGTTTTATTGACACCTAGCCCACCAATTAAACCACCAACCATCCCAACAATTAAGAAGTTAGCAGCTAGCTGATCTAAGAACCAGTCCCATTTAAATACGCCATACATATTCACACCAATACCGATGACTAGCGTAAGTAAAACGAGTGCATGCCTCGTTTGGAAGGATTCAAACACTTTTGCTTCATCCACCGAGTTTTTAGTAATTTTTTGTTCTAAATCATATAATATACTTTTCGTTGGGTCTTTTTGTATCTTCATTGCATAACGCATGACATATGTGATAGCAATAGCCAATACAATCAGATAGACGACTGTTCGAAAAGCAAAACCTGACCATAGCTGCAATTCCGCAATCTCTTGCGCTACCCCTACAGTAAATGGATTCATCATCCCACCGATAAATCCACTCGCTGCCCCAGTAGATACCATTGCCGTACCTACTAACGCATCATAACCAAGCGCTCGTGCGACTGCTATTCCTATCGGTACAAAAATGATTGTCTCTTCCGACATCCCTGTTGTAAAACCAAGGATAGAGAAAATAATCATAGAAACAGGAATAAGTAAAAT
>JASLCF010000136.1 GCA_030146155.1 Savagea sp.
AATCTGCTAAATGTTTCATCGTCTCACCTTCAGTTCATGTAATAGGTACAGTATACCATAGGCGAATCAGAGAGGAAAAGGCAAGCCATACAAGTTTAAAAGAGGAATTAATGCATCCTCCAATTCACAACAAAAAGAGCTTTAAGAGATAAGAAGATAACTTCTCGACTCCAAAGCCCTCACTATCATATTGCACCTTTACCAAAGATAATTTGATAAACAGTCATAAACACAATTTTAATATCCAACAGCATAGAATTATTTTCTACATAATATAAATCATTTTTTATTTTTTCACCATGATTACTATCACTGCGACCATTGACTTGTGCCCATCCTGTTATACCTGGTTTAACAAGCAACCTTTGCTTTTGATGAGCATCATAACATTCCGTTATTTCAACGATTTCTGGTCTAGGTCCGATAACGCTCATATTCCCTAGTAAAACATTGATAAACTGTGGAAGCTCATCCAAACTAGTCTTTCTAATAAATCGCCCAACCTTGGTGACGTTAGGATTAAACTGGTCTGTCGTTTTAAAAACAAAATCATCAGGTACTCCATCTGTCCATGTATAAGGGGATTCCTTAGATTTTTGAACACTATCTTTTCTTTGTTTCATTGAACGAAATTTGTAAATTTCAAAAGGAACATCATGTAAACCAGCTCTTTTTTGTTTAAAAAAGACAGGTCCTCTATCTTCTAAGTAAATCGCAAGTGCAACTCCTAGAAAAACTGGACTCACTAAAAGAAGAGCTACCAAACTAAATAAGATGTCGAATAACCTTTTAAATATTCGATAGAAGGGTTTCTTTTGCATTGTGGAGGTTTCTCCTATCGAGTTCTGTAAATTGTTCTTCACTTTTCAATCCTCCATATCCATTTGCAACTCCAATTACTTGCGTTGGCTTTTGAATAGCATCAACAATAATTGAGCCTGCTTCTCCTATTATTCCACCAGCAACCAATTGATAACCATTTAACTCTTTCACGCCCATTGTCTCAGTAAAAAAAGAATTTCCACCCGATAGAGCTTCTACACTTGCTTCAAGAAACAGATTGCCTAATCGAACATCTAAACGAACAATGGCAATTTTATCTTCCAAAGCCTTAGCAATAAATGAACCTTCAAAATTACCGATTCCTCCATCAATTGCAAAACCAGACGGACGAATATATTTACACCACTCGGCAGGAACCACTTGCTCACCTGAAACAAATGAAACGAAACCATCCACAATCGTTGAGTCCTCCATAAAATCAAATTCATAAGCACTAGCTTCTGAAAAACGTGGTTTAACTAGATTCAATACCTCAACAATTGATTTAACTTTCTCTTGATTTCTACCGACAATCAATACATCGGCTTCCCTTTCAAGTAACCGAAGAGCTAATTTAAATGCAAGATTACCCGTTCCATAAATCAAAACCTTCTTTTGTCTTAAATCAACTCCTGTAAAGTGAAGCACTAATTGATCAGCAGCTTCTACAGTAACATCATTGGGTTTATAGGGTAAAATAACCGATTCTTTGACAGTTTCCATAGCAATTTTCATTAAATCAATCGGTTGCTTTCTCTCAACATCAATTAATATTGTTTTGATTTTTCCATCAAATTCAACCAATAAATTAAGTAAGTCATCTGGATTAGTAATCAAAAAATTACAATATAGTTTTTGATTGAATTTTTTATCTGGTAATCTACTTAATTGAACAGTAAATTTTGAGGATGTACTCACTATTAGACCACTATAACTTTTATAATCTATATTAGAAATTAAAGCTGAAATCATGTCTATCCACACTCTCTAAATAAAGATTTCTATTCATTAATCTAATGGTTGTGTAAGTTGATTGAAAAGATCAATTTGTTTTCTTAACACCTTAGATTCATCAAATAGTTCTTCAATTACTTCTGTACTTTTTAAGCCATATCCAGAGACTAGTGTTAGTGATTCATTTATTTTAATTCTTGCTTGTTCTTATTGAGGTATTTTATTTTCTCAAATAATATCCGTCACTAATCATAAAAAAAATTCGAAATAAATATAGTCTCTTGGCTAAATTTTGTTTTAATGTTTCAACTTTTTAATTTTTTTAACACCCTACATGTATATTAAAATTCTTATTTTAATTTTATAATCTCCACAAATCAATATTAAAAGGTTTTTCTGATTTATTTAATGCACTCTTCACATCTACAACAATACCTTGCCCATCTTTCAAGAGATGATTGAATTGTTCCCAACCTGCATCTATGTATTCTTTGTGGGATACAGCCATCACTACTGCATCAGACGGCTCTAATTTCTCATATGGTATTAAGTCGATTCCATATTCTTTCTGTGCTTCTTTTGAATCTGCATATGCATCAGACACTTGAATGTCAACACCATAGTCTTGAAGCTCTTTAATAATATCGATAACTCTAGAATTTCTTAAGTCAGGTACATTTTCTTTAAATGTTAAACCTAATACGGTCACTTTTGCACCTTGCACTGGAATGCCTGTTTTAATTAATTTTTTCACTAAAGAAGTCGCAATAAATCTTCCCACATCATCATTCAAACGGCGTCCTGCTAAAATCACCTCTGGGTGATGACCTACCATTTCTGCTTTGTGCGTTAAATAGTAAGGATCTACACCAATACAATGTCCGCCTACTAAACCTGGAGTGAATTTTAAGAAGTTCCACTTCGTTCCTGCTGCTTCTAATACTTCTGATGTATCAATACCAATGCGATCAAAAATAAGTGCTAACTCATTCATTAAAGCAATGTTGACATCACGTTGAGTATTTTCAATGACTTTTGCAGCTTCTGCAACTTTAATTGAACTCGCCTTGTAAACACCTGCCGTAACTACACTTGCATAAACATCTGCTACAATTTCAAGAATCTCAGGCGTTTGGCCTGATACGACTTTTAAAATATTTGTAAATGTATTGGTCTTGTCTCCTGGGTTAATGCGTTCTGGCGAATACCCCACAAAGAAGTCCTCTCCGCAAACTAATCCTGAAGCTTTTTCTAAGACGGGTACACACTCTTCTTCTGTTGCACCAGGGTACACAGTTGATTCATAGACAACGATATCACCTTTTTTCAACTGTGCACCTACGGTTTCAGAAGCTTTCAGTAAAGGTGTTAAATCAGGCTGATTATGTTGATTAATCGGGGTAGGTACAGAAACAATGATAAAATCAGCTTCCTTTAATTTTTCGGGTGCAGTAGTAAAATCTATGGTTGCTGCTTGTAATTCTTCCGGCTCGACTTCATTTGTATAATCAATGCCTTGCTTTAATGTATCTATCCGATGAGCATTGATATCAAATCCAATCACTGCATGCTTCTTCGCAAAAGCTACAGCTACTGGTAACCCAACATATCCTAATCCGACAATCGCTAGTTTTCTATTCAATTCACTCATCCTCACAGTTTAATATTGTAATAATTCATATACCAATCTACGAAATGACCAACGCCCTCTTTAATCGAAGTCTGTGGTTTAAAATCAATCGTATTATATAAATCATCGACATTTGCGTATGTTGCAGGAACATCCCCAGCTTGTAATGGCATATAATTTTTAATCGCTGGTTTTCCTACTTTTTCTTCGATTGCTTCAATAAATTCCATTAAATTCACAGGACTGTTATTCCCGATATTATATACTTTGTACGGCGCGTAACTAGAACTTGGGTCTGGTTGGTCACCTGACCAATTTGGATTTACTTTTGCAGGCTTCTCTACTAAACGAGAAATCGCTTCAACAATATCATCCACATATGTAAAATCTCTCATCATATCCCCATTGTTATACACATCA
>JASLCF010000149.1 GCA_030146155.1 Savagea sp.
TTAACGTGGAAACAACTCTTATAAGTTGCGAAGAATAATGAAAGACCCTCAAAGGATGATTGGACATCCTTTAGGGTCTTATTTTCCGTTTGATTTAGGTAACTTTTGTTTTCTCTTTTCTAAAAACGCAAGAGATAAGAATAAATACAATCCGAAAATTAATGCCACCAATGCAGTGACAACTGTGAAAGAGAACAATTCTTTTCTGGAAATTGTTCCTTCGTCATGTGTCATTTCAAAAATGAGATAATTCGCTAGTAATTTAAGCACAAGTGCTAAAAGTGGCGCGACCCACACATTTTTTACAAGATAAGCAATGCCAACACTGACTGAAATAATGACAAATGGTATAATAACAATTTGTACAAATGGATCCACAACATTCACCTCAAGCAACAATATAACGGACTATTGAGGAAAAGTAAATAGAGGAGTGAGGATATGCAAACGATTGGCGTAGGTGTAGGTGCGGTAATTTGGAATGAAGCGGGAGAACTTCTATTGTTTCAACGAAAAAAAGCACCAGAAGTAGGACATTTTAGTATCCCTGGTGGAAAAGTGGATTGGATGGAAACGATTGAAGAGGCAGTCGTGCGAGAAATTGAAGAAGAGTTAGGGGTAAAAGTGAGTATTAACACGTTACTTGGCGTCACTAATCATCGATTACCTGAAGAAGGCATCCATTATATTGCGCCTACTTTTCATGTGGAAATTGAAGCGGGTGAACTTGTGAATCGAGAGCCAGAGAAGCACGGTCATTTAGCTTTTTATCCTTTAGATCAATTGCCACAGCCCTTAACATTGACCACTAAAGAAGCGTTGCGAATGTGGCATGAAAAAAACATTGACAACTGACCATACGAGAAGTATATTTATTGGACGTCGATTATCATTCGTACGATTTAGAATAGAAAGTAGGTTTGTGTATGGAGACAATGCACATTCAAAATGATCCAAAAGCTATCCGAAAAATGATGATGGCCTTTTTAGTCCCCGTCATGTTGGCTAGTGTTTTACAATCCATTGGTCAAATTGTGGCCATGTTTCTCGTTGGACAAAAGATTGGTGTTGAAGCCATTGCTGCAATTTCAGCATTCTTCCCATTTTTCTTTTTCCTCATGAGTTTTGCTATCGGGGTAGGGTCAGGGAGTTCGATTTTAGTCGGCCAAACTTACGGGGCTAAAAATTACGATAAGATGAAACAAGTGATTGGTGTAACGCTTGCTTTTACTACCATTCTTTCTGTTGTGACTGCCATTTTTGGTGGCTTTTTTATTGAAAAAATACTCTTTTTCATGGATACTCCTGACAACATTTTTGAAGCGAGTGTCAGCTACGCTAAAATCTTATTTTTTACACTTCCCATTATGTTTTTATACATGGTATATACAACGTTTATTCGTGGTGTAGGGGATTCAAAGACACCGTTCATTTTCTTAGTAGTAGGTGTGATTTTAAATATTACCTTTTTACCCATCCTCATTTTTGGTTGGTTCGGGTTACCAGAATTCGGTCTAAATGGGGCTGCTTACGCGAGTGTCGCATCTAACTTGATTACATTTATCTTGTTATTATTGTACTTACAGAAAAAAGATCATTTATTAAAACTAGATCGTTCTGTCTTGCAATATTTTTATTTAAAAGGTGATATTTTACGTTCCCTTTTGAAACTAGCGATTCCTTCGAGTATTAGTATGGTTGCTATTTCAATGGCTGAAATTGCGGTCATTAAATTTGTAAATGCGTATGGAAGCGATGCGACTGCGGCATATGGGGTCGTCAATCAGGTTGGGAGTTACGTGCAGGTTCCTGCGATGAGTTTGTCGATTGCCATTTCAGTCTTTGTCGCTCAAGCATTAGGTGAAAATAACCGAGAAAAGATGGCGATGGTTCGAAAGATTGGTGTTCAATTCAACTATCTCATTGGTGGGGCTGTTGTTTTACTCGCTTATCTTTTCGCCGAACCCATTCTCGCTGTCTTTATCAATGATGCAGAGACGTTAGCGATTGCTAAAAATTATTTACTCATTTCTTTCTGGAGTTATATTATTTTTGGTCATACATTAAGTGTATCTGCAACAATGCGTGCTACAGGAGTCGTTTTATGGCCGACTGTTTTCCTTGTCATTGCAATTTGGGTAGTTGAAGTGCCTGTCGCATATTTCCTCTCTATGCATACTTCGCTGGGCTTAGACGGGGTTTGGATTGCGTATCCAGCTGCATTCGTATCCAATTTTGTGATGCAGTATTTCTATTTCAAATACGGTTGGCAGAAGAAACAATTGAAAGTCATGATTCATTAGTTTATCGAAAGATTGTCTATCCTCGGGATGGGCAATCTTTTTTGATGTCTTTTAATCGGCTTCTCAGGTCAATTTAAGCACGGTTCAGACAAATGGATAAGACGGAATGACAAAAACTCGTTATTGTATGCGTAGAAAGTAAATTCAAATCGAATGGAAGGGGCGTGTTGAAACAAGATATACTGAAAAGAGAGAATGGAAAGAAAGAGGTGTGAGGGTGCGTGAAAATTAATATCCAACTTGTACCAGAATTAGAAGAGCCTGAACTTGAGATTAGAGCGCCAGAGTGGACGGAGGAATTAGAAGAATTAGTTCGGCAGCTCCAACAACAGAAACGACCTCGTTTAATTGTCATGGATGAGGAACAATCCGTCGTTTTAGAACCAGAAAGTATTGATTATTTCTATGCAGAACAACGCAAAGTTTTCGCAAAAAGAGGGATAGATCACTTTGTATGCAAAGAAAAGTTGTATCATTTAGAGGAACAATTTCAGGCTATCCCTTTTAGACGATTTTCAAAGTCTGTCGTCGGTAATATCACACAAATTGAACGTTTTGAACTGGCGTTTAATGGTACACTCTGTGTTTATTTTAAAAGTGGTAACAAAGAATACATCTCACGCAATTACGTAAAAGCCGTGAGACAAGCGATTGAACAAGGAGGAAATAACTGATGATTGATTTAAAAAGGATTGGACATAGAATCTTAATTGGCATTGCTTTTGGAGGAATAGCGACTTTTTTTGCTCTGACACGTTTATGGTTGATAGAGGCTGAAGTGTCTGTTGAAACCATTTGGAGAATGACAACTGCCGCGATGCTCACTGGGATTTATTTTGCACTTGCAGCTTTTATCTTTGAAATGGAACGCTACAGTCAACTAACAAAAACGATTATCCATTACGTGTTGTCATTGATCGTCTTTTGGAGTTGTGCCATGTTTGGAAAATGGTTTTCGCCCTCTCATTATTTAGCCATGTTTTTCATATTTACAGGGCAATATCTCATTTATTGGTTACTGTTTTATACGTATTATAAGCGTCAATTGAATAGAATGAATGCACAGTTACCTCATTAAACTAACAAAACTAGCTCATGTCTATGCAAACGTGTGCTAGTTTTGTTGGAGCGCAACTTCTGCTTGTAGATGTTCAAGCATTCTTAACAGTTCATAATGTACAAGCGTGCGATCAGTCATTTGATCCGTTCCTTGCATGGCACAAAGAGAAGCTCTTAAGGTAGTAGTCCATTCTGATTTTTTAGTTTCAAATGCTTCAGCATGTGTTGGGTGTAATAATTGTTCCCCAAGCCACGATGTCATGCCTGTCAAGATGTCTAAGTCATCTTCACGTAGAGGGTATGCCCGTTTTTCAAGTTGTTCTAAACTGTCTAATAATGCAAAGTATCGGCTCAGTTGTTCTTGTTTTTGAATAAGTGGAAAATCATCTTTGGATACAAATGGATGATTGGCATCTTTTTCTTCAAATTGAATGAGAGACTGCGTAAGCGCTAATGTATTTTTTAAAGTCGTCCAATCTTTTGTATACTTTGTCGAAGCGACTGTCCCCGTCATAAAAAGTGCGGGGACTTGATCAACGAGAGAGACAAATTGTTCTTTGATCTGTGTGAACTTTTTATTGATCTCCTGTGCATAGGAAGGAGGTAAAATAAACATGTTCACAAAAGTAGAAACGAGTAACCCGATCGTAGTCGTACCTAGTCTGACGATAAACGCGATCAATAAATTCGTATGAACCACATCAACCATGGCGACAGCTGTTAAAGTAGCAACGAGTAGACCTGCATGTAAATTTAAGCGGTAAGTGGTGGCAATCGTGAATACAGCAGATAAGGTATAAGTTAATGGGGTATGCCCGAATAGGGAAACAAATGTGACTGTATAAAACGCTCCGATAGCGGAAGCGGGAAATCGCACTAGTCCTTTTTTGATGGAGTCATTGACAGTGGGTTCGATGGTCACGATTGCAGTAATGACTGCAAAGGCAATCGGCCAATTTAAGGCCCCCACAATCCAAGCTGTTAAAAATACAGCAATTCCTGTTTTAATAATGCGTCCTCCACGAAATGGAATCCGTAGCAAAAGGCATCCTCCGTTCTGTTGCATGATATGTAGTAGTATATCATGTGTTGCAAAAAAGGTAAGGGACTAATTTTTGCGCGAGGGTGAAGTGAACATAAAAATGCTAGGGAGTCCGCGCATCTCATTTAAACTGAAGCAGGGAATTGTCGCTTAGAATAGAGGTTACTACTACTTATTGATTTTTGTAGTACTACATTACAAGATGTAGCGGTCTCTCCCTGTATGGGGAGAGTGGATTGAAATTATCATTTTTATATAAAGATAAGTAGCATGGGAGTTGTTATATATGTATAATCGAAAAGATGAAAGAATTACAGGTTTGTTTTTAGGGATTCCATCCATTGCTTTAACCGTGCATGTTTTCTTTTGGTA
>JASLCF010000174.1 GCA_030146155.1 Savagea sp.
ATTTTAAATTGTGGCCCAGACATGTTTTGTTCTTTATATAAATATTCATCTACAACAGTTGAAAACATTTCTGTAATCATTTTTGAATCTTTAATTGTACCTGTAAATGCAATTGCTCTTTTCATTGGTAAGCCCAGAGTTTTGTTTGAATCACCATCACGCTTTACAAGACCGTTCCAACAGCCAATGATTTTTGTTACATCATCAAATTGTAACCCTGACTCTGTTTTAGAGAACATATCTTGAAATCGTCTTGCTATTACATCTTCGTCTACTGCTAAAACCATTACCTTATAATCAGTTAAAATACCTCTACGGATTGCCTCACCAAAACCAATTCGATGAAGCTCCTCACCGTAAATATCCGGATCATTCATATCTGCAACAACAACAGACTTTTCTTCAGCCTTTCTTTTTGCGTCTTCACCATACACACGTGGTGTTGCTGTTTGGTACAGTCTTTTCTTTGCCTTGATATTGTCATTACTATGTACCTTTGTAAAAGCTGAACCTTCTTGTCCTAACTCCGTTGTTCCCGTTGTTCTATGTGCTTCATCACAAATAACCAAATCAAATTCATAAAATCCTTGTTTTTGTGCTTCAATAATTACATCAATAGATTGGTAAGTTGAGAAAACAGTTATAAATTCTGGTTGTTCTTGTTTCTTTTCTATGATGTTTTGATAGTCTAAAAGTTTTTCTGTATTAGTTGTAGCTGGAAACCCTATGTCTGCTGTGGCAATATCCTCTAACTCTGTTCCAACTTTTTCCTTTGTAACTTTTCTGTCAGAACAAACTGCGATTGAATCCATATCATAGTTGATGTCAGCATTCCACCCTCTTAATGTTTGTGAGAGTAATTGAATACTAGGTACAAGATATAGTACCTTAAATGTCCCCTTTGATTTTTTAGCCATTCTTTCTGCAATTGCCATAGATGTAAATGTCTTACCTGTTCCTGGTGCCATAATCAGCTTTCCACGGTCTGCATTTTCTAACCCTTTGAGCACGTCTTCAATAGCAGGTATCTGGTGTGGTCGAGGAGTCTTTTTAGTTTGCAATACAACTTCTTCTGGTTGTGTAAATGTAAATTCTGACCAGTCGATCTGACTCCCTTTTAATTGTGATAAAGAGATACGCATAATATTCTTATCTCTCTCTACTAATGCAGCATCAGCATTTTTAGACCACTTATCAGTCGTTGTGACAATTAAACCTTCCGCATAATACTTCTTTCCAACTTCATTTAGAAATGAATCTATCTGTGCTTTTTGAATACTTGCATTTTTATCATAATATTTCGCTTGGATAGCTACTAGTTCACCTGTTTTTGACTTCTTTGCTACTAAATCAACACCTGTATCAATACTAGGTATGTTATATTCTTCAGGAACTTCATTTAACATCCATACTTCGTCAAATAACCTTTTATATACAGGTTCATTTTTTAAGTATGTTTTTACCAACAATTCAAATAATGTTCCTCGATCTCTCTGTGTTCGATATTCAGAATCTATTTCTCGAACAAGTGAGACAAAGCTCTTTGCACTTTTTTTATCCATTTCAGATTCCCCCTCATATAAAATAAACCTAAATACAAAATACATTTTTACTTTTATAGGTGCGTATTTTCCCAAAAACTCTGCAGATTGTCTTCTATTAGATTTAAATTATTTTATTAATAACTTAGCTTATTAACTAGCCTTCTAAATGAACTGTCATATAAAACTAATGATACAGCTAAAAGAACATTACATCAATGTTCCCTATATACTTGAGAAGCTTGTATTACACTTTAATCAGTTATTCTCTTATTCAGTACGATAGATAATCTGAAACTGCCCCTTGCTATAATCAATTAAAAAGAAGAAAGGATGCATCCGTTAAGATTAACAATCTTTTTGGACACATCCTCGTAAGCAATGCTAGATATTTTATATTATTGTAACTATTAAAGAGCACTTTAGTCTATGAAAATATTCAAAATCTGACCCGATACGCCTCATTTAGATTTATTTAAGGAGTCATTGCCATCATTGTCATCGCTCTTAAACCTTCGTGATTACAAGTAATCAGATAAACAATAACATTTTCCTCTCTACTCTCGGACCAACCAACTTCTACTACAAAGTGATTTGCTCTTAACCCACAAAAATAACTATCCTCTTTCTCGATCATAGCTACTTCTGTTGCATGAAATTGATTTAGTTCATCAATATGCTCATTTGTTAACTCTTCAATTGAAATTGAATCTATTACAACAGTAGATCTCATACCTTCATTATTTTTATCATACAAAGCATTTAACCTATTTTCCAACTCTAATAATTCTCTTTTGTTCTCCATTTACTTCAAACCCTTCTATAATTTGATAAGATGACATTTTAGCTTTATTTAAAATTAATTTCGAAGAATTTTCAAAACTAATAGTTACAACTATTATAAATTTTTCATAATAATGTTAGAGTCTTTAAGCATAACACTATAAGTTACCTACTTCACTGAAAATATTCTTCGCATAGAAACGGCTCATTATTCTTCGCTAGTCTCTCGATAATCTAACTCATGTTTTAAATTGACTAAATCAGCCAGATGCCCTTTTAATCTTCTTTCATAATGAAATGCTTCATAAATATTCTTCCCCTTTTTCATCTCTTCAATCTGTTCCGCGAGCACTTTAATCACTTCAAGCACTTCTTTTAAATTTTGAGGCTTTGGCTCAGACATCTGGTAAATAGATAGGCTTGTATCAATATAGTCTTCCATTACTGCATCAGCTCCACCTTTTCCCCAACTCATTCGTTGATAGTCTGTGCCGCCATCAATAAAAATAGAGTTACATTTACACGATCGATTATCATGTCGATGTTTAGAGACAATTACATTGTTACACTTTCTGCAGCGTACTTGATTTAAAATAATTTTCATGGGAATACCTCCTGATTGTACTTGATGGTTTATTGTTTCTTACTTTCACTGACAAGATAATAACATCAGATTGATTCAAACCTTTTTTCTTTGAGTACTGTAAAACTTTTTCTTCTAACTCTGT
>JASLCF010000175.1 GCA_030146155.1 Savagea sp.
GGGCGTTCGGTGAGCCGCTTCCTTCGCTTCGCTCTGTCCAGGGTCTAACCTGTAACGCTAAATCCCCGAGGAGTCGCCATCTTGCACTTCAAGCAACTCACATCTACTAATCAATTATATTATCTACATTAATGATAAGGGCATTTATACGGATAGACTTTGTTGATGAGTGACTTCTGTAGGTTTTAACTTAAAGTATAGTATCTTCTTTTTTTAATTTAATTATTCTAATCATGATTGAAATTTAATCAATTGATTGATAGAATAGAAAGGGTGAAAGACGGTTTTTAGCTGATTAAGCAGAAGATTTTCAAGCGAAACCGAATGGTGAAAGAAGAGTAGGTGTAAATCGTGACAACTCAAACATTTGAAAGAATGCTGAGAGAAGCAAGTGAACGCTTTGGACATCAAACAGCAATCATCGTAGACGAAGCGAAAGAGAGCTATTCTTTTGCGAGCATCAATGACGAAATTCGGAAAGTCAGTTTCTTTTTACAACGTCTAGGAGTCGGTACGGGAGAGCGTGTAGCTATCTGTTTACCTAACGGGGTCGATTTCCCTTTATTTTGGCTGGCTTCTAATTTATTAGGAGCGACGGTAGTGCCAATTCGACCAGGTCGAACAGCGAGTGAGAATTTATTCATTTTACTCCATTCACAAGCTACATTACTCATTACGAACGAAGAGAGTATGCAAGACTGGGCTTATCTTAACGAAAAAATACCGAGCGTCGCATGGGTCTCGACAGATGGTACGATTCCGAGTGCCATTCAATTTATGAAAGCCTACCCTTTACTTGAACCGATTCAGCACTATCCAGAGGTAGGAGAGGAAACGGTCATGTCCATGCATTATTGTGTATCTGAAAAAGTATTGCGTGCACCTGAATGCATGTGCTGGGCGGATTGGAAGGCAACTGTCGAAGCGATGGGATCAAGTGATTTACCTGTTCACTTTACAGCTCACGATACCTTAATTATCTCCCATTTGTTTGATCAAGTGGTTCCTTTTTGGAATTTATTGATTGCTTTGAAAACTGGCGCACAGTTGGTCATTTTATCAGCCTTTCAATCGGATCAATTTTGGGAAAAGGTACAAACTTATGAAGCCACCTTTTTTTGTTGTCATGAAAAAATGTTTGAATTATTACTTGATACGCCCATCCAAGCGAATGAACAGCAACATGCCGTGCGAAAATTTGGTTGTATGAGTAGTAGTGATCCAACGATTATTCATGCGCTAAATCAACGCTTCAATGTCAGTGATGTCTCATTACATGGTTTGATTCGTTTAGGTTTTCCAAAGATGATGTTAAATATTTCTTACACCCCTGAAAAACAACGGGTCGCGAAAAAAGTATAAAATAAAAGACTTGGTGAGTTGTGGAAATATTGCACAATTCATCAAGTCTTTTTGTATTAATGAGATTGAAAGGGGCTAGGATCAACTAAAGTAGCCCATTGTTCTGTCGTGGCGTCTACGACTAGAAGATTTTCTTCTGTTGAATAAAAATAAAAGGCATGCTGATGAAGGGGATGGCTCTCAGCGTGAACAACTAGTTTTAAAAAAGGGGGTTGTTCTAGGTTCATTTCCTCTGTATGCCACTGAAGAGAAGCTAGTGTCGCAAGTTGTTCTTCAAAAGATTCCCCTTGTACAATCGCTTGACGAAGTAAAGGTTGACCAGTTTCTTTACTCTGATAATGTACGATGTGAGGCGTCGTACTATAACCTTCTTCTAACTGTGTAATTGCATGGGCATGTGTGACTGGGGGAAGTGACATGCCAAAGGCCATCCCATGTGTAATTGAAACCACTTGGCCTGGTTTTAATGCTTTCAATACTTCTTCCGGTAAATCACTAATGGTGAAAAAGATTTGTTGCCCAACCATATGTCCGCCAAAACTTTCAGAGGCTAGCACAGTGAGAAGTAGTCGTCCTTCTGATAGGTGATCAATAATGCCTTTTGTTTGCATCGTTTCCAATCGAATCACTCCTTTTTATATTGTAAGGATTCCCAATTGTAGCGGAATAAAACCTATTATGTGGATAGTTGTCAAATAGTGATTGTTGAATGAGTGAAAAATTGATAAAATAGGGCAAGAAGGGGTGAGTCCTATGAACCAAACTGAAGCCAATATTTGTCAAGCAGCCCTTGAATTATTCGCAAAACAAGGATTTGCTGCGACAAGTATTCGTGAAATCGCAGATGTGGCTGCCATTAATTCAGCGACCATGTATTATTATTATAAGAATAAAGATGAGCTCCTCTTTAAGATTATGGATGTATATATGACGAATTACCACGATTATATCTTGGATGGGTTGACAAAATGTGCTTCTCCAATTGAACAATTTACTTTCTTAATGCGTGAACACCTATTACGTCATGAGGAAGAAAGTGTGGAAGCGATTGTTTTTGAACGTGAGATTCGTTCGCTGTCTGAACCTTTTGCAGAGCAAATTGTAGCGAAACGAAAAGCGTATGAACAATTATTTCAAAAGGTATTACAAGAAGGCGTTGATCGTGGTCTTTTTCACACACGCGATATTCAAATGACAGCTTATGCTTGTATCGGACTATGTACGACAGTCGCTCATTGGTATAAACAGGAAGGGCGTCTTTCTATCCAAGAAATTGCCGATATTTATGTAGAATTTGGATTGAGGCTTCTCGGTATTTCTGTAGGTAAATGATTGAGTTTATGCGAAATTATATGGTACGATAAAGCAATGGACATGAGAAAAGGTGATGAAAATGAACAAACGTTATACAGATCTATTGTTTGATGTTGATGATACACTGCTCGATTTTAAAGCAGCTGAACGCTATTCATTAGGTCAAATTTTTGATGAATTAAGTTTAGCACCCTTTGATGAAGTTTATGAAACTTACCATACCATTAGTCAAGGATTGTGGGATGCATCGGAACTCGGCTTATTATCAGTAGATGATGTAGTTTCTCAACGTTTTGGAAAACTATTACGTCATTATGGATTAACAGGGGATGGCGAGGCAATCGATCGTCAGTTCCGTTCTCAATTATGCGATCAAGAATTTTTAATGCCAGGTGCAAAAAAATGGATTGAACAGCTGGCGGAAGAAGGTTACCGTCTGAGTATTGTTACGAATGGTGTGACAGACACGCAATATTGTCGTTTGAAAAAAGTGGGTCTATTGGATAGATTTGAAGCCATTTTTATTTCTTCAGCCATTGGTGCACAAAAACCAGCGACTGCTTTTTTTGAAGCGGTGGAACAAGGTTTGCCAGACTTTGACCGTACGCGAGCATTGATTATTGGTGATTCTCTAACGAGTGATATGTTAGGAGGCAATCGCTACGGTATCGATACGGTTTGGTACAATCCAACCGGTAAGAAAAATACGCATGCTGAAGCAAAGCCAACTTATGAAATTGCTCATTTTGATGAACTAGCAGCAATTATTCACTCTACAGTAACTAGTTCTTAATAAGTTTTACGGGTATTGCACTCCCGAGATGAATAGTTTTTTCCAATCGGCATAGTTGCGACTTTCGTGGCTATGCTTTTTTCTTGTGATCATAGAAGTTTTCTCATTCATGGTATTTTTGTAGAAGAAGTGAAATTATTGAATGGAGATGAATGATTTCAACAAGTAAATAAGAACGTTTAAACGTCTTCTCTCAGGGTATTAAAGTAAAGACAAAGGAGAGAGGAGGAGAAGTATGAAAAATCGATTTGCACCACTCGTTCTTATTATATTAGGGACACTCCTAGTTTTAGCAGCTTGTCAAAGTGAACAAGTTGTTGTTGAGGGCACTGTTGAAGCCATTAACGAAACAAGTATTGAAGTGGCAATTACCTCTGTTGAAAAAGGGGAATTTGCTGAAGGAAATAGCCCACTTATTTTTAATATAGCAGACGCTAAAGGAGCAGGTGTTGAAGATTTAGCAATTGGCGACAAGGTTGAAATTGGTTTTGACGGTGTCGTAGCACTTTCACAGCCTGG
>JASLCF010000016.1 GCA_030146155.1 Savagea sp.
GAAGTAAGTAACAACATCACAATAATCGGTAAAACAGCTTCAAATAAACTCGGTTTTCTTTTCATCCCATTCATCCCCATTCTTGTATTGACTGCCATCGCATCAGCATGAACCGTAAACGCTTACAATTGATGCGGAAAACTTCTTTCTATTATAAAATGAACGGTTTATAGTTGAAAATATATATTACGTCTATCGTTGATATAAAGAATAGATAATGTGAATCCAAAACGAGAGTAACTGATGGTTTGTTGCATCAGTTGAGGAAGAAAAGAGGTCAATGATGAATTTGCATCAATTGAATTGTTTTATTGCAGTTGTAGAAGAAGGAAGTGTCTCGAAAGCGGCGATTCGCTTAAATATGACACAGCCGCCACTCAGCATGTTGATCCAAAAGTTAGAAGATGATTTACAAGTCGTATTATTCGAACGGCATAAGAAACGTTTGCATATTACAGAAGCAGGAGAGTTACTTTATGAACGTGCGATTGAACTGCTTCAAGCATCAGAAAATATCATTCGAGAAGTTTCAGAAGTGAGCAAAGGTAAAAAAGGAACGGTGAGAATTGGCACATCTTCGTCTGCGAATGTGACTTTTTTGCCTTCTCTCATTGCCACATTACAAGAAGAGTTACCTGGTTTAACGATAGAGGTGAGAGAAGGAAAATACACAGATATGGTGAGAGAGCTTAGGCAGCAAGAAATTGATTTTGCCTTTGTCCGCAATACCGATCATCACGAAGATATTGTGTCTGTTGAGTTGATGCAAGAAGCATTGTTATTAGCCATTCCGCCCAATCATCCCTTGCAACAGCAACAAGTCATTCGTATGAAAGATTTGAAAGATGAGCCCTTTTTAATGCAGCGGACAACGCAAGGCTTAAATATTTCGCATACGGTTTCTGAGGCTTGTCAAATTGCTGGATTTGAACCACGCATTGTCTATCAAGGGACGACTTCATTTCCTATTTTATTTATGGTGCAACAAGGTGCAGGATTAGCCTTCATTCCAGAAAGTTTTTTACTCTTTCATCAGCAAATGCGTTTACCCACTTTGAGAAAAATTGAAGACGCTACACTCATCACTAAACAAAGTTTACTTCTATTAAAAAACAGGTATCGTACAGCAACAGTTGATGAAGTTATTGCAAGAATGCAGGCTCAAATGTTGGTCGCAAAGGAACAGGTCAAAAAAGAAAGAAAAAAATTAAAGATTTAGATACAAATTAGTTGACGAACAGGGGAGTCTATCGTGTATGCTATCGTAATGCATGTTAGAAAAAAGGGGTTGGTGCTATGAAAAATAAGCAAGGTTTAACATTATCTATTTTACTGATGAACCTATTTATTGCGTTTTTAGGAATCGGTTTAGTCATACCTGTTTTACCGAGTATTATGAATGAATTACAAATTAGTGGGAAAGTCATTGGGTATTTGACAGCTTCATTTGCGTTAACACAATTGATTCTTTCTCCTTTTGCTGGAAAAGCAGTAGACCGCTATGGACGGAAAGTGATGATTGTCCTCGGTCTCTTTATTTTTGGTTTTTCTGAATTATTATTTGGACTCGGAAAAACAGTTGAAGTATTATTTGTCTCTCGTATTTTAGGTGGTGTGAGTGCTGCATTCATCATGCCGGCAGTCACTGCATTCATTGCCGATATCACAACGATGGATACACGTGCACGAGCACTTGGTTATATGTCAGCTGCGATTAGTACAGGTTTCATTATTGGACCTGGGATTGGTGGATTTTTAGCAGCATATGGCACACGTGTACCGTTCTTTTCAGCGGCAGTGCTTGGAGGAATAGCGGCAGTGCTTTCTATCCTTTTATTGAAAGAACCAGCCCGTCAACAAGTTGAAATTGCCGAGACTGGACATACACCTCAAATGTCGAGTTTCAAAAAAATACTCATTCCAATGTTTTTAATAGCCTTTATCGTAATTTTCGTTTCCTCATTTGGACTGGCTGCGTTTGAATCTTTCTTTAGTCTGTATGTGGACCATAAATTTGCATTTACAGAGAAAGATATTGCCATTGCGATTACAGGTGGGGCAATTATAGGTGCCATCTTCCAAATTGTTCTTTTTGACCCTTTAATGAAAAAATGGGGAGAGATTAATTTAATTCGGATATCGCTCCTATATTCTACCATTTTCGTATATGCAATGACTGTTGCTACGAGCTATTGGGGGATTATGATTATTACTTTCTTAGTCTTTGTAGGTTTTGATTTAATTCGTCCAGCTGTCACTACGTATCTCTCAAGAATTGCTGGGAATGAACAAGGCTTTGTGGGAGGGATGAACTCATTTTTCACCTCCTTAGCCAATGTATTCGGTCCGATATTAGGCGGTTCTTTATTCGACTTGAATATTGATTATCCGTATTACTTTGGAGCGGTTGTTCTCCTTGTAGGTCTTGTATTATCAATGTTTTGGCAAGATCCAAGTAAAAAGGGATTACAAGAAAAAATTAGGTAAAACCACTCATTTTTTAGGAGTGGCTTTTTTCTTGTTCAAAAAGCATTGCTAATGCACGATGAATCATGTACGTTTAACGGTAAGAGAGATTTATTTTATCGTAGAATTGGGGGATGTAGATGCTACCTAATCGAACTACTGAGCGTTCTTTATTGATCACGACGGATGAGATACAATCACGTTTTATAGAGATAGCTGAACGAAACTCACTGGTTACCTATCTCCTACCATCCGAAAAATATGAATTATTTCATTATCAAACCTTATTTGATTATTGGCTTTATTTATGTGAACCTTCTCAACATTTAATTGAACATTTCGAACATCGTATGATTTATCACGTTCGAGCTGAGGTGTTTACCCAGCTTCAGCAAATCAGTGCTAAAATTCCATCCCTTCTTCAAGTAAAGGAGCAATGTGATCTTGCCTTTCAAATTGCCACACATGTTATTGCTATGATTAGTCGAAAAATAATGTTGTGGATTGAGGAAGATTCAATACTCCAAGAAGCGATGATGGATATGAAACGTTTTATTGGTAAAGATTTAACCGCTTTATTCAGACATGAATTTGAAAAAATCGAAGCGTATCCGAAAGAATTAGTGCTGTTACAACAAAGAATTGCCATTGCCATACGCCAATATTTTATTCAAGAGCAAGCTTATTTTGTAACAGAAATGGATCGGGTGGTCAGTCGTTTAATGCAATTGAATCATTCAAATGAATAGGACGTGAATGCAATGTCAATGGTAAGTAAACAAATCGAACAAATTCAATATTTGTATGAGACGTTTCAGTATGAACAACTGGTTCGCTATGCGACATTGACGTTAAGAGAATGTCTTTATGCAAAAGATTTTGAATCAGCACTGTTATGTTACGGTTACTTAGCAGTAGCTACACATGATTTGGGACGTAAAGTAGAATTTGTAGAATATATGATTGATTATGAAAAAGTATGTATGGCATACGGCACCAAAGAACAAATAGCTCTATACCAATACTTAAAAAGTTATACGCATTTTGTGCATGAAGATTTGGATGTTGCGATTGAAGAAACGAAAGAAGCCATTGCTGCAGCCTTCCAAATTCAGAGGGAAGATTTGTTAGCTATTTTATACGGCAACCTGAGTGCACGTTTTAGTGTGGCAAAGCAATATGAACAAGCGGAAGAAGCTAAGAAATGGGCATTGTATTTTTCACAATCCATTGAGAAGACAGAGTTTGCGCTATTTAGATGTTTATTGGGCGTGCTTTTAACAGAGGCCTTACGCGGAGAAAAACGAGCTTTTGACCAACATTATGCATTAGCTGTGGCTACTTTACCTTCTGAGATAAAGACTATGCACCATAACCAATTAATTGTGATAAAAGCCATCGCATTAGCAGTCAACGGAGAAGAACAGGCTGCCATTTCTTTATTCACAACTGCACTCAATCAATGGATTGCTCTTTCCAATCATAGTTATTTTTTATTGACAATGGCATTAATTGATCACTTGCAGTTAACGGCTCATTTTGTTAGTTTTGAGTCTGCACGTAAAGAAGCTTTACGACGCGGAGAAGAACGTTCATTAGACTCACTAAAAAATATATTGACGAGCAGTGATTTTGCTAAAAAAGATTATATTCAGTGGCTCGATCGCATTGAGTCACCTCTTCTTTTTCGAACGATGCAAGCGTTTCGTGAAGAAGGGATTACTCATTTAGATGCCACACAACCGTTTCAGTTAGTAGCTTTTTTCTTCCATTCAAAAGAAGTGTTGAAAGAATATGGAGAGTCGTTTGAGCATCAATATTGTTTTGATCGTGTGTGTAAATTAGTCAATCACGTGACTGAACAAGGAATCCCGATTGTTTTAACAGATGGCAATCAAGGTTTCTTACTCGTACAAGGTTTAGATTTTTTTGAATTAGAAACTTTGCTGCATCACCTTTCTTCTTTCATTGAAACAAGTGAAGGGTTTGAAGAGGTAGAAGGTTTAAAGAAAAACATTCATTTTGGCATCGTTGAAATACGAGAATTTTCACTCGATGAAACAGCCTTTGCAAGTCATTGTGCAAGAGCAGAGAGTACATTGTATTATGCGGAAACGCAACAAAGACTTTACCAAGTACAAGACGAGTGAGCCTATTATGGTTCATTCGTTTTTTTGAAAGGAGTTGTCTAACCAATGATTTGGATAGCGACACATGAAGCCATGCGAAGACATGATAATCCGTTAGTTCAACGTGCACTTGAACAAGGTGAAATTGGTTTTGTTCATCTGATTCCTGAGCATTGGACAGCACGGGCAGCCTTTGAATGGGCTATTGCTAAAGCGTTTAAAAAAGAAATGGCGAATTATCATATTCCAGTCGTTTTCACAAAAGATTTCTCTTCATTTCAACCGCTCATGTATGAAAGAACGATGGAGCGACCTGATTTAATAGATGCCAGCCAAGTGTTAACAGGACAAGGCAAACCTTATCAAAAATTTACACCTTTTTATAAAAAAGCACTTCAACTTCCATTTTTAAAGGCTGAACCTACTATTCAATGGAAGGTACAAACGAGCAAAGAATTTTCTGAAGATGATAGCTATACAGTTCCAGAGTGGGTACAATCTTTTCAGTTTCCTTATACGACTGAGGAAGAAGTAGGGGCACTATTAGCGACACTGGATTTGACGGATTATGCGTTGTACAGGGATCGTATTGAGCGTCAAGTTGTTAGTCAATTAAGTCCTGCGATCGCTGTCGGACTAGTAACGGTGCGTACACTTGTAGAGCAAGGGTTGACAGAAGCGGCTTTTGTACGTCAGCTCATCTGGCGAAGTTTTTCACAGATGACGCTCGCTAACCATCCTTCTGCTGTTACTGAACCTCTCTATGAAAAATATGCGACATTCCCATGGCGTCAAGATGAGCAAGCCTTTCGGCGGTGGAAAAAAGGGCAAACGGGTTATCCTATTGTAGATGCTGCCATGCGTGAATTGTGGGCGACAGGCTGGATGCATAATCGCAACCGGATGATTGTCGCTTCCTTTTTAACGAAACATTTAGGAATCGATTGGCGTTTAGGTGCGGCTTATTTTATGGAGACATTAATTGATGCTGATCTTGCTAATAATACAATTAATTGGCAGTGGGTGGCAGGAGTAGGCGTTGATAGTAGTCCGTATTTTCGTATCTTTAACCCGATTGAGCAAGGGAAAAAGTTTGCATCGACGGGTCGTTATATAGAGGAGTGGTGTCCTGAGTATAAGGAAGTGCATGCTGTGCAAGATGGTGCTTTGATTCCACATGAGTGGGGAAGGGAACGTGCATTGATGACTTATCATGAATGGAAAGATGGCCAGAATGAGTGAAGTGGCTTTCCTCTTTTTTAGGAGCTATGTTAAAATAAAAGAAAGCGAAAAGAAGGGGGAATGGCTATGAAATGGGTAGTTGCTGTCGATGGTTCTGAACATGCAATGCGTGCAGCCACTTATGCGTTCTCACTGGCTCAACATATTCCATCTATTACTGTTGAAATTTGTTCTGTTGATGCAACGGAGCAAAAGCGTAGTGAAGTGATTGTGACTGAAGTGACGGAAGAGATTCAGCAAGAAGCAATTGAGGCTTATTTTAAACAATATGAAGAGGTTGCTGAAAGTTTTGGTGTGCCAACGACAACACATGTTTTGTCAGGTGTGCCCAAACGTGTGTTGCGTGATTATATGAATGCGGGTAATGGGGATCATTTGTTTATCGGGAGTCGTGGGTTGAATGGTTTTGAGGAGTTTGTATTGGGTAGTGTGAGTCATAGTTTGATGAAGCATGTGAATGTGCCTGTTACGATTGTGAAATAAATGGCGTGAAGGGTGACTCTTGAGAGGAGTTGTCTTCACGTTTTTTTTGTGGGGAAAATAGAAGTGTCGGCGATGAATTTGCTTTGCGTTCACGTCTTCGCGTTCAGCGGGGCGGGCGGCAATTCTTATCCAATTTTTGAATGAAGTGTCGGCTTAGAGTTGCTTTGCGTTCACGTTTTCGCGTTCAGCAGGGCGGACGGCAATCCTCCTCGACAATTTAATATGGGTAATGATTAGGTGTTGTCG
>JASLCF010000030.1 GCA_030146155.1 Savagea sp.
TGATTCGTACGACGAAGGATCATGGGGTTGTTCATTTGTTAGTGGATGAGAGCGAGTATGCTTATCGCGCCTATTATCAAGATTTATTTCCAGTTCGTATTCAAGAAGTGTGATTGATGAAGTAGGGCCTTGTCCGTTGGATGGGGTGCCTGCTTTTTTTGTGGTTTTAATTGTTGTGAAAATGAAGGGTCTCAAGTTCAGCGTGGGTTTTAAATTTGCTTTCCGTTCACGTCTTCGCATTCAGCAGGGCGGACAGCGATTCTTATACTTTCTTTGAATGAAGTGTCGGCGATGAATTTGCTTTACGTTGCAGACTTATGCTTTCTCAAGGGCGGTCAGTTTTGCCTCCTCGTCAGGTGTTATAGGCTTGTATTTCATGTGATTATCCTGTGGGGTCAAAACAGCCCGCTGATCCTCCGAGAGTCAAAGTCTGTAACGAGAAGCAAAGTGTTGTTTTTTAAATTTTGTGAAGATGAAGCAGCAACGATATTCATTGATGTAGTAATCCAACAATCAGCTAATTCTTTTTAATTAATTGAGGGAAAGGCTCCGAAGCACTCAACACAATTCCATCTTCTTACTTGGCCAAAGTGTGCCTGGCAATCTATTTAGCTCGTACTATCCATAATTTTATCTCGAAAGTCAGTATACAAGTTCGGAGTATTTTTGTAATTGCTTTGCGTTCACGTCTTCGCATTCAGCAGGGCGGACGGCAATCCTCCTTGAGTCGATGCCTGCACTTCAAGCATAGTGTTGGCTTATCAATGTTGTGAAGATGAAGCGGCTATTGTTTAGTTGATGGAATAATATGAATAGCAATACGATTTTTCAATCTCTTGAAGGAAAGAAACACAAGCAGGTAATAGAGTTCCATCTCTTTACGCCACTAGAATGTGCCTGGCCACTTTATATTGCAGGTTCAACATTAAAACTTATCTCGAAGATCAGTTCTCAAGTTCAGCGTGCGTTAGGAAGTTGCTTAAGGGATAAATAGCCGAAATCTTTTTATAAAAGATTTCGGCTATTATCGTTAAGCATATAAGGTATAGATTAATTATTTTATCCCAAATCGTTTGAGTCTGGCTCCGGGACATGATCAAAGTGGGACATGACAATTTGAAGTTGTGTGGCTACTTCAAACAAGGCATCTACTTGGCCGTTGAGTTGTTGTTGCATGAGAAGTTGGTGCTGTACCGCTTGTTCAAGCTTTTCAGTTTCTTTTTTTCCATGAGTCGCTTGTCCTTGCATGGAGAGGTGATTTTTAGCCATTTCTCCAGTTGTTTCGTCAAAAAGGGTAATCATCTCGCGAACCGTTGCTATTTGTTGATTGACTCCTTGCATAAAGGATTGCAATTGATCGAAACTAGAGCGTGTATGAGCTGCAACGTCTTGGCTTCGCTTCATTTGAGCAAGGGTATGTTGTTGTTTTGCTGCAGTTTCATCTACGGATGTATTCATTTCCCGTAAAGTTTGCTCAATGGACACAGTTTGCGTTTTAGTTTGTTCCGCTAATGTACGAATAGAAGAAGCAACAACGGCAAAGCCTTTGCCAAACTCACCTGCATGAGCGGCTTCAATAGAGGCATTGATTGCAAGTAAATGAGTTTGTTCTGCAACTTGACGAATCATTGTTGAAAATTCTTCAACTTGCATAAATTGCTGAACTAAAGTTGTGATTGCTTGTTGAGTGGCCTTGGCATCTTCTGCAACTTGTTGAATCGTAGACTGTAGATGATCCGCCTGTGTCGTGCTTGTGTCTAATAAAAGTTGAAATTGATTTGTTTTTTCAGCTAATGCATTGTTTTCATTTCTTAAATTGTGCATTTGCTCTTGTAAGAAGTCAGACTGCTTCATTGTTTCTCCTAATTGTTTTGATTGTTGATGATGGAGTTTGACTTGTTGATGAGAAGTCTCTTCAACTTGTTTCAATACTTCATTCGTTTGAGAACGATTGTTATTCAATTGTTGTGCAAGACCATGTACGGTAGACGACTGTGAAAATGCCTCTGCAATGATTGTTTGCCAAGCTGCAGTTAATTGAATAAGAGCTTCTCCCATTTGAGCAAATTCATCCTTCTTTTTAGAAGGTGGAATCGTTAATGTAAGTTGTCCTTGGGCTAACTGTTGTAATTGAGTCGTAATGGATTGAATGGGGTAAACAATTTGCCTCCGGATTGAAAAATAAACCAACATACTGATGAATAATAAGCTAGCGATGCAAATGAGAGCAAACCATTTAATTTGCGTCATTTGGTGATGAAGTTGCTCACTTTTTTCGATAATTCGTTGCTCAATGATTAGAATCAATTCTTCAATAGCAGCATTGGTTGCTCGTTCATAAGAGTCGCTTTCAACAGCGATTTTACGAGCAGCGTCATTTTTGCCGTCCTGTAAATCTCGAATAATTAAAGCATTCATATCTAATACACTGAGTGCATGTTCTTGGACGATTTTCATTGGTTTGTCTAATTCAAGGGCACTCGCTTGTTTTTTTAGAATCTGCAATTTTGATTTAAATAAAGTAATTGCCTCGTCAGTAGCCATAATATCTTCTGGTAATTCATATAAAAGTAAGCGGTACGTCTGTTTAGCGAGTTGGTTTTGTGAACTAGCTAATTGTTCTAACTGTTGTTTCGTTTGAAGTTCTTGTTGCATAAACTGTTCATACTGTTTGTGAATAGACTGATTCACAAACAAACTAATTCCTCCAAAAGATAAAAATAATAAGATGAAAATAATGACACTCATGCCGAGTTTTCGACTAACTGAATCAAACAAAGCCTTCCCTCCTATACTTACTACAAGTATAGGAGAAAAGGCTTTGTTTATTGTTAGATTTGTGTAAAGATTAAGTAATTATATTGTAAATCTATTATGCATCTTCATCTAACATGACTAACACTTTCATTGTGTGTTGGTCATTGAGTGTGACAGGAAGTGTGATTGCTTTTCCAAAACCGTGAATTTTTGAAGTTCCAGTCATTACTGTGGGCGTTGTAATATCGATAAGAAATGCATCTCTTTCTAAACCGACTGATAAATTCCCAGCTAACATATTACCGACTTCACCACTGAGTGACTCAATCATTTCATCACTGACTTCCATCTTGAACATTTCATAGCCGATTGTACGCATGGCATCTAAAGTAGTATCAATAATCAGTCGGCCTTTTGTATCACCAACCATTCCAATTAAAACACTGAGTTCTTTTTGGATAAATGGCTCAGGTGTAATCGTAGGGCCAGATATATCAACCTTTACAGGTAATACTTCTTTGAGTGAACGAATCATATGATTTAAAATGAGTTGAATCGAGCGAGCTTGTGACAAATAAATCCCTACTTTCATAATGATAAAGTAATAGAACTATTATACCATTAAAGAGAACGGAAATATAGTTTATCGTTCTTGAAAATAGAGCAGGTTTTTTTGTAAAAAAATAATGGTGTCTAGGCGTCAACTTGGTTTGAATCTTTGCTATAATTGAAACATTATGAAACAAAGGAAGGTAGTTATGACAAACGTGAACCAACTATTAGAAGAAGCAGCTAAACTGTACGCACAGTTTGAAAAAAATAAAGATGATGAACGATTAGCTAAAGTGAAGTTAGTGGCAGAAAAACTAAGAAATAATCAGTTTACAATCGGTTTTGCTGGGCATTTTTCAGCAGGTAAGTCATCGATGATTAATGCGTTGACGAATGAACAATTATTACCGACGAGTCCGATACCTACCTCTGCGAACATTGTGAATGTTCAAAAAGCAGACGAAGATTATGTGGTCTTACATGAAACGGATGGGCGAGCACTTAAATATGTGGGGCATGATTTTACAGAAGCGATTCAAGCGTTTAGTAAAAACGGTGAAGACGTGGCTCGCATTGATATCGGACATGCCTCGTCTCAATTACCAAAAGGCGTTGTTGTTATGGATACGCCAGGGGTTGATTCTACGGATGAAGCGCATGCCTTATCGACGGAGTCTTCTTTACATCTTTCGGATTTAGTTTTTTATACGATGGATTACAACCATGTGCAATCGGAATTGAACTTTACATTTACCAAGCAACTGATGGCTTACAACCCAAATGTGTATTTAATTGTGAATCAAGTCGATAAGCATCGAGAGGCAGAATTAAGTTTCGAGGCGTTTAAAGAAAGTGTACGTGCTAGTTTTGCGACATGGGGCGTGCATCCGAAAGCTATCTTCTTTACTTCGTTAAGAGAAAAAGACCTTCCTTACAATGATTTCGAGCAGGTGAAAGCATTAGTAGATGACGCGATTGCTCATGCAGGTGATCAGTTTGAAGTCAACGTAGCGAACAGTTTAAAGCAACTGAAAGAAGAACATTTTGCCTATTTAAAAAGACAAATCGATGAAACAAAAGCTGATTATCCAGAGTTAGAGGCGTCTGAATGGGCAGATGTTGCGGCGAAACAACAAGCTGTGGAAGCGTTAGCGAATGAAACGCATTTATTATCCAAAGACCAATTCAGTAAAACGTTTGATCGTGAACGTAAAGAATTAATTGATGATGCATCGATTACACCATTTGAAGTTCGTGAACGACTAGAACAATACATTGAGAGTAAATCCCCTAAATTTAAAGTAGGGTTATTTTTTAGCGCGAAAAAGACAGAAGAAGAGAGGCAAGCGAGACGTACTGCTTTCTTTGAAGCATTAGCTCCTTTATTGCATGCACAAATTGAACTTCACATTCGACAATTGATGAAGAAAAAATTACGTGATGTACAACAATTAACGGATGAACGTCTAAAAGAAATTGACGAATACCCATTAACCATTCCAAATGAAGCCATTGATGAAGTCATTGTGCCAACCGATGTGGTATCGGGAGACCTTGTGTTGAATTATACGACGGCTATTCGCTCTAAAATTGAACGCTTGTATAAAGAGGCAACGGATGAATGGGTACAGCGGACTGCGAAAATTGTTGCGGCATCAGGGACGGGTAAATTAGCTGAGTTACAGCAATCTTTAAAAGAACAGCAAGCAGAATTAATAGCAGTGCAAGAAGTCGCTTTCTATGAACAGGCTATCCAAAACTTTGATCAGCAACTTGAAAGGCAAGATTTAGCAGTTCAAAATACAATTAATCGCCTACTCACCCTGTGGCAACAGCCACTAGACTACGTGTTGGTGGAAGATTATGAACAAGTCATCGTAGAAGAAGAAGCACCGATGATTTCAGAAGCTCAGGAACAGACTGTTGAGACCGTTCATGTAGAGGATACCCTCAAACAAGCCCAGTTTGTTGTGGATCAAATGAAAACACTCAATGGGCTAGAAGATTGGGCTCATTATTTACAGATGAAAACAGATCGTTTGCGTCAACAACAATTTACAGTGGCTTTATTTGGTGCATTTAGTGCGGGGAAATCATCTTTCTCCAATGCGTTAATTGGCAATCGTGCGCTTCCGGTTTCACCGAATCCAACGACTGCAGCCATTAATAAAATTGTGCCAGCAACCGCCGAAAAAGCACATCACTTTGCGGATGTTCATTTAAAGTCTGAAGCAATTATGCTTGAAGATATGCAGAACTCATACGAACAACTAGGGTTAACGGTATCGAGTTTAAAAGAAGCGTTTGAACGTGCTGATGAAGCTTTACGTTTAAAGGTAACAGATGAACGCAATCATTTACACCAATCTTTCATTCGCGCGTATCAGCTAGGTTACAATGATTATGTTGCTCATTTAGGTGAAACACTCTATGTGGATGAACAAGAATTCACGCAATTTGTAGCACTTGAACAGAGAAGTTGTTTTGTAGATTCCATTGATTATTATTTCGACTCTCCATTGACGAGACAAGGAATTACGCTCGTCGATACACCGGGAGCTGACTCAATTAATGCAAGGCACACGGATGTCGCGTTTGAATATATAAGAAATGCAGACGCTATTCTTTTTGTCACTTATTATAATCATGCCTTTGCCCGAGCAGACCGCGAATTTTTAATTCAGCTTGGCCGTGTGAAAGATGCGTTTGAAATGGATAAGATGTTCTTCATTGTCAATGCGATCGATTTAGCTCAAAATGAAGAAGAAAAACAACAAGTGAAAGATTATGTGGCAAGAGAATTAACGAAATTAGGCATTCGTCATCCACGCGTGTACGGCGTCTCTAGTTTAGAAGCGCTTGAAGCGAAATTAAGAGGCGAAATGACTTCAGAAATGACAGAAATTGAAGCAGATTTCTATTCTTTCTTAGCTAATGACTTAAAAGGAATGGCGGCATTAGCCTTACATCAAGAGACAACAGCAGCGGTGACACATATTGCAGAACAAGTAGAGCGTGCCAAAGCCAACTTAGCAAGAAAAGATGAGCGTCTACAAGAATTGGCTTCAATCGAACAAAATGTACAGCCACTTCTGAATGATCAACCGTTATATACGATTTTTAAATTGTCGATTGAACGGGAGATTGAAGAGCTTGTGTATTATGTCAATGAACGCATTCAGTTACGTTTCAATGATTTCTTAAAAGAGGCCTATAATCCTTCTTTATTTGCAAAGTATGGCAAGAAAGAAGCCCTAGAAAAAGGTTTGACTCAATTATTACAATTTGTTCGCTTTGATTACACGCAAGAATTAAAAGTAACTAATTTACGTATAGGTCAGTATTTGCAAAAAATTGTGAAAGAACGCCAACAAACGGTACAAAAAGAAGCACAAGCCATCGATCCAGCTCTTTATGTGCCAACTTATGATGTACAAGAGCCTGAATTACTCACGTTTGAAGAAGGTTTGCAAGACGTAACAGCATTGAAAGGTGCACACCATCTTGTAAAAAATGAGAAGCATTTCTTTGTTCAAAAAGGACGTGAACAATTTGGTGAAGCTTTGCAACAACTGATGAATGAGCAAGCAAAACCTTATTTAACTGCCGAAGTAGAACGCATGACCACATGGGCAAAAGAATATATGTTAAACGAAAGTGAACGATTCTATCAGCATTTAGAAGCGGAAACAACACGAATCTTAGCGGCAGAACATCGTTTGTTAGAAAATGTAGGAGAAATTGAACAATGGGAACGTGTGCAACAGATTCTAGAACAACAGGAGGTTACACAATGAAAGTATTTTTATCCATTCATGAAGTAAAAGATCCTACGTCATTCAAATGGATCGATACACGATTTTATTTGAGTGAACCGACAAAAGGCTGGGAAGCGTATCAAGAAAGTCACATCAAAGACGCTCTCTTTTTCGATGTGGAAAAAGATCTCTCTGATTTAACCAGTCAGGCAGGGCGTCATCCTATGCCTACAAAAGAACAATTGACTGCTTTATTTAGAAGAAAAGGATTACAGCTAGACGATAAAATTCTTCTAGTCGATCAAGGGGGAAGTGGGGCTGCCGCAAGAGCTTACTGGATACTGCTTTATAGCGGTTTTCAACAGGTTTATATTGTACGAGAAGGAATCGACTTATTAGCCCAAGAAGGATTTGTAGAAATGACAGATGAACCGACAATTGTTACCCCCTCTGACATAACTCCTAATTGGCAAGAAAGCTATTATACGCCTGTTGAAGAAGTCGAACGCATTACAAAAGACCATTCGCGTGTACTTTTAGATGCTCGTTCTAAAGCGCGTTATCTAGGACAAGTGGAGCCGATTGATCCTGTGAAAGGACGCATTCCTACTGCTCTCAATTTTGATCATGAACAAATGGTGGATGCAAAGACAGGTCAATATGCACCTACTACACAATTGAAAGAAATAATGGAAGAAGTGATTCCATTCGACCAACCGATTACAGCCTACTGTGGGTCTGGTGTTTCAGCAGCGCCTGTTTTTGCGATGTTACGTCATTTTGGAGTAACCGATGTGGCCTTATTTGTAGGCAGTTTTAGTGAGTGGATAACAGACAAAAACCGCCCAGTGGCAATAGGGGAGCCAGCAGCAGATGAGTAAATTTGCAATTATTGGCGATATCCACTCTTCGCTTCCTGCACTTAAGCGAGTGAAGCAGGCTATTCTTGAACAGTCACCTGATGCAACGATTGTTTGTAATGGCGATGTGTACGAATGTATCATTAGTAAAAAACAATTACCTGTGAAGCATCGACTCGCACCCGAACAAGTCTACCTCACTTCTGCTGCCTTTGAAGATTTGCTCGATTTTCCATCGGTTCTTGGCAATCAAGAAGAACGTATTCTTGAAGTTGTTCAACCACATGCCAAAAGGGATGAGCTAGCGAATTGGAAGAGGGAATGGCCATTGACGAAAGACGCTACAGTCATTCATGGTCACCAATGGCAGTGGGGGGGTAATCCCTGGACTTTACAACATGCGGATACGACGGCACGCCTTACATTTTTTGGTCATAGTCACCAAGCAGCATTGAATGGCAAAGCGATTAGTTATGATGTGCCTTATGATGTGTCACAAGGTTCATTTTTAATCAATGTAGGTGCTGTGATTGAAACGATGGAATGGGTATCCTTTGATAGCCGAGCGCAAACTGTTACTTTCCACAGGCTTTTACGTCACGCTAAATAAAAGAACCATGTAGATTGTACAATAAAAGGTTCAAACCCAGTGATACTGGGTTTGAACCTTTTAGGATTGGTAACGAATAGACGGCTCTTTTAAATGGATTGCTTGCCTTGCTAGATGGTCTGCTGCCTTGTTTTGTTTATCCGTGAGCCAGTTCAAGAAAAATAAATCGAATTGTGACGCTTTTTGTTGAATGCTCTCTAAAAGAGGCGTATAATCTTTATTTTTAGTGAAGCCTTTTTGAACACTATCAACCACTACTTTTGAATCTGAAAAAACAGTAACCATATCGACTGTTGGCTCAATTGCTAATACGAAGCCCAATGCTTGATCTAACGCAATGAATTCAGCAAGATGATTGGTTGTCGGTTCAATCGGGATAGCAGCATGAATTAAGTGACCTTCCCCTTTAATAAAAAAGCCAATCCCACTTTTTCCAGGATTGCCAGCAGAAGCACCATCTACGTATAGTTGAATCATGAGGTATTCACTCCTTTTGAGTAATCGATGCCTGGGTAAACTATGCTCAAGATTTCATCTGTTTGAACCATCATCTATGAGAGGAGGCGAACGTATTGAACAATGATCGTACACGTATTGTACAGCAAATTGATGCCTTAAATGATCAATATTGTTCCAATTGTCCAATCAAACAACAATTATATGCTGATAGTAAAACAAAAGCCCATCGATTTTGTATTCATGTCTGTTCTATTGGAAAGTCTCTTCAGGCGTATGGTGATCAGTTATTATATGATATAGAACAAGAAAAATAACATTAAAAAATCAGCCTATTGTCGAAGTGACAGTAGGCTGTATGAATTGTATTAGTCGATAATTGTAACGTTTGCCGCTTGAGATCCTCGATTGCCCTCGACGAGTTCAAAAGATACCGTTTGCCCTTCTTCTAAAGTTTTGAAGCCCTCAATAAGGATACCTGTAAAATGAACGAATACATCATCGCCATTTTCCATTTCAATAAAACCATATCCTTTATCATTACTGAACCACTTGACTTTACCTTGGTGCATAACAATTCCTCCTCGGCAACACTTATGATAGATACTTCTTAACTATAATCAGAAATCACTAGAAAGTCAACGTTGAAAACGCTTACCGAGTATTTTGCTCTCTATTTTTCAACGAGAAACCCCGCCTGTCGTAAATCAGCAATTGCCGCTTCTATTTTTTCTTCAGAATCTGCGACTAAGGTATGCAAGTGGATCGCATCTTCGCTTAAATTCGATAAATAGACTGCATTATGTTGTTGAACGTTCTCAATAAAAACTTGTGCTTCTTTTCGAGTAGATACATGAATGGCCGCCGTAATTTCACCGTAAATGGGATGTTCGACTGTCACATCTTTTACTCTAACCCCATGGTCTACAATCGTTTGTAACTCCGTGAGTGTTTCTTCAGGCGTGTGTTGACAAACAATCTGTCTTTCAATTTGTGCGGTTTGTTCCGGCTGAATAAAGAGGTAGCCTTGACTCGTCGCTAAAATCGGATGACCTTGTGCTTTTAAGAGGGTGATGTCACCTACAATGACTTGTCGACTTACGCCTGCCCATTCACCTAATTCTCGTCCAGTGAGTGGTTTGTCCGCTTGCTGTAACCACTGAATCAATGATGCTCTTCGTTCTTCCCCTAATAATTTTTCATCTTTCATTCTGTCACCTCTTTAATGAATCAACTGTCGCTATTTGTACCCCTTATTTTAACATAACTAAAGAGGAAATGGAGGGGATACAGTCTTTAGCCTCGAATTCGAGCTTGATAAGTGGCGGCCAAGGTTGCAATTAAAGAGTCAATCTTTTCAAGAGTAATCGTTCGGTCAAAAGAAATACGAATAAATTCTTTTGCGGCTTGAAGAGGGACTTGCAGTGCATACATGGCCTTTGATGGAACATCCATTCCAACTTGACAAGCACTTCCCGTTGAAATCGCCAAACCTTTCGCATTACAAGCTAACAGAAGTTCTTGTCCTTCAATTGGATAGATCCCTAAACCTAAGATATGTGGTAATTGATGAGCTGCTGTCGTCGCTTCATAAATGGTGAGGGCTTCTTTTGGGATGACGCGTTGTAATTGTTGAATACAATAGCGTCTTTTGTGCCACATGTCGCTGTACCTTTCTTCCATCGTATCGACTGCGAATTGAGCGGCAGCAACGAAAGACACAATGGAGGCGGTGGCATGCGTTCCACCCCGAAATCCCTGTTCTTGCGTGAGCCCAGGAAAAAGGGGTTGCCAAGGTGTTCCTTTGCGTATCCACACTGCAGCAATGCCAGTAGGACCATAAATTTTATGACTTGCAATGGTCAGCGAATGCGCTGCTTTTGTCACCAAATGACAATCTAGTTCTCCAAAGGATTGCACACAATCGACATGTAAATGAATGTTGTGCGTTGTTGCAATGGCGCCAATTTCTTCAATCGGTTGAATAGTACCTAGTTCAGAATTGACATGTTGTACGATGAGTAGCACTGTATCTTGCTGTATAGCTTCCATGATTTGTTGACCATCGACACGACCATCCTTTTGAAAAGGAATAGAAGTGACGGTAAAGCCAAGCTCTGTTAGAAAAGCCACTGCACTATCTACAGACGGATGTTCTCCTTGGCTCATGATAATATGTTGGCCTTTTTCTCTTAATCCTTTTGCTATTTGTGTAATGGCTAGCAGGTTTCCCTCTGTCCCGCTGCCTGTGAAGTAAATTTCTTCTGATTGAGAACCTAATAACTGAGCAAGTTGTTGTCTCGCTTTTTCAACGAGTACGAATGCATGACCTCCTAAATCATGCAGGCTGTTCGTATTGCCTAATCCTTGTTGTGCCACTTGTTGATAGATTTGAATACATTGTTCATCCATCGCAGTCGTAGCACTCGCATCAAAATTGTACACGATCATCCCTCCTATCTTCATCTTGTCATAAAGTGAAAATTATGTAAAGATAGATGTCAAGACACCTTAAAAGGAAGTGAAAAATTGAATAACATAAAATTACGTCAGCAATTGGAAGAATGGTATAACGAAGATGTTGGGACGGGAGATGTAAGTGTTCGTCGTTTATTTTCAAAAGAAGATCAAGGTGAACTAACTTTACTAGCGAAACAATCAGGCATATTTTGTGGGGAAGATATTATCCGTTTGGGTTTTGAGTTAAGTGGGGAGCCTGTCCATATTGAGCAATTGATAAAAGATGGCCAAAAGATATCGGCTGGTACAAAACTTGCGACGATAACAGGCCCCGTTCAAACTTTATTGACGACTGAACGACTGGTGTTAAATATCATCCAACGTATGAGTGGGATTGCTACATTTACGCATGCAATGAAAAAATGCATGGGGGATGCGCAGGTTGATTTATTAGATACAAGAAAAACATTACCCGGTTTTCGGATGCTCGATAAATACGCCGTTCAAAGCGGTGGGGGAAAGAATCATCGTTTTGGTTTATATGATGCCGTCATGTTAAAAGATAATCATATCGCAGCAGCTGGTTCTATCCAGCAAGCAGTCGATCAAGTCAGACAACAATTATCCCCCTTAATAAAAATTGAAGTAGAAATTGAAACGAAAGCACAATTAGAAGAAGCGGTTGCGGCGAATGTAGATGTCATCCTGTTTGATAATCGGTCCCCCGAGGAAATTCGAGCATGGTTGCCTCTCGTTCCTCAACATATTCGAACAGAGGCAAGCGGTATGATTGACGAGACAACGATACAAGCGTACGCCCAAACAGGTGTAGATGCCATCTCAATGGGTGCCTTGACACATAGCGTAAAAGCTTTTGATATCAGCGCACAAGTGAAGAATAGACATAAAGGAGCAAAACAATGACAGTAGAAACAAGTACACCATCATTTATTCCGGCACATTATCGAGAATTAACGACTGAAGAATTAGAAGCACGTATTAAAGAGCTTCGCCAACAATTAGGTGAGCGCGTCTTTATTCCAGGTCACCACTACCAAAAAGATGAAATTATTCAATTTACAGACGTTCAAGGCGATTCACTTCAACTCGCCCAAATTGCCGCACAAAATAAAGTGGCAGAAACCATTGTATTTTGTGGGGTTCATTTTATGGCAGAGACTGCTGATATTTTAACAGAAGACTATCAAACGGTTGTGCTACCGGATATGCGAGCAGGCTGTTCTATGGCAGACATGGCTTCGATTGAGCAAACAGAAGTAGCATGGGACGTGTTACAAGAAACTTTTGGCGACACAATTGTTCCCCTTACTTATGTCAATTCCACTGCCGCAATTAAAGCATTTGTAGGTAAAAATGGCGGAGCAACGGTCACGAGTTCAAATGCGCATGGCATGGTGAAATGGGCATTTACTCAAAAAGAACGGATTCTCTTTTTACCTGATCAACATTTAGGTCGTAATACAGCGGCAGATTTAGGGATTGCACTCGATGAAATGATTGTATGGGATCCGATTCATCAGCGTTTTGAAAAGGATGGGGACTGGGAGCCTGAACAAATTAAAGTAATTTTATGGAAAGGGCACTGCTCTGTGCATGAAAACTTTACAATGGCTAATATTGAACAGGTCCGTGCGACAGACCCGGATATGCGAATTATTGTGCACCCAGAATGTCCTTATGAAGTCGTTCAAGCAAGTGATGATAACGGGTCAACCAAGAAAATTATTGATACGATTGAAGCGGCGGAGCCAGGAACGAAATGGGCGATTGGGACAGAAATGAATTTAGTCAACCGCCTCATTCAGCAACACCCTGACAAAACAATCATTTCATTAAATCCTTATATGTGCCCTTGTTTGACGATGAATCGCATTGATATGCCTCATCTTTTATGGAGTCTCGAACAAATTGCAAAAGAGGAAGTAGTAAATCCAATACGAGTAGATCAAGAGACCGCACATTATGCCAATCAAGCATTAGAACGAATGTTACAACGAGCTTAAATAGGGGTAATTGACAATCATTTCAACACGTATGGCCAAGTGCCATGCGTGTTTTTTAAATCGTAAAATCAACCAATAGGAATCCTGTATGTGTTGATTTCAAAGTGTTGAGGGGTGAGAAAAGTCAATCAGCAACCGCCCATGCATTTGTACTCCACCTTTTTATGCTTTTAGCGGAAAGGGCCGTCTGGAACCGAAATTACCACTTTTAAAATCATACCGATACAATCTTGGCTCAACTAAATGACAAGTATGAGTAAAATGTTTGTGGGGATAAATAAAAAATCCATCACACAATTAATCTCCGTTCCAATCG
>JASLCF010000038.1 GCA_030146155.1 Savagea sp.
AATTTCATCGTCACCTACATAACCACCATGTCCGCGAACTTTTTGGTCTCCACCTGAACAGAATGCTTTTTCACCTTCTCCTGTTAAAATGATGACACCAATCTTTTGGTCATCACGTGCACGAGAAAATGCGTCAATTAATTCCATTACTGTTTTCGGACGGAATGCGTTACGAACTTCTGGTCGATTGATTGTGATTTTAGCAATGCCATTATAAAATTCGTATTTAATATCTTCGTATTCACGAAGTGTTTCCCAAGTACGAGTCATTTATTTTTCCTCCTTCAAATTTAAAAAGAACTTCTCTACTATTGTAGCAAATTCTGTGTGATTTTCCACATGTATCGCATGTCCAACATTTTCAACGGATACAGTAGTGACTTGAGACAATTGTTCAGTCATTTGATTTGCAATCCTTACAAATTTTTTATCCAGTGACCCTGTAATCAGCAACGTCGGAAGTTGAATTTCACTTAACTTTGACCATAAGGAAGGCATAACGCCTGTTCCAAAGCCTCTTAAGCTATTTGCTAATCCGACTGGATGTTGTGCCAATCGTTCTTGTCTAATAGAGGCTCTCATAGCTTCAGACAATTGTTGCTGACTCCTAAATAAAGGAATGTTTTCCCAGTAATCTACAAAATAATGAACGCCTTGTTCTTCAATCATTTGAGCTAATTCGTCATCTGCTTGTTTTCGAATGTGACGTTCACTCTGTTCCTCTAACCCTGGTGAAGCACTTTCTAGGATTAAAGCAGTCATTCTGCTTTGATTAACCAATGCGAATTGTAGAGCTAATCTTCCTCCCATTGAATAACCAATAAGCGAAAATGGATGACGTCCAATCACTTGATCAATCACTTGCATCACTTGTTTTACTTGTTTTTCAGTCGAATATTCAGTGATGTCTCGTGGTGATATGGATTCTCCATGTCCGATTAAATCAATTGCTAGGCAATAAAAATGGGTAGAAAGATGCTCCATAATGGGTGCCCATGTCTTTTTACTTCCTGTAAACCCATGAAGGAAGACGAGGACAGGGTGCTGTTGATTGCCTTTCGTCACATAGGACAGTGAATTACTCATGTTGATTCACCGCTTCGTGTATAGCCTTCCAAATTTTTCGATGTTGGTCCACATTTTCTGCACGATTTGTTTTCACTTCAATCATTCTTAAGTCTTTATTTTTAGGCGTGGCTAATACTTTCTCTAATTGCGACTGACTGGTCACTTGATCAAATTGCGCATCATACATGGCTGCTAAATGTTGAAACTCTAAATGAGTAGGTGTACCGAATAATTGTTCATAATGAGCTTCAACGGTAGATTGTGGAAGATATGAAAAAATTCCGCCACCATCATTATTAATGACGATAATTGTAAGATTCACATCACCATACCGACTAGCTAGTAGCCCATTACTATCATGTAACATTGCTAAGTCACCAATCAACAACCATGTGTGCACGCCTAATTTTCGTTGCACTCCGATTGCCGAAGAAACAACTCCATCAATTCCATTCGCTCCTCGATTAGCATACACTGGCAAACGATGGGGAGAGGAGAACAAAAATGTATCCACATCACGAATAGGCATACTACTACTTACAAATAATGCATCTTCGTTGGGTATGTTTTTCAATATTGTTCTCATCACACTTGCTTCATCTTGATTACAGAGTGGCCAGTTTACAATTACATCCTGACTCTTTTTGTTCATGGTAGACCATGTATTTAAATAAGTCGCTCTTTTAAAGATAGGCCAATTTGCTTTGTACAACGTACTTATCTCTTCTTGAATGTGTATTGAGGTAAATGCTGTCGGATCTCTAAACCAGGGACTTTCATCTACCACTACCAGCTCACTTTCCCCTCTTTGAATAAGTTGTAGCAGGGGTTTAGAAACAGGCTGTGCACCGATTCGAACAATTCTTCGAGGCATTAATTGTTGAACGATTGCTTCATTTTTTAACAGTGCATCGTATTGATCAATACATAAGTGTTCAGCACTCTTTGGAACTTCTGATCTTAATTGGGATAACGGATCTACGAGCACTGGCCAACCAATTTGAAGTGCAAAACTCCAAAAACGACTTTTATCTAGTGCTGTAGATGTTTCACCCACTACAAAAATCCCTTTTTCCTCTTTAAAAAAATCAATGAATTGCAATCGAGTACTTTCAGATAATTGACGTTCAGCTACCCACCTTTCTTTAAACACAGGCTGTATAATTGGTTGCTCAATATCAATGAGCAAAGGTTCTCTAAATGGGATATTTAGATGAACGGGTCCAAAAGGTGCCGTGCAGGCTAAGTGAACTAAACGGTGTGTATGGACTTGAATAAAATTCATGACTGGCTCCGAATCCTCAGCAATTGGATAGTCTACTTGAGCTTTTACATAGTTTTCATACATATTCACTTGATTAATCGTTTGAGGAGCACCCACTTCTCTTAATTCATGGGGACGATCTGCTGTTACTACAATTAAGGGAATACGAGCATACGATGCTTCAGCTATAGCAGGTAAGTAATTTGCAGCGGCAGTTCCAGATGTACACAATAATACAACGGGTTCTTTCTCGACTTTCGCTAATCCCACTGCTAAGAAACCCGCTGAGCGCTCATCTACCTGCATATGAACTTCTAACTCACTGGCAGAAGCAAATGCATACGCTAGTGGAGTAGAACGAGAACCTGGGCTAATTACAACGTGTTTGACCCCACTTTGCAACAAGGCACCTGTTATTCTTTTTACATACGTTGTCAACTCTCTATTCATCTTCTAGGCCCTCTCCTAACGCCCGTAGCATAGGCATAAATTTATTCCAAGTTTCCTCATATTCATGTTCTACAACTGAATGTTCCACAATTCCTCCGCCTGCAAATAAATACGCTCGATTTTGGTGGATAAGGCCTGAACGTATAGCTACCGCAAATTCTCCATCTCCATCAAAATTAAACCATCCTACCGGACCTGCATAAAAACCTCGATCCATCTGCTCTAACTCTAAAATAAAATTCATTGAACGTTTAGTAGGTACTCCACCTAAAGCAGGCGTAGGGTGCAAGGCTTGGATAAATTGCATAATGGTCATTCCCTCTTTTAAACGCCCTTTAATCGGGGTATACAAATGTTGAATATCCCTCATCTTTAATAGTTGGGGAGCTGTTGGCATCTCAACAACTGAACAATATTTTTCAAAAATAGGAGCAATCATTTCGACCACATAATGATGCTCTTCTCTATTTTTAGGATCATTTAATAATTCATTTCCTAATTGTTCATCCATTAATTCAGTTTTACCTCTTCGAATAGAACCTGCAATACTTGCAGAAAAAACCTCTTGTTGATCTACTTTTACCAATCGCTCAGGTGTAGCACCAACAAAGACATATCCCTCATTGGCTATTGCGAATCTAAAACTATTCGGTTGTTGTTGAATAAGTCTACTCAAAACCTGATCAACATCAATTTCCTCAGTTGCAACTAATTCCAACGAGCGAGCGATCACAATTTTATCGGCTTCTTTATTTTTTATATAGGATTTACTTTTCTCAACCGCCTGACGATAGTTCTCAGTATTTCTTTCAATCGTTTGCAGTTGCAATTCTTGTTTGGTTTGATCATTTAAAGGCTGATTGAGTATCGTTAAATAAGAGCGATTGATTTCTTCTCGTTGTTTAGGTGTCAATGGATTCCCAAAATAATTCGTCAGAACACGGTACTGCTCCTTTTCTCTTATAAATAAAATAGAAGGCATCACAAAATAACCATTCTTAAATACATCCCACTCGGATTGAATTGTTTGTAATGGATCAAAAGCAAATCCTCCAAAGAAATAAGGACTCACCTTGGCATTCGATTGAAATTTTTTCAATCGTTCAATTGACTCTTCTAATTCTTTAAATCTCTCTAATCCACTCTCTAAATCGATGATGAGTGCCGCATCAAATCCAAGCATTTCTAATGTTCCTTCTTCATTTTGCCAGTAAAAATTACTTTCTTTTATCTGAAAGTATTGTTGAAAATGAAAGGGTTGAGTTAACACTGTCTCATAACTATATAATTCAACATTTTTTAATTGTTTGACCTCAGTATAGGTTAATCTGTTTTTCATTCATGTTCCCTCCGTGAAACAACACTATCTATCTATTCTATCATACAGAATCTTCTTACTTAAGGCATTATTTTTGCAATCGGTTGACCATTTTTTCTGTTTTTTAGAGTACAATAGAAGTTGATGATAAATAAGGAGTGAATAAATTGCACGATGAATTAAAAAAAGATGAAGGCTTTAAAGTGTGGTGGAAATTAACACGTCCACATACATTAACCGCTTCATTTGCCCCCGTATTTTTAGGTACGATGATTGCACTCAGAGAAGACATTTTCCATTTGGGTTTGTTTTTAGCAATGTTAATCGCTAGCTTACTGATCCAAAGTGCGACAAATATGTTTAATGAATATTATGATTTTAAAAGAGGGTTAGATAACGAAGAGTCTGTAGGAATTGGTGGGACTATTGTTCGTAATGGAATTTCTCCTCGAACAGTATTAACGATTGCATTTGTTTTCTATGGTATTTCTATTTTAATTGGAGTTTATATCGTTCTACAAACTTCTTGGTGGCTTGCTATCGTTGGACTTGTCTCTATGTCCATCGGTTATTTTTATACTGGCGGACCTTACCCAATTGCTTACACGCCTTTTGGTGAGTTAGTCTCTGGATTTGTTATGGGAATGTTACTAGTTTTGATTGCTTATTACATTCAGACAGGAACAATTACCACAGATGCCATTCTATTAGCTGTTCCGAGCATGTTCCTTGTAGCGAATATAATGCTATCCAATAATATTAGAGATATTGTTCAAGATACTAAAGGTGGAAGAAAAACAATGGCCATTTTAATTGGTAGAAAGAAAGCTGTAAACGTAATGGCCAGTCTCTTTGTTCTGGCATATGTATGGATTATCGCTCTTGTTCTCTTCTACTCATTAACACCATGGGCCTTAATTATTTTACTTACTATCCCTAAACCTTACCAAGCTGTTCAAACCTTTAAAAAGTTTGAACATCCTTTAGAAGTCATGCCTGCAATGAAAGCAACAGGTATTACAAATACGATTTTCACAATTACTCTAGGGCTTGGGCTACTGATTGAATACTTCAGCACTCACTGAGATTTGTTTATTAATTTACTTAGATTCTAGTTTTTAATTTCAATTGATGCACTCAAAAGAAATTTATAGAATAAAGCTGTTTAGTTATCAGATAATCTGGGAACTGACCTAAAAAATAAGACAAATAAAAACACCTTTCGTTGAAAATAGGGTATAGAACCTTATGAAATCAATGTGGAGGTGTTTTTT
>JASLCF010000040.1 GCA_030146155.1 Savagea sp.
GGGAAATGAACTCATCTCGAATGTATTTCCTGAACATAAGCAAATGATTACTGAGTTAATGGGTGTACTATCGGAAGAAGAGTTAGTTGAAATGACCTTGCAATTAAAAAAATTAGGGAAGTCAATTCGTACCTTATAAAAAAACGACCAAAGATGAATGCATCTTTGGTCGTTTTTTACGCTTTCCAATCATCTAATGTATCTGCGATAATTTTATATCGTTTATGATTGATAACTGTTCGTTCATCCATTTCATTTTCATTAAAGTGAGGCATAATTGTTAAGTTGACGATGACAGAATTTTCGTTGATTTTTTCTACTTGCCCAACTAAACCTTCTTTAAATTCAATGATATTTCCTACTTCAGCAATTTTCATGTAATAAGCCTCCCAGAGAAACAATGTTGTGCTAAAAAATCTATCTCACTGTATTTTAACGGTTGATGGGAAATAATCAAGTGTAAAGTTGGTATTTGGCAAAAAAATGAAGTGCTGTGCTAGAAATGAGGTTTAAATACTTTCATCTTATGTTTATTTTTGTCTAGTCGGGGGTAGAGATTATCGTACAAGTTACATTCTCATTTCCCCCAAAAGACAGAGGAATTTCCATAGTAAAAATGGAAATTCCTCTGTTTTGATTTGTTTAATAAAGGGGGCGCTGATAATGATAATTAGGAGACTTCTTCGTATTGTCATAAGGTTTGTGATAGATATGAGTAGAGGCAGGTGATAGTGGTGGAATGAGCCAAGTCCAATTTCCAGTAACCTCACGTTCGCGCTGCTTCTCATTTTTTTCAAAAATTTCAAATTGCTTAGCCGCTGTATGATGATCAACTATTGTAATGCCTGCTTGATCATAAGAGAACAAAACAGCGCGATTGAGTTCTACAAGTGCGCGATCAATCCATAGGGAACGGTTAGATGTGGTATCTAGTCCAATGAGACGAGCTATCGGCTCAAGTTGATTATACCGTTCTTCGTCTGCTAAATTCCGAGCACCAATTTCAGTACCCATATACCAACCATTAAAGGGTGCAGCATGGTATTCAATTCCGCCAATTTCTAAAGACATATCAGAGATGATTGGAACACCGTACCATTTTAATGCAAGAGAGCTAAAGTCAAATTCTGGGTGTGTAATATTGACTTCTGGAATAATCGAGGTTGGGATTTCTTTCATAACATAGCGTCCTTGCTCATCTTTGACAACTAGGGGAAGAAAATCAAAATCAGTACCTTGACCTTGCCACCCTTGTTTTTGACAAAATGAAGTAAAGGCTTTTGAAGCTTGATCCCCTTTATTTTCATAACCAGCATATCTCAGCAATTGGTGATTTAAAATTCGGACGGGGTCTGTTCCATCTGGGCGTTGTGGTGCAAATATTGAAATAGTTGAACGAATCTTGCCATTATTAGTAGCATAATGAATGTGATCAAAGCACTTTTCAATAACTTCTTCTGGGTCAGTTATATGTCTATGGTCAAATACAGTAAGCGTGTTCCAAAAGAGCCTACCAATACAACGGTTACTGTTTCTCCAAGCTACCTTTGCACCATATGTCAGCTCTTCAGTTGTATGTGTATAGGTATGAAATTTGATGATTTCCTCTTTAATTTCTTCTAGTCGAATAGATAGGCTAGAGGAAGGTAATTCTAATTCATTCCAATATAAATTCAAAAATTGTTTAGCTTTTTCGAATAAATTTAATTGTGATGCATTCAATCTTTCCAACTCCTTCATTGTCACTCTCTTCTATGTTAAAAGAATTATTATTTATTTGTGGTTTTTATAAAAAATTATAAAAGATGTATGTTTAATGTTCACATAAAATCCATACTCTTCATTTTGTCAGAATTTTGTTATAATAAGAAGCGGTGAGAAGAAAGGTGTGAATACATGTCTAATACGCAACAAAAAGATCATTTTACAAAGCCTACATATGCGATTATGTTCGCTATTGGTTTAGCTCACTTGTTTAATGATACGATTCAAGCAGTAGTACCAGCAATGTTCCCTATATTAGAGCAAACTCATGGGATTAATTACACACAACTCGGTTTTATAGCATTTACATTAAATATTATATCTGCTTTACTACAACCCGTCGTCGGATTTTTAAGTGATAAAAAACCACGTCCCTATGCATTACCTATGGCCATGATTTTTTCTACAATAGGTATGGTAGGACTGGCATTTTCATCTTCTTACATCTGGATTATCTTTTCGGTCTCTTTGTTGGGGTTAGGTTCCGCTATTTTTCATCCCGAAGGTTCTAAGGTTTCTTTTTTATCAGCAGGAATGAAACGTGGATTGTCTCAGTCTATCTATCAGGTAGGCGGAAATACTGGGCAAGCATTGGCACCTTTAATTACAGCTTTTGTCCTCATCCCTTTAGGTCAAAAAGGTGCAGCTCTCTTTATCCTTGTAGGGATGGCTGCAATTGCTTTATTAAGTAGAGTTTCTCGCTGGTATAAAGAACGTTTAGAGGAAGAGAGTTTACAAAACAAGAAAAAAATTCTTGTCTCATCACTAGGTACTTTGACAAAAGCTCAAATTAACAAAGCGCTTTTCTTCCTACTCATTGTTATTTTTGCCCGCTCTTTTTATGTCACCAGTATCTCGAGTTTCTATGTTTTTCATTTAATAGAGAACTATGGGATGTCCACTAAGAATGGACAATTATTCATTTTCTTATTTCTAGCATTCGGTGCAATAGGTACTTTTTTTGGTGGGCCTTTTGCGGATCGACTGGGCACAAAACGAGTGATTGTATTATCCTTGCTTGTTCCATTGCCACTTGCCTTATATTTACCGTATGCAAATGGGATTTGGGTAGGAATTTTACTTGCACTGATTGGATTCTTTATCATGCTTAGTTTTTCAGTTACAGTGGTTTATGCGCAGGAACTCGTTCCAACAAAAATTGGAACAATGGCAGGATTAACAGTAGGTTTAGCTTTTGGAATGGGGGCAGTAGGAGCTGTATTCATTGGTAAATTAATGGATACAATTGGTATTATGGATACAATGCTTATCGCTTCATACCTTCCTTTTTTAGGACTTGTAGGATTGTTTCTTCCAAGAGATGGGCAAACGAAAGCTATATAAAAAAAGGTTCAATGGATTGAACCTTTTTAGACAATTATTGTTGAGATTGTTTTTCTATTTCTAGGAGTGCGGCTTTGAAATTTTCTCGAAGTTTAATATCTTCTCTCGCTGCAATAGCCAATGCTTCAGCGTCAGCCATCGTTAGTTCTGGGTTGAGTTCATAGAGAAGAAGTGTTGCTAAAGCACCCGTTCTACCACGACCTGTATTACAATGAAAGTAAACTTTTTGATTGTTGTTGATTGCCTCATTTACTTGTTGTAAGGTTTGTTGTAATGTTTCTATTTCAGCATCATCTAGGAGAGGTGTGTGGATGCTCTTTTGATGAGCTAATTCATCGATAGATGCACGCAAATCAAAAAAGACATCAATGTTTTCGTTTTCATCAGCCGTTTCAATAGCATCTACTCCGCCAATGTATACTTTGTTTTTTATCAATTCATGATAGGTTGTTCGACTCATAAAAAAACCTCCTTATTTTCTTAATTGTATCATAGAAAGGGAGGAAAAGGGGTGTGCCTCATGTTAGCTCGATTAATGAAAGAAGGAAAAAAAGTAGTTGTATTCACTGGTGCAGGGATGTCTACAGAAAGTGGTTTGCCTGACTTTCGTTCCAGTCAACAGGGCGTTTGGAACAAAATCAATCCAACAGAAGTAGCTACTGTGTCCGCTTTAAATAAGCAATTTGATCAGTTTATTGACTTTTATCGTCAACGTGTAATAGGGGTGAATGAATATGCACCTCATCTTGGGCATCAAATTTTAGCAGAGTGGGAACGAAAAGGGTATGTACAAGCAATTATTACTCAGAATGTGGATGGTTTTCATCAACAAGCAGGTTCAAAAGAAGTTGTTGAACTACATGGGACTCTGAAAACAGTACACTGTGAACACTGTGGACAAACTTATGGAAATGAAAAGTACGAGCAAAGAGAATATTTCTGTGCGTGTGGAGGTCCTCTAAGACCCTCTATCATTTTATTTGGAGAAATGCTAAATGAGTTAGCCTTGCAACGTGCAGAACAATTGAGTAAAGAAGCTGATGTTTTTTTAGTATTAGGTTCTTCATTAACCGTATCGCCTGCTAACCGTTATCCACTAGTTGCTCTTGAAAATGATGCGAAATTAATAATTGTCAATGAAGAAGCGACATTGTACGATCAATTCGCAGATCGATGTATTAAAAATGAGAGAATAGGCGCTTATTTAAAGAGAATTAATCAATTACTAGTAGAAGAATAAAATAAAACGAGAATTGAATGTGAACGGCCGCCTCTCAACCCGAGAGGCGGCCGTTCAATGTTGTCTTTACTTTTCATTCTTATCTTTATTACGCCATTGTTTACGTGCCTCTTTTTGTAATTCAAACTGAGCAAGTTGCGCTTTTTTAATTTCTTCTTTTACATACTCAGCATCCATTCGAATCACTTGTCCCCCTAAAGGATAAGCATAATCATCAATCAGAGGTTTATCCTCAGCACGTGCAATTACCATCACACCTGTTTTGCCGGGGGATACCATTGTTAAAACTTCCTCAAATACACTCATCGCTGTTTGAATTTCTCTAGCATCTCCAGTAGCCCCAATAAAACTACCACCCATCCATCCGAGAAGAACTCCTAGGGGTCCTCCAATAATTCCTACGACAGCACCGATGAGGCTACCTTTAGCTGTTTTGTCTGAACCAGTGAAATCAATGAAATCTTTCAGTAAGAAACCAGCATCGGCATCATTTTGTAAGACGGCCATTTGTTGACCTACGATTTTTTTCTGTTGATGAAACTGTTTTAATTCTGTAAAGGCTTGATACGATTTGCTATCTTCTTCAAAAGTGATAATGAATACATTTTCAGCCATTTCAAACACTCCTTTTTCTTTTTTTCTATCGTATCATGAAAACGGATGCAAAGAAAAATATAAATAAAAATCCTTTACAAACTGATTGAGTTCAGTTATCATTTGAAATATAAAGTTTCTCTTGTGAAAGAAACTTTCGTTAATGCAAGATATATTTTTTTAACTTTGAGTTTCCTGAAGGAAAGTATTTTTTTGAACTGATGTTGCCTAAAGGAAAGAAAAACGAAAAAGAAGGTGAGCGTATGGATTATTCCATACAAGTAGATGGACTTTCCGTATCTTATTATGGAAATCAGATATTGTCAGACGTTTCATTGACAATGGGAAAAGGAAAATTAATAGGAATTATCGGTCCAAATGGGGCTGGGAAATCCACTTTGATGAAAGCTGTTCTTGGGTTAATTCCGAAAGATAAAGGGCAAATTAAAGTAGAGGGACAGCCTATTCAAACGATGAGAAAGAAAATTGCCTACGTGCCTCAACGTGCGACAATCGATTGGGATTTTCCAATTACTGTTTTGGATACAGTGGTTTTAGGTACATATCCTCAGCTTGGCTTATTCAAACGTCCTGGTAAAGCAGAAAAAGAATGGGCTTATCATTGTTTAGAAAAAGTAGGAATGGAAGATTACAGTACACATCAAATTGGTGAGCTTTCTGGGGGACAGCAACAAAGAATATTTTTAGCAAGAGCTCTTGCTCAAAAAGCAGAATATTTTTTCTTAGATGAACCATTTGTCGGGATTGATGTGACGAGTGAGTCATTAATCATTTCTATTTTAAAAGAGTTACGAGATCAAGGGAAAACAGCTTTTGTAGTACACCACGACTTATCCAAAGTTAAAGATTACTTTGACGATTTAATCATTATTAACCGAGAAATAGTGGGGGTTGGAGCAGTTGAAGATGTCATGGTTCCTGAAACAATGAAAAAAGCTTTCCGTTCACAATTCTCATTATGGGACTCGTTAGGAGTGACTGAATCATGATTGATTTTATTCAAGATATTCAAACCTATGATTTCTTAAAAAAAGCATTGTTCACAGCAGTCGTTGTCGGCATTATCAGTGGAGTTTTAGGTTCATTTATTATTTTAAGGGGAATGTCATTGATGGGAGATGCCATTAGCCATGCTGTTTTACCAGGCGTTGCAATCTCCTACATGTTAGGAATTAGCTATTTTTATGGTGCTGTTGTATTTGGTTTACTCACAGCATTTGGAATAGGTTATATTACGCAAAATAGTCGGATTAAAAACGATACGTCGATAGGAATTGTGTTCTCTGCTTTTTTTGCAGTCGGAATCATACTGATTGGAAAAGCAAACACCAGTACAGATTTAACAGCAATTTTATTTGGTAATGTTCTTGCGGTCCGTTCATCTGATATGTGGATTACTGTAGGAATTGGAGTATTTGTACTATTGATTATTGTGCTCTTCTTCAAAGAATTTTTAGTCAGCACATTTGATCCTACGTTAGCTGCCTCTTTTGGCTTATCAAATAAATGGATTCACTATCTGTTAATGGTCTTGCTTACATTGGTTACCGTCGCTTCTTTACAAACAGTGGGTATCATCTTAGTTGTGGCGATGTTAATAACGCCAGCGGCAACGGCGTACTTATTAACCAATCGTTTATCAAGAATGATTATGATTTCTTCTTGTTTAGGAGCATTATCTGCTGTGATTGGTCTGTATACGAGTTTTGTATATAACTGGCCAAGTGGTGCAGCTATCGTATTAGTAACAACTGCATTTTTTGTAATTGCTTTACTCTTTTCACCGAAACACGGTGTAGTCTGGCGTTCATTAAAGGTGCGGAAACATAGAACTACAGTTGTTCAAAAATAGAATTACAAAGGAGATTAACAATGTTTAAGAGAAGTTTAAAGTTTGGTTTACTTGCAGTATTCTCAGTATTTTTACTAGCTGCATGTAGTAGTGACAAAAAAGAAGATTCAGATGTTAAGACTGATGGAGATAAGTTAAAAGTTGTTGCAACTTTCTCAATTATTCATGATATTTTAAATGAAGTCGGTGGAGATTTAGTGGAAGTTCATTCTATGGTGCCAATTGGTACAGATCCACATGAATATGAGCCTTTACCGGAAGATATTAAAAAAGCAACAGATGCAGACGCATTGTTTTACAATGGTTTGAATTTAGAAGGTGGAAAATCAGGTTGGTTCTTTAAATTAGTGGACACAGTTAAAAAATCAGAGGATAAAGTATTTGAGGTAATGGAAGGTGTTTCACCAATGTATTTAGCTTCCGATGATGGAAGTGAAGAAGAAATTAATCCACATGCATTCTTATCACCTGCAGTAGGTATACAAATGGTTGAGAATACGATAAAAGGATTAATTGAAATTGATCCAGATAATAAAGAAACTTATGAAAAAAATGGTGAGAAATTTTTAAATGAATTAAAAGACATTGATGCACTTTATACAGAAAAAATTAATGAAATTCCTGAAGAGAAGCGTATTCTAGTAACAAGCGAACGTGCTTTTCAATATATGGCAGATCGTTATGGTTTGAAAGAAGGCTATATTTGGGCAATTGATACGGAAGAAAATGGAACACCTGAACAAATTAAAAGTTTAGTTGAATTCATTAAAGAACATGAAGTTACTTCACTGTTCGTTGAATCAAACGTAGATAAACGTCCTATGGAAACTGTTGCTAAAGAAACAGGGGCAGAAATTGTAGCGGAAATTTACTCTGATGAATTAGGGAAACCAGGTTCAGAAGGAGAGTCATTCACTGGATTCTTACGTTCAAATATTGAGAAAATCCACGAAGGACTTATGAAATAATTCATATTGTAGTATGAAGAAATAAATCAGAAGTAAGTTCAGTCATCATTATTGATGATTGAACTTACTTTTTTTTATAAGTCGTCTGAGTAAACTATTTGTTAGGAAGTCCACCAAAATCACTATCCATATTCATCTTTCGTTCGTCAGAAGGTTTACTTGTCCGATGAACGATCATCTAGGTTATACTTGAAGAAATAGGAAGGGGAGAGAAGAGTGAAGATATTTCATACGGCAGATTGGCATTTAGGAAAAATTGTATTAGGGACTCATTTAACAGAAGATCAAAGAGATGTGCTGCAACAATTTGTCTATGCTGTTCAACAAGAAAAGCCAGATGTTGTCATTATAGCTGGTGATATTTATGACCGTGCAATTCCGCCAGTAGAAGCGATTAAATTGTACGATGAACTCATTACATCTTTAGCTTTTGATTTGCAAATTCCGGTATTAGCAATTTCAGGAAATCATGATAGTCCTGAACGATTACAATTTGCAAGCAAGTTCATGCATAACAATAATTATTACATTCAAGGGAGTTTTGACCCTGCCTTAACTCCTATCACTCTCTATGATGAGTTTGGAAAGGTTCATTTTTACTTAGTGCCTTATGTGGAACCTAAAATCGTTCAGTTGTTATTTGAAGATGATTCGATTCGTACGCATAATGATGCCATGAGAGCTATTTCAGAGAAAATTAAAGAACAAGCAAATATAGAAGAACGTCATATTTTAATCAGTCATGCCTTTTTTACGCCAACAGGTGAAGCGGATGATGCTGTAAAGAGTGACTCTGAAAGGCCTTTATCGATAGGCGGTAGTGAGTATATTAGTACCAATCATGTTTCGTGGTTTAATTATGTTGCCTTAGGACATCTCCATCAAGCCCATCAAGTAGGTGCACCACATATTCGTTATGCAGGATCTCCTTTAAAATATTCTTTATCTGAAAAATTTCATCAAAAAGGTTATTTGATTATTGAGTTAGATGAACAAGGACAGGTGACAGTAGAAAAGAAAGAATTGTATCCAACAAGAGATTTAAGACAAGTAGTCGGTTCCATGGAAGAAATCCTTCAGCTTCCAAAGAGTGAAGATTATGTGTTTGTTACCCTAACTGATGAACATGTGATTACACAGCCTATGGAGAAGGTACGTACTGTTTTCCCAAACGCAATGCACGTAGAAAGGCAATTGTTACACCATTCGTCTTTACAAAACAATGAGCAAGAATACCAAATCAAAGAGTTGAGTGATAGTGAGAAGTTTGCGGGTTTTTATTCACAAGTGATGGATTGCAAGTGGACAACAGAACAACAAATGAAATGGGAAAGTTTATTCAATGATTTCATCGAAAAGGAGCGTCTAAAATGAGACCCTTACACTTAAAAATGTTCGGATTTGGTCCTTATAAAGAAGAAGAGACTATTGATTTCTCAACATTAAATGAAAAAGGATTATTTGTAATTGCAGGTGCGACAGGTGCAGGAAAAACATCCATATTTGATGCAATGACGTATGCCTTATATGGAGAAGCAAGTGGTGAAGACCGACGTGATCAACAAAGAAGTTTAAGGAGTGATTTTGTTGATCCTGAATTACCTTCATATGTTACTTTTGACTTCGAGATCAAAGATAAACACTATCGGATTCATCGACAATTGCCTTTTATTAAAAAAGGAAATAAGACAGAAACAGCACAAGAAGTACAGTTGTTTGTAATTGAAGCGGGCATAGAAGTTCCATTATTAGAAAGACAAAGTATTCAGGCTGTGGCTCAAAAAATCGAACAATTATTAGGGCTGACAGCAGATCAGTTTAAGCAATTAGTGATGTTGCCTCAAGGAGAGTTTAGAAAATTTTTAACTTCAAGTACAGATAGTAAAGAAGAAATTATGCGCAAAATCTTCCAAACTGAAAAATATGCAGCTTTTGTTGAATATTTAAATGAACAAGTCAAAATTGAAAAACAAGCTTACAATCAACTTCAAATGCAACAACAATATTTGATGAAGCCTCTTTATCATTTGACCTATGAAAATGATAAAATGACAGAAATATTGAATCAAGATGAAATCAATATGTATCAGTGGCTTGAACAACTGCAAATCGAACAACAACATTGGCAACAAAAAATGGAGAAGCAAGAACAGCAGTTAAAAGAAGTAGAAAATAACAAACAACAACTACAAAAAGAATTAAGAGAATTAGAAAAGCAGTTGGAGTTGCAAAGTCAGTGGAAGAGCTTAAAACAAAGGCATAAAGAATTACAGGTAGAAGAACAAAAGGTGAAAGAACATAAGGAAAAAGTGATTCAAATTGAACGTGCACTTCCCTTTCAATCAACTTTTCAACAATTAGAAAATCTACGCATTGAAGGTCGAAAATTACAAGAAAGCATGCAAGACACTGAACAAGAATATCGACAACTGGTGCTTCAACAACAAAAAGTAACAGAGATTTATCAACGATTAATGGCTCAAAAAGATGAACAGAAAGTCAATGAAAAGGAAATGTATCGTTTAGAAGCATTATATCCACGAGTTCAAAGTTTTACAAAACAAACTGAAAAAGCCAAAGAACAAGAAAAGAAACTATCTCTTTTACGTCAATTAGAGAGAGAGTTCCTCCAAGCGTTTGAAGAAGTGAATCAATCTATTCGTCAATTGCGTCAAGAAGAAAAAGAGGTACAGGCAGAAGTTCTTTCTACGAATGAATTGTATAAAAAAGAACAAGAGATTATCCAAGAGATTCAACGAGCTGAAACGCTTGAACAAACCAAACAAGAGGTCAATCAATTGCAACGTCAATGGGAAGACTTTCAAATTCCTTTTAAAGAACTTCAAGATCAAGTAGAGGCAACCGAGAAACAGTGGATTCATAAAGAAGCCTTGAAATTAAGGCAACATTTAGTGGAAGGTTCACCTTGTCCAGTTTGTGGAAGCACGACTCATAAAGAAATGTTTGAAGATACGCATCAATTTTCTGAGGAACTCTATTACAAATTAGTAGAACAATTCGAAGAGATGAAACAGAAAAAAACAACACTTCATACAAAATTAGAATTATCCACAGAGCATTTACAACAATTAATCAAATCTGCTGCTCAAACAACAAACGATCTGTCATTAGATGCTTTAAGAGAGCAAGCCAATGTTGTGCATAAGCAGTTAAAAGAAAGTGAACAAAAGAAAAATCAATTAAAGCAAATGCAGCAACAACTTGAAACATTAGAAAATAAATCAAAAACTTTGAATGAACAAGTGATAAAAAATCAAATGGAGCAACGAGAACAGTTACCCATTCTTGCGGAATTAAGTGCAAGTATTCGTCATTTGCAAAGCGAATTAACACCTGAAGAACGACAGCTTGAACAATTTGAAGAAAAATTAGTTGGTTTAAAAGATTCAGTTGCTCACTATCATAAAGAAGTAGAACAAACGACAAGGATGCTCGAACAAATCAATCAACAGGTCGCACTTTGTAAACAAAAATTAGAACAACTGACAGCTAGTAAAAATAAAGTATTCGAAGAAGGGACCGCATTAAACCAACAACTTACTTCTGATACACAGGCGGTTGGTTTCAACTCTTTGGACCAAGTGAAACAAGTCCTTTCTGAACAGGCCAATTTGCAAAATTTGAAGACAACTATTCATAATTTTGAACAAGCTTATTCATTAAATACAAGTATGATTAAACAAATAGAACAACAATTAGTAACTACAGAGTCTATCGATAAAGAGCCTTTACAACAAAAGATTCATGAGGTAGAAGAGAAATATAAGGCCATTCATGCTCAATTCGTCGATTTACAAAGAGATTATCGAACCCTTCAAGAAGTGCAACAGAATATTGTGGAAAATGAAAAAGAGAAAAATAAACAGCAAAAGAAATATGAGCAAACATTGGAAATTTATCAAGTCACACGTGGAGATAATCCACAACGCTTATCGTTTGAACGCTATATTCAAATTGATTACTTGGAGCAAGTCATTCAAGCAGCTAATATTCGATTCCATCATTTATCCAAAGGACAATTTCAATTTGTGAGGAGTGAAGAGGTCGCACGAAGAAATCGACAAAGTGGTTTGGATTTAAATGTTTATGATAGTTACACAGGACAAACAAGAGATGTCAAAACGATGTCTGGGGGAGAGAAATTCTTAGCCTCCCTTTGTCTTTCATTGGGAATGAGTGACGTTATTCAAAGTCATCAAGGAGCCATTCAAATCGATACATTATTAATCGACGAGGGCTTTGGTACGCTGGACGAAGAGTCTTTACGAAATGCAATTGATATATTAATTGATTTAAAAAATAGTGGTCGTTTAATTGGAGTCATCTCTCATGTAGAGGAATTAAAACAAGTTCTTCCAGCGAGAATAGATGTCGTGAAATCGAAGGATGGATCAAGTACATTATCCATTCACTTTAACGAATAGGGAGGAATATTTCATGAAAAAACATATCATTATTACAGGTGCATCACGAGGAATAGGTGATGCACTCGCAACTTTGTGTGAGCAACAAGGGCACGAGGTATTACGTATTGCTCGTACACTTCCTGAGGATACTGATAATGGATTGAAAATAGATTTAACCGAAAAAGACGCACATTTGATGATTAAAAATTGGCTTCAACAACATAAAATGGAGTCTGTTGCCTTAATTAATAATGCTGGAACGGTTGAGCCGATTGGGAAAGTCGGTCAATTATGTCACGACCAACTTGAGACTGCAATCGCACTGAATTTATCTGCTCCGATCCGATTATCTAATCTATTTACACACCTTTTGCAAGACTTGCCCATTGATAAAAGGATCATGAATATTTCTTCAGGAGCTGGACGTTCAATCAATGAAGGTTGGTCTATTTATGGAATGACAAAATGTGGACTAGATCATTTTACTCAAACAGCATTTGCAGAACAATTAAACGAAAAATATCCTATTCAATTTGTTTCAATTGCACCAGGAATTATTCAAACCAACATGCAAGCAACGATAAGACAATCTAGTATTGAACAATTTCCAGATGTGGAACGATTTATTGAATACGATAAACAAAATGCATTAGCTACACCTGAAGAAACAGCTGCACGATTACTGGATTACTTATGGAGTGAAAAGATGGGGACACAACCATTAGCAGATATTCGACATGTCTAATCAAAGCAATCATGTGAAAGAACCATCCCTCTCTGGCATTGAACAAGCAAAATTTGAACTTCAAAAAGAGGATAGACTAGACTTCTTAACTTTTTCGCAAATTGAAAATGAAACGATTCGTGTAGAAGGTGAATGGTTGGAGTTGAAATCTGTTGTCTTTAAAAACTGTCAATTTGAACAGTTAGACTACGAGAGAATGGAATGGACGGATGTATATTTAGACAATTGTTACTTACCAAATAATGATTTGAATAATTTAGTTGCGCATCGCGTTGTCTTTAAAAACTGTCAATTAATTGGCACCAATTTTGCTGAGAGTCATTGGAGAGACGTTCAATTTAATAATTGTAATGGATCGTTTTGTAATTTTAACTATTCAAATTTTAAATCTGTCTTATTTATGGAAAGTCAAATGACAGATACCCACTTCCATGGCACAAAGCTCAAGCAAACTTTTTTTCAAGAGTGTAAGTTAGACCGTGCAGATTTTACAAATGTTCTTCTCAAAGGAATTGATTTTACTACTTCCAGTTTTTCGCAGATACAAGTCAGTATGGATCAATTAGAAGGCTGTAAAGTAAATGTACTACAAGCAATCGGCCTTTCGAAATTACTAGGAATTGTCATTCAAGAAGACGAATGAATCAGTGAAATGATTGTCCGTTTAAACGAATTCATTGTAAGTAGGAGAAGTTGATTGCTTCTCCTAGCAACCACTGTATGAGCTACTTCAAGGCTGTGCGATTCGAATATATTTCCAGAAGAAGTGCAGACTAGAATAAAAATAAAAATTGTAGCATGTTTACTTTCTAACACGTCAAATAAAACTTGACGCACATGATTCATGAATAACAGTTAAAAATTGGGGAATAATCAGTTATACTAAATAGTAATCATTAGAAAGGAGGAAAGTATGCGACAAAACCAAATCAATAAAAATAAATTAAACTTTCCTCCGATGCGTGTTCAAGCACCACAAGTTCATGAGAAAAAAACCGCTTATTATGAATTGAAGAAAGATGGTACAATTCATTTTGAATATCAGAAGATGAATAAGAGAGAACAAATTACCCCAACTATTCCACCAGTAATGAATGGAGTGAAAGAACAACAACATCTTTATCAATCTAAGCGAGCGATGGATAAGGATTTTGTTCAAAGAAGAGGGCTTATTCTTACAGAACAATTAGAAAAAAGAAGAGAGCAACTTGCTCAACATCAAGAATCAACTCAGTCAAATTCAATATGGAAACGTTTGTTTAATAGGTGGAAGAGGGAGGAAGAAGAATGAGATTTGCTACAATTTATTTTTGTTTAGCTCAATTGGAAGAAGAGATACAACTTACATATGGTGTGGAATGGAAAGCTATTCAAAATGAACCAGCGATGTTTTTGATTAAATCGTCTCAACCATTAGATGCAGCAATCATTCAAGTATTAAAAAATGATTTAGTTTTATGGGAAAGTAAGGTCCAACTAGTGCCAGATAAGGGAATTAATCATCCAGTTGCACTTCAGTTTGATGGCGAATCGCTCTATACCTCTGAAAAAATAGTAAGAATTGAAGATTTGACGATAGAGTCGACGCACTACGAAGTGCAGCTGAAAACGACTGATGGAGAGATTGTTGGGAAGACAGCAGTTGTTGTCGATTGGACGGGTCATAATGCAGCAGAGCAGTCGAATGATGCCATTCAAATTAGCTCAGATGAAATGGCATTTTTACAAGAGAAGGACAGTTGGGCTGCCATTGATGAAGAACATAGAGAGCAAAATCTTTCTCATTTATTCACCGCAATATTAGAACAATCATTCGAGACATTTGACTTAGGAATCCGTGAAGTGCAAACAAAAACAGATGTGCAACACGCAGATATTATTGTTGAAAAAATGAGTGAGGAACATCAATTAATTGTGATTGCACCTGAGCATATGAGGCCTCTTTATTATATTGAGGAAGGGAGTCCTTTTATTCAAAAAACGTCAGATACCGCAACTGATTGGCAAGCCATCCAAGAATATTGTACAACACTCTTTAATTTATCTGAGGAAGAATGGAATAAATGGCAAAAGGTCAATATTGATGGTGAACCACTAGATTTTACGGTTGCCAGATCCACTCTTAAACAGCAATTATTACATCATTACGATTTAATAATTGATCTAACTCAACATCAATTTGAACTTTATTATCGTTTATCTTCGACTCGTTATTTTTATGTTACGATTCACAGTGAAGAAGGATTCTATGCAGAAGATTTAAAAGGGATTAGAGAATGGCTTGTAAAAGAAATCAAATCACAACGTGTATTAGTTGTAGGAGAAACTGTACTGACCAAAGAAGGACATCCGGATAGCCTCTATGCGCTTGATTCAAACGGGTATAAGTATCCTAGCTTAGCGTGGGAGTATGCCCAGTTAATGAAATGAAAAAGATTTGACTAAAACGAGATATGTGGACAACAAAAGTGTTGAACAGTCTTTTCAAGTAAAGCAAGCTGAGACAGAATAGAAATTTATTTTGTTTTTTTGCTTTCAATCATTTTGAGGTAGGGCTTACATTCAATAGGAAATCGATAAAATTTAAGAATTAAAAAAGAGCATACTAAAGAGGCATGATTCATTCGGTAGACGTCGAATCAATCATGCCTCTTTTTAGTGCTGAATGAACGGTTCTTTTACCAACGTTATAAATTATAGAACGGAACTAACCCACACAATTTCAAATTAAAGGCTATATTCTTCTATACGTATCTTTTTTGTTTGCTGATTAAAAGAAGTGTAATATCGTAAATACCAAAAATCATTCCGATCAATATCGAGGTTTAAATCAGGATTGTTTTCGGCTTCTAGTTTGTTAAGTTGGTATGCCTCTTCATCAAGTAGTTGTGCATTCACAGAAGCGGATTGGTAGGACACACCTAATTCTGCAAGCCTTTTTTGCATGAAGGCTACTTCTTTTTCAAATTGATCAACGGTTAAATCCGTAGCATCCATGAGAATCATGAGGTGTGGTAACTCGACAAAGGTTAAATGGGGCTCCCATTGTGTATCATGAGGTAATTCACCTTTCATCACAAAAAAAGAGAAATCTAGCGCGCGTATATGCGGTGCACCTGATGAAAATAGAGCCATTAATTGGCTACTCGCTTGTTCGCTTAATCTCCTATTGAGTAGGACATCCATTCGGCTATCTCGGACACCATCAAAGTGCAATACTTGACCAAAGAGTCCTCCACGCATCATTTCAACTTCATTTGTAAGCTTTTCTCCAGAAATCATAAAGTCATAGGTTCCTGTCTTGAAATTATAAAAGCTTTTTTCAATATTAAATTGTTCATTTGGATAAGTTTTTTCTAAAAAAGTTTTCGTATATTGTTTAGCAATGACTTTTGACAATGGATTCCCTGTAAAAGCATTTGCCACAAGTCCAAAACTAATTGTTAAAACAATCGCAATAAATAACCATATTTTCTTTTTCATTTTCTTTTCTCCTTTTCGAAAGCTTTTATCCAAGCATAAGCAATCAATGTACCTATAAGAGCTATACCTGTATAAATACCTCCCATACTCGCTGCGCTCATTATTTTTTCAAACCATGTAGCGTCACCATAATCGTCTTGCATATAATATAAAAGAGAAGGGACAAAACTTAATAGAATAGAAGGACGCCATGTTCTGTAAAATGTGTATAATAAAGCGCCTAACAAGGCGTATGCCCATAAACCATTAAAAGTTAATTCTGGAACAACTGTTGTACGCATAGCTAATAAGAATGCTAAAGAGATTAAAATGAATTCATACATTTTGATTTTATTTTGCGCTTTTTTCATTGTTTTTGCGGCATGTTCATTCGGGTTAGGTAAATCGATAAGAATCGGTTCTTTAATTTGCTTTAAAACAGATTGGCATGAAGAACAAGTGATTAGATGTTCTTCTAGCCATTGTTTTGTTTCATCTTGCAATAAGTCGTCCACATATAATGGCAGTAAATCCTCTGCAATTTTGCATGAGTCCATCCTCATTCCTCCATTCGTTGTTGTAGTTTTTGTTTTGTACGATGAAAAATCACTCTGACATAGGTCTCACTTTTACCTAGCAATTGTCCAATTTCAGCAAAAGAGAGTTCTCCGAATAGGCGTAAACTCATTACTTCTTTAGGAGGAGAGGATAGCGTTTGAATAAATGTAAGGATAGTCTTGGTATTTTGTTGACTCAACCATTCATCTTCTGCACTTTCACAGGCTACTTGTAATCCCCAATCTTCTTCTAGAATGGGCTCTTTCTTCTTTGACCGGATGTAGTTGAGTAAGTGAAAACGAGCGATAGCGAAAAGCCATGTTTCTAAGGACGACTCTCCCCGAAAAGTATGTAGACGTTTTAAAGCCGTATAAAAAACGTCTTGGGTTAAATCTTCTGCTTTTGTTTGATCATAAAGTTGTGCTAGAAAATAACGAAACAATTTTGGCTGCACTTCTGTATAGGCTCGCTCTAAATCGTTCACATGCCTCCTCCTTTCTATTCGCCTTATCAGTTAGTGTTCTAACTTTAATTTTTGTTACAAAAAAAAGCTGACTACTCTGTCAGCTTTTCATTCGTTCGTGTGTATTGAAATCGCGCATTTTTTCGAAAGCAAGTAAAAAAGGTGGATTGTTGCGTTGATTAAGCAATTCATATTTCGCTACATGGACGTCTTTTTGAAATAATGTGCGTACATACTGAAGTAGGGCATCTCGCTCCTCGGGACCACCAGGATGTCCATCATAAACGGATACAGTGAGAATTCCATCTTTTTTTAATAAGTCTAGCATAGTGTCAATCGCTGCAATAGTTGATTCTGCTTGAGTAACAACAGATGAATTTTCACTATAAGGTAGGTAGCCTAGATTAAACATTGCACCGCTAATTGGCTTTTTTACATAGTGGCCAACATTCGCATGACTATCACAAATCAGTTCAACTTGCTCTAAGCAGTCATGTTGGATTAAGCGTTGTTTCGTTGCATTTAGGGCTTCTTGTTGAATATCAAAAGCAAATACTTTTCCAGAAGGTCCAACTGTTTCTGCAAGGAAAAGTGTATCATTCCCGTTGCCAGCTGTGGCATCTACAACTAAATCACCTTCCTTTGTTACACGTTGAATAAGACGTTTGGTCATAGGTAACACTCGATGAATAATTATATTTTGGTTCATTGTAAGACTCCTTTACCTTGATAACTTTCTCGTCTTTCAAGTTCTCGATCAATGGCATTGAGTACTTCCCATTTCGATACACTCCACATCGGTCCAATTAAATCTTTTACCGGACCATCTCCAGTGATTCGATGAATAACAACATGTGGCGGCATTAATTCTAATTGATCCACTACCAATTGAATATATTCTTCTCTGGTTAAAAATTGCAATTTTCCTCTTTCATATTGTTTGACCATTGGCGTTCCCTTTAGTAGGTGAAGTAAATGAATTTTAAGTCCTTGAATATCGAGTTTAGCCACTTCACGTGCAGTTTCCATCATCATCTCAATAGACTCTCCAGGTAGCCCGTTAATAATATGGGAAACAATTGAAATGTTTCGCTTTCTTAATTGTTCTACCCCTTCTATGTAGGTTTGGAAAGTGTGTGCACGGTTAATTAGTGTTGCTGTTTCTTCATGAATCGTTTGTAAACCTAACTCAACCCAAAGGTGCGTGCGTGTATTTAATTCCGCTAAATAATCTAATACGTCTTCTGGTAAACAATCGGGTCTAGTTGCTATTGATAAGCCGATGACTCCGGGTAACTGTAATGCAGCTTCGAATTTTTCTTTCAGCACAGGAAGCGGAGCATGTGTATTGGTATAGGCTTGAAAAAAAGCAATGTATTGTGCATCTTGCCATTTTTCTTTTGAACGGGCCTTAATGGTTTGGAATTGAACAGCAATCGGATCCACTCGATCGCCAGCAAAATCACCAGAACCTGCTACACTACAAAAAGTACAGCCTCCGTGTGCTACGGTTCCATCTCTATTCGGACAGTCAAATCCCGCATCTAAAGAAATTTTGGCAATCTTTTTACCAAATGTGTGTCGTAAATGACTATTCCACGTATGATACCTTTTTCCATCACTAGGAAAAGGGAATTGTATAGTTTTCATTCTTTCAATCACTCTTCTTTCCATCATCTATTCATATTATACATGAAAAATAATTGAAGAGGAGTAGGAATAGGCCCTAATCGGAATTGATTTTTGGGTTGTATGCTTTGAACCAGTTGAACTCTCTTCTTCAGTTTGAATGCAGGTGTTGTTCAAGCAATTTGTGGTTTTCTTTTAAAGAAAATAGTTAATTCATGCAAAGTATTGGAGGATGGGCGCTTACTTAATTGGTCTTCCTATACGACTTCAAGGATAAATATAAGAAAAGTTTTAAAAGCTCTTTTTCTTTTCTTGAAAGAACGTTACACTGTCTATAACGAAAACGAGAGGGGGATGAATATGCCAAGAAGTGCGTGGTTATTGATTATTGGAATGTTTGTCAATGTGGTGGGGAACTCATTTTTATGGCCACTGAACACAATTTATATGCATGAATATCTTGGGAAGTCTTTGACAGTGGCTGGTTTTGTACTGATGGCCAATGCGGGTGCGGGTGTGATTGGTAATTTACTAGGGGGCGTCCTTTTTGATAAAATCGGGGGCTACCGAACGATTATGTTAGGAAATATCGTTTCCATCATTGCATTGATTGGCCTTGTCTTTAGACATGATTTTGTCCCTTATGTAGGTTTGTTAACGATTCTTGGGTTTAGTGGTGGTATAGTCTTTCCAAGTATGTATGCAATGATTGGAGCAGTTTGGCCAGAGGGCGGTCGTAAAGCTTTTAATGCAATTTACCTGGCTAATAACGTTGGGGTAGCGATAGGACCTGCAGTAGCCGGCCTAGTAGCTGCTAGAAATATGGAAGCTATTTTCAGCGCGAATTTGTTCTTTTATGTTATTTTTACATTGATTGCTTATTTCGGTTACCGCACAATGGTTACCAATGATGTAGTAACCTCTAACGTGATTACAGCCAGTAAAAAAATTAGAAAAAAAGCACCTTTTTATGCCTTACTCATTTTATCAGGAGGTTATTTAATCACTTGGATTATTTATTCACAGTGGTCCACAACAGTTTCCACGCATGCCTTAGACTTAGGCATCACATTAACTCAGTATAGTTTGATCTGGACGGTGAACGGAGTAGTTATCGTTTTAGGGCAACCTATTATTGCACCTTTGGTAAGGAGATTTGAACATCAATTGAAAGTGCAAATGTTGATTGGTTTATTCATCTTTGTAGGTTCATTTGTGTTGGTGAGTTTTGCAGAAACATTTACAGAGTTTTTAATAGCGATGGTTATTTTAACATTCGGTGAAATTTTATTATGGCCAGCTATTCCCACAATCGCAAGTCAAATCGCGCCAAAGGGACGCAATGGATTCTATCAAGGAATTGTCAATTCTGCAGCTACAGTAGGAAAGATGATTGGTCCTGTAGCAGGGGGATTCTTTGTAGACCTATATGATATGCATACAATGATTTTAATTCTGACTTCTTTATTAGTGATTACATTCTTTACAACTGTTTTTTATGATGTGCCTTTAAGAAAAGAAGAAAAAGAATTGAATTAGCCACTTGTCAATTCAGAATATTTAAGCTATTATGGAATGAAATCATATGATGCGAAGATGTGGAATAGTAGTATACTCCTTTTTTACAGAGAGTGGTCGGTAGGTGCAAGACCATAAAATGGACATATGAACTCGCCACGGAGCAAGTAGAATCATCTACCGTTAGCCACGATATCGCTTCGAGTTGGACAGTTTTGACTGTCAATTTGGGTGGTACCGCGGGAATTGGAATAATCTCTCGCCCCTTATGTTAATAAGGGGCGAGAGTTTTTTATTTATAGAGGAGGATTTTATCAATGGCTTACAATCACAAGGCAATCGAAAGTAAATGGCGTCAATACTGGGAGGACAATCAAACGTATCGAACGACGGATGACCCTTCTAAGGAAAAGTTTTATGCACTAGATATGTTCCCTTATCCATCAGGACAAGGATTACACGTGGGACATCCACTAGGTTATATTGCAACAGATATTTTAAGCTCTTTTAAACGTAAACAAGGTTATAATGTGTTACATCCGATGGGATGGGATGCTTTTGGCTTGCCTGCAGAACAGTATGCTTTAGATACAGGTAATGACCCAGCTGAATTCACAGAAAAAAATATTTTAACATTTAAGCGTCAAATGAAAGACTTAGGCTTCTCCTATGATTGGAACCGAGAAATCAATACAACAGACCCTGAATATTACAAATGGACACAATGGATTTTTGTTCAAATGTATAAAATGGGCTTAGCTTATATCGATGAAGTACCAGTCAACTGGTGTCCTGCACTAGGAACTGTATTGTCAAATGAAGAAGTCATCGATGGTTTATCAGAACGTGGTAACCATCCTGTTGAGCGCCGACCAATGCGTCAATGGGTCCTAAAAATAACGGCCTATGCAGATCGTCTATTAGAAGACTTAGATGAATTAGATTGGCCAGAGAGTTTAAAAGAAATGCAAAGAAACTGGATTGGTCGTTCTGAAGGAGCAGAATTAACATTTGCGATTGAGGGAACAACTCACCATTTTAAAGCATTTACCACAAGACCTGATACTATTTTTGGAGCAACTTATGCTGTACTCGCTCCAGAGCATAAATTAGTCAAAGAAATTACAACAGAAGCTCAAAAAGAAGCGGTTGAAGCATATATTGATTCCATTAAATCAAAATCAGACCTTGAAAGAACTGAATTATCAAAAGAAAAAACTGGAGTATTTACAGGTGCTTATGCGATTAACCCAGCAAGTGGAGAGAAAATGCCAATTTGGATTGCAGATTATGTATTAGCAAGTTATGGTACAGGTGCAATCATGGCGGTTCCTGCACATGATGAACGTGACTATGAATTCGCAAAAGCATTTGATTTACCAATTGTTGAAGTTGTGTCTGGAGGCAATATTGAAAAAGAAGCCTTCACAGAAGATGGCGTACTTGTTCAGTCTGATTTTTTAAATGGCCTACAAAAAGAAGAAGCCATTGCTAAGGCAATCGAATGGTTTGAAGAACAAGGAACGGGAGAAGGGAAAGTTACTTATCGTTTAAGAGATTGGCTATTCTCACGTCAACGTTATTGGGGAGAGCCTATTCCTATGATTCATTGGGAAGACGGAACAATGACACCTGTTCCAGAAGAACAATTACCTTTAGAATTACCAAAAGCAACAAATATCCATCCTTCAGGGACAGGAGAATCTCCGTTAGCAAATATTGAAGAATGGGTCAATGTAGTTGATCCAGAAACAGGCATGAAAGGTCGTCGTGAAACGAATACAATGCCACAATGGGCAGGAAGTAGTTGGTATTACTTACGTTATATCGACCCTCATAATTCAGAAGCTATCGCAGATCCAGAGTTGTTGAAACGCTGGTTACCGGTTGATATTTATGTTGGAGGAGCAGAACATGCTGTACTTCACTTACTTTATGCACGTTTTTGGCATAAAGTGTTGTATGATTTAGGAGTTGTTCCTACAAAGGAACCTTTCCAAAAGCTTTATAATCAAGGGATGATTCTTGGAGAAGGAAACATTAAGATGTCTAAATCACTAGGAAATGTAATTAATCCTGATGAAATCATTGCTTCACATGGTGCGGATACTCTTCGTTTGTATGAAATGTTTATGGGTCCGCTTGATGCAGCAAAAGAGTGGACGACGACTGGAGTAGATGGCGCACGTCGATTCTTAGATCGCGTTTGGCGCCTGTTTATGAATGAAGAAGGTCAGTTAAATGAAAAAGTACAAGGTGATGTGGGAGGCCCATTAGAAAAGGTATATCATCAAACAGTGAAAAAGGTTACGGATGATTTTGCTGCAATGCATAATAACACAGCTATCTCTCAAATGATGATCTTTATTAATGAAGCTTACAAAGTAGACACGATTCCTACAGCGTATGTAAAAGGATTTATTAATTTACTTTCTCCTATCGCTCCTCATATGGCTGAAGAAATTTGGCAGGCACTTGGAGAAGAGGACTCGATTGCTTATGCACCATGGCCAACTTACGACGCTTCAAAATTAGTGGATGACACAGTTGAGGTTGTTGTTCAAGTGAATGGAAAAGTTCGAGCGAAATTGGAAGTAGCAAAAGACATTTCTAAAGAAGAATTAGAAACAGTGGCGTTAGAGAACGAACGTGTCAAAGAATCAATAGAGGGATTAACGATTAGAAAAGTAATCGCAGTGCCTGGTAGATTAGTTAATATTGTTGCTAATTAAAAAAAAGGTATACCGCTGTTCATGAGACATTGAATAGCGGTATTTTTTTAGGAGATATAGAATGAAAATTATTCAGGTGACAGAAAATAAAAAAAGATGGCTTCCTTTGTTATTACAAGCTGACGAATCAGAAGCTCAAATTAATCAATATATCAATCGGGGAGATTGTTATATTGGCTGTATTGACCAGCAAGTCATTGGAATAGCCGTATTTACAAAAGAAGAGGGCTACATTGAACTGAAAAATTTTGCAATAGAAGAAAAGTATCGTGGACAAGGCTTTGGTAAACAGTTGCTTAGGCAGCTGTTGGTTATGTATCAAGGTGAACAATTAAGAGTAGGCACAGGAGATAATGGCGTAAATATTTCTTTTTATGAAGCATGTGGGTTCAAGGTCGTGTCGAGAATCCCTAATTTTTTTGTTACCCACTACGAACAACCAGTAATTGATCGTGGTCGATTATTAATAGATATGATCATTCTGGAACAACAATTGTAATGAATTGTTCACAAGTTTATGCAAATAAGAACTTGGTGTGAATTTTAAACCTTGTTATAATGATTGAATCAAATGAATCGATCACTCATATAATCTTTTAGAATTGGCTAAAAGAGTTTCTACCGACTCACCGGAAATGAGTCGACTATGAGTAGTAGGAAAAGTGCGTATAACCACGCGCTTTCTTTCGTTTCGCAACGTTCCTCTACCTCATATGGTGTGATTGTCATAAGGAGGACAATAGTGAAATTTTTTCAAAGTACGGCATTAGGTTTACAACATTTATTAGCGATGTATGCAGGTGCTATATTAGTTCCGATTATTATTGGAACAGAACTAGGCTTTAATTCGCAACAAATGACATACCTTGTAGCCATCGATATTCTAATGTGTGGAGTGGCCACTTTACTACAAGTTTATTCTGGAAGAATCATCGGAATTGGTTTGCCAGTTGTTCTAGGATGTACTTTTACAGCCGTCTCACCAATTATTATGATTGGAAATGAAAATGGCATCACTGCAATTTATGGAGCAATCATTGCTTCTGGAGCGATTATCTTCTTAATTGGAGGCTTTTTTGGGCAGTTGGTTCGTTTTTTTCCACCAGTTGTAACAGGAACAGTGGTCGCAACTATTGGTATCTCATTATTACCTGTCGCAGTAAACAATATGGCGGGTGGGCTTGGTGCTTCAGATTTTGCCAGCGGTGAAAATGTAGCACTTGCTTTTATTACTTTAGCAATCATCTTAATTATTTATCGGTTCTTTACTGGCTTTATTCGAGCGATTGCTATTCTATTAGGAATGATTGGGGGTACAGTCCTTGCGATTATCATCGGAGCAGTTGATTTCTCGCCAGTCACAGAAGCGAGTGTATTCCATATGGTACAACCTTTTTACTTCGGTGTACCTACTTTTAATTGGTCTGCTATCTTAACGATGACACTTGTCGCAATGGTTTCTTTAGTAGAGTCGACGGGCGTTTATTTTGCGTTAGGAGATATTTGTGATCGTCAGTTAAAAGGAAAGGATTTAGCAAGAGGTTATCGTTCTGAAGGTTTGGCTTCAATTATCGGTGGTGTTTTTAATGCATTCCCGTATACCACATTTTCACAAAACGTAGGTCTTACACAAGTTTCTGGTGTGAAAAGCCGAGGAGTAATCGTCATAACTGGCGTGATGTTAATTCTCTTAGGATTTATTCCGAAATTAGCAGCCTTAACTTTAATTATACCGAAAGCAGTTCTTGGTGCGGCAATGCTTGCCATGTTTGGCATGGTCATTACGCAAGGCGTTAAAATGTTAGCACCAGCAGTAACCGAATCAAATGAAAATGCGATGATTGCAGCTATTGCTATTGGCTTAGGTGTAGGCGTTTCAGTTGTTCCTGAGATTTTTGCCTCTTTACCAGAAGGTATAAAAATATTAACATCAAATGGGATTATAGCAGCCGCTACTACTGCGATTGTATTGAATATCTTTTTTAATCTGATTGGTCCTACAACTAAGAAAGAAACGCAGCATCTCTAACTAAAAATCCTCATTGCAAATTTTTGCAATGAGGATTTTTAGTTTACATGTAAGAATATCTGTTATTTTCGTTCACGAGCAGCTAACCCGGCCACTCGTCCAGTAACTAATGCTGAAGTGATGTTATAGCCTCCTGTATAGCCATGGACATCGATGATTTCTCCACAAAAATAAAGTCCTTTTTTCAATTTAGACCCCATTGTTTTAGGATTTAACTCTTTTGTTTTGATGCCACCACCTGTAACAAAAGCTTTTTCCATTGATTGAGTACCCGTAACTTGTACAGAAAAATGCTTGAAATATTTAGCCAGTGTGCGTAGTTGTTCATTAGAGACACTAGCTCCTTGAATGTCTGCATCTATTTCAGAGTGCTCCAATAGAAAAAGTAACCAACGTTCAACAACAATCCCTTTTAAGCTATTTTTTAAACTTTTTTTAGGATTACTTTTAACCGTCGATTTTAAAAATTGAAATACTTCTTCTTCATTTTGCTCGGGAAGAGAATCGATTTCAATTGTGACAGGTTGCCCTTTCGTCTTCATTTGCTCTTTGACTACAAATTGACTACATCTTAAAATGGCGGGACCACTTAATCCAAAGTGAGTAAAAAGCATATCCATGCGATGTTCAACCAAAACTTTCCCTTTTTTATTTAGTACTGAAACAGCAACATCTCTTAAAGCCAATCCTTGTAATGTTTTACTTTTGATAAACTCTTCATTTGAAAGTAATGGTACCTCTGTTGGGAAAAGTGGCGTAATGGTATGTCCAGCTTGCTCGGCCCAAGGGTAGCCGTCACCTGTACTTCCTGTTTGAGGGACTGCTTTTCCTCCTACGGCCACGATGACAGCTTCTGCTACTATTTCTTCACCATTTTCCAGACGTACTCCGAACACTTTTTCATCATTCATTAATAATTTTTTAACTTTTGTTTCAAGATAAACATCAATATTTAATCGTTGAATTTCTCCAAGAAGAGCTTGTAAGACATCTTTTGCTCGGTTAGACACAGGAAACATTCGTCCATGGTCTTCTTCTTTTAATGGAACATTTAATTGCTCAAAGTAGTCAATAATTTGTAAGTTATTGAAAACGGCAAAGGGTCCATATAAAAATTTCCCATTCCCAGGTATATTAACAATCATTTCTTCCAGAGGAAGACGATTCGTTACATTACATCGCCCACCCCCTGAAATTAATAATTTTGTCCCTAACTTTTTTCCTTTTTCTAATAAAATGACAGATTGTCCTTCTTCTGCAGCGGCGATGGCTGCCATCAGCCCAGAAGGACCGCCTCCAATAACAATGGTATCCAAATTTCTTTTCATTTGCTCACTTCCTCTGTCAATAGCATAACGTATTCACATTCTGATGAATAGTTGTAGACATAAAAAATTCAAGAATTTATAAGGATTAATTGTATAATAAAGCATTGAGATGTAAACTATATGAGTAATGAAAGAGAATGGTGGGAAAGTGACATGTCGTCGAATATTATTCGTGGAACAGCCATACTGAGTATTGGCTTATTTTTATCGAAAGCATTAGGTTTACTTTATGTAATTCCACTCTATTCTATTATTGGAAAAGAGAGTATGGGACTCTACCAGTATGCCTATATTCCGTATAATTTGTTTTTATCTATCGCTATATCAGGAGCACCTTTAGCGATTTCAAAGTATGTTTCCAAATACAATTCCCTAGGTGACTATGAAACAGGACGTCGCTTATTAAAATCAGGAATTGGGATTATGATGTTTACGGGGATTACGAGCTTTTTAGTATTATTCTCGTTATCGGATTATATCGCAGGGCTCGTCATCAAAGAGAATGAACAAATTTATACCATAGATCAAATTGCTACAGTCATTCGGTGGGTTAGTTTTGCATTAATTGTTGTACCAACCTTGAGTATTGTTCGTGGATTCTTTCAAGGCTATAAGATGTTTGAACCCTCTGCTGTATCTCAACTCGTTGAGCAAATTGTAAGAATCGCATTTGTTTTAACGGGCACCTCATTTGTCGTGTATATTTTGAAGGATACAACCGAACATGCAATGAACTTCGCTGTTTTTGCTGCTTTTATAGGAGCGCTTGCCGGCCTAGCTGTTTTATACAAGTATTGGAAAGCGAATGTGGATGAGTTTGATAGGTTACGTGCAACGAGTGTTTATTCAGGCGAAAAAGTTTCTTTTTTTGAGATGTATAAAGAAGTGTTCGCGTCACTTGTACCATTCGTTCTAATCGGCGTAATTAATCCACTCTATCAATTTGTCGATATGATTACATTTAATAAATCAATGGTTTCTATTGGACTAGGTAGTCAAACAGATATGTATTTAACTGTTCTTAACTTATTCACCCATAAGGTCGTCATGATTCCAGTAATGGTTGCTACAGCTTTCTCAATGGCACTGATTCCTGTGATTACAGAATACTTTACAAATAAAAAAGCAGATGAAATGCGAAGTACATTAGATAAAATATTTCAAATCATGTTTTTCCTAACGATTCCAATGGTTCTAGGGATTATTGTATTGTCTAGTGAAATTTATACATTATTTTTTGAATACGATGAGTATGGTTCGAAAATATTAACGCATTATGTGCCTGTAGCCATTCTTTTTGGCTTGGCATCTGTTACAGCGGCTATTTTACAAAGTATTGATCGACACCGATGGATTATTTTCACTTCATTATTGGGGTTACTCGTTAAAGTAGTGATTAATATTCCAATGATCCAATGGTTCCAAACGACGGGAGCAATTGCAGCAACTACAATTGGTTATGTAATTACGATTAGCTTAAATATAATTATCATATCAAAATCAATTCATTATCGTTCATCTTTAGTGATTCGTCGCACGACATTAATTGTTATCCTGAGCTTGATGATGTTTGGCGTAGTTTGGATGGTCACACGCTTCTTACATCAATTTGCGATAGCGGAGACGAAAGGTTTGGCTTTACTTTATGTATTGATAGGTGCGACAGTAGGAGTGGTCGTTTATGGTTATTTGACCTTAAAAGTAGGGCTAATGCAGCGATTATTTGGTAATCAATTAGACCGTTTAAAACAAAAATTAGTGCGGAAAGGATAATAGGCATGCGTCTTGATAAATTATTAGCTCATATGGGCTACGGTACTCGAAAAGAAGTAAAGCAATTGTTAAAGTCTGGGGCAGTCATGTGGAATGGTGAAGTGATTAAATCTGCGAATCAAAAAGTAAATCCTGAAGAAGATTCAATCACAGTGTATGGTGAACGTGTGGAATATAAAGAGTTTCTCTATCTGATGATGAATAAGCCAGCAGATGTGATTTCAGCAACATGGGATAAAATGGATCAAACCGTTATCGATTTGTTAATTGAAGAAGATCGCCACTTTGAACCATTTCCAGTAGGGCGTTTAGATAAGGATACAGAAGGATTATTGCTATTAACAAACGACGGGAAACTAGCCCATCAATTATTAACACCCAAAAATAATATTGCTAAAACTTATATGGCTAAAGTAAAACATCCAATAGATGAAGAAGATGTGAAGCGGTTTGCGGAAGGGATTCAATTAGAAGAGTTTATGACAAAGCCAGCAGTGTTAGAACGTACGGTTGACGATTTAATTATCCGTGTGACTATTACAGAAGGGAAATTTCATCAAGTGAAACGAATGGTCCATGCCATTGATAATGAAGTGCTCCATCTACAAAGAGTTTCGATGGGATCACTAAAATTGGATGAGTCACTGGCATTAGGTGAATATCGTGAATTAACAGATGAAGAACTTAGCTGCTTACTACAAGATATAGAAGCAGCGGGCGTATAAACTAAAAGTCAAGCCGTAGATGATGACGGCTTGACTTTTCCTTATCCATATAAAGTAATTGGCTTACGTATTAGATTTTTGACTACGAATAAATTTCAACTTCAATGTCAGTAGTTGTCCATTCTCCTCGAAGTGGACTTTGAACAAGCTCGTTGTATTGTAAAATATTTAAATCTCTTTGAATCGTCCGTCGTGTGACACCAAATTCTTCAACTAGAAGTTCAGTAGAAACAGGCTCATTTTCTGAGATATACAAATATACGTCTTTCACTCTTCTTAACATTCGGTCTGTAGTTCTTGGCATAGGACATCCCCCTCAAGATAATATAGATTCAAATTAGAATGAGTTACAAAGTCTTACTACCCTTATTATAAATGAAGTGTTTTACAATTACTGTATTTTTATTGTAAATTTTTTGTGAATTTGAAAGGGACTAAAAAAATTGAGGGATGAAAAGAGGGAAACCAGCCATTGACTAATAAATGCCCCGTCCTTTTGAAATACTACCTATAAAAAAACTGCACATGCCATCTGAAAGTATGAGTAAAATGTTTGTGGGGATAAATAAAAAATCCATCACACAATTCATCTCCGTTCCAATCGGACGCTTTCTTACTTAAAACAAGCC
>JASLCF010000055.1 GCA_030146155.1 Savagea sp.
TTTTTTAATATCAAATGTTGTACGACGCGTCACTACATCTTTTTGATGCGCAATATAAGCATCTAAAAGCATCGGTAAACTCATTAAAGTCGGTCGACGATTATGAATCGCAACCATATTGAAGTTATACGTAATTTGTAAATCCGTGTTTTTGAGGAAATAATTCAGAATTCCTTCCCCGTCGACATCTTTTTTCAATTCAATCACAATACGGTCACCCGTACGGTCAGATTCATCACGCACTTCTGCAACGCCCTCTAATTTTTTATCAATGCGTACCTCATCAATTTTCTTCACCAAATTGGCTTTATTGACATCATAAGGAATTTCAGTAATGACAATCTGTGACTTGCCTGCTTTTAAAGGTTCAATCACTGATTTCGCTCGCACGATAATCCGTCCACGCCCTGTTTCATACGCCTGACGAATCCCTTCCTCCCCTTGGATAATTGCACCTGTTGGGAAATCTGGGCCATGTATCACCGTCATGAGCTCTGGTACAGTCACTTCAGGATTGTCTAGTCGCATTAACACCGCATCAATTGCTTCATGTAAAGCATGTGGTGGAATATCTGTCGCATAACCTGCTGAAATCCCTGTCGAACCATTCACTAACAAGTTCGGATAATGTGCTGGAAGGACAGTAGGCTCTTGATCAGAATCATCAAAGTTATAAATGAAATCAACGGTTTCTTTCTCAATATCTTTCAGTAACTGCTGTGAAATAGAGGATAATCTCGCTTCCGTATAACGCATCGCTGCCGCACCATCGCCGTCAACTGACCCGTTATTCCCTTGCATTTCCACTAATTCATGACGCAGTTTCCAGTGCTGACTCATTCGTACCATCGCATCATACACTGAAGTATCACCGTGTGGATGGTAGTTGGCAATGACGTTACCGACTGTTTTTGCCGATTTACGAAATGCTTTTTCATGGGTATTCCCATCTCGTAACATCGCATACAAAATACGACGTTGAACGGGTTTTAAACCATCTCTCGCATCAGGTAATGCACGATCTTGAATAATGTATTTACTATAGCGTCCAAAACGGTCGCCAATGACTTCTTCTAACGGTAAATCTTGAAATTGTTCTGAACTTGTCATTCATTCTCACCTTCCACATGAATCATTTCGTTCTCTAAAATGTTCACATCATCCGTTAAGCTGAAATCAACATTTTCTTCAATCCAATTTCGACGCGGTTCGACTTTGTCACCCATTAATGTCGTCACACGACGCTCTGATTGTGCGGGGTCTTCAATCGTCACACGAATCAACGTACGTGTCTCAGGATTCATCGTCGTATCCCATAATTGATCAGGGTTCATCTCCCCTAGCCCTTTGTAACGCTGAATTTCATAGCCTTTACCAATGCGTTTACTTGCTGCTTGTAACTCTGCTTCCGTCCAAGCGTATTCGAACTTTTCTTTCCGTCCGACACCCTTATACACTTTATAAAGAGGAGGCATTGCAATGAATACTTTTCCCGCCTCTACAAGTGGCTTCATATACCGATAAAAGAAAGTTAACAACAAGACTTGAATATGAGCCCCGTCTGTATCAGCATCCGTCATAATGATAACTTTATCATATGCCGCATCTTCTACCGTAAAATCAGAACCGACACCTGCACCAATGGCATGGATAATCGTGTTGATTTCTTCATTTTTCATAATATCTTCTAATTTCGCTTTTTCCGTATTTAAGACTTTTCCTCGTAACGGTAAAATCGCTTGGAACGTCCGATCTCGACCTTGTTTAGCCGAACCACCTGCTGAATCTCCCTCGACTAAATACAATTCATTCTTAGAAGCGTTCTTTGACTGTGCAGGACTGAGTTTACCAGAAAGGAGTGTATCCGTACGTTTGCGTTTTTTACCGCTTCTAGCATCTTCTCTCGCCTTACGAGCCGCTAGACGAACTTGTTGTGCACGGATGGCCTTACGGATTAAAGTCGCACTGATTTCTGCATTTTCTTCCAAATAGTACGTGAGTTGTTGACTGATGACTTGATCGACCGCAGTACGTGCTTCACTCGTCCCTAGTTTCCCCTTCGTTTGTCCTTCAAATTGCAATAACTCTTCAGGGATACGCACAGATAAAATAGCCGTCATTCCCTCACGAATATCTGCACCTTCTAAGTTTTTATCTTTCTCTTTCAACAAACCCGTTTTCTTCGCATATTCATTGAACACACGAGTAATGGCAGTTCTCGCACCCGTTTCATGCGTTCCACCGTCACTTGTACGCACGTTATTGACAAAGGAAAGTAAGGTTTCGGAGTAGCCGTCATTGAACTGCATCGCAAATTCGACTTCAATTTGTTCCGCTTCCCCTTCTAAATCAACCACTTCATGCATGGTGTCTTTTTCTTCATTCAAATAATCTACAAATGAAACGATACCGTCTTCATAAAAAAACGACTCTTCCTTGTCGTGTCGTTCATCAATTAATGTGAAACGAACGCCTTTTAATAAAAAAGCTGATTCTCTTAAACGTTCTTTAATCGTCTCAAAATTGTATTTAGTTGTTGAAAAAATGGTTGGATCCGGATGAAAATGGAGAGTCGTGCCTGTTTTTTTCGTTGTTCCTATCACTTCGAGTGTCGTCTCTGGTTTTCCTCCATTAACAAAAATTTGTTGATACACTTTACCTTCACGGTGAATCGTTACTACAAGCCGTTCAGATAAGGCATTGACGACAGAAGCTCCTACACCGTGCAATCCTCCACTCGTTTTATAGCCTCCTTGGCCAAACTTTCCTCCCGCATGTAAGACGGTTAAAATGACTTCTGCGGTCGGCTTGCCCGTCTGATGCATGCCTGTAGGATAGCCCCGACCAAAATCTTGTACCGATACAGAATTGTCTGGATGAATCGTCACAATGATTTCATTTCCAAACCCTGCGAGTGCTTCATCCACTGAGTTGTCGACGATTTCATAGACTAAATGATGCAGTCCACGCGTGTCGGTTGAACCGATGTACATACCTGGTCGTTTACGTACAGCATCTAATCCTTCGAGTACCTGAATCGCATCATCGTCATAAGTAAATTGCTTGTCTGTTTTTGCCACTTCAAAACCTCCATGAACAAATGTTCTTATCTCTATTATGTACGAGTGAATGAAACATTGTCAAATCAATGTTTGTGCTCTAGCTATTCTGCAAATGATGTTTGTTGCGTTTCCTTTTGAATGCCAGTTAGCTATTGCAAGGCGTTAAATTGAACATTCATTGTATAAAACAAATTCTTAAAAATCAATCAGATATCAAAAGATTACCAAAGGAAAGACGCGAATGGTTGTTCACATTTAGAACTTCTGATAAACTGAAGGCGACACTATCTTTACCAAAAAGGGGTACGCTATGAACTTATTATTAGCTATACTGATCGCCTATTTATTAGGATCCATTCCATCCGCACTTTGGGTGGGCCAACTTTTCTTTTCCACAGATATTCGAGAACATGGGAGTGGAAACCTTGGCGCAACGAATACATTTCGTGTCCTCGGAAAAAAAGCGGGAATCGTCGTCACTTTACTGGATATCTTTAAAGGAACAGCTGCTGTGTTAATCGCTGGACTAGCGGTGTTTCAACCCCTACCAGTGGAGACAATTATCGTAGGGGTATTTGCGGTAGTCGGACATATGTTTCCGCTCTTTGCTCGTTTCAAAGGGGGCAAAGCAGTCGCGACCAGTGCTGGGGTATTGCTTGGCTACGCACCACTTGTCTTTTTTTTATTACTAGTCATCTTCTTAATTTGTATTAAAGTCACAAAAATGGTTTCCCTATCCTCAATGATTGTTGCAGGAATTGGTATTGTTATCGCCATTGTTGAATGGTTGAGGACGGGAGATATCGCCTTTTCCATTATTGTGATTTGTATGGCGTTGTTTATTTTTTATAGACATCGGGAAAACATTGCACGTATACGGAATGGTACAGAATCAAAGGTCAAAATTTAACGAATGAGGTGAATCGAATGCACATTCAAATTTCAGAAGAAGCGTTTCAATGGTTCGATCAAGAAATGGAAGTAGAAGCAGGTGAATATGTTCAGTTTTTTGCACGTTACGGAGGCTCTAGTCCTTTACATGAAGGGTTTTCACTCGGTGTACGCAAAGAACAACCTGAACAAATTGCTGTTTCTGTGGAGCACGATGGCGTCACCTATTATATTGACCAACACGACGTATGGTTCTTTCAAGAGCACGATCTTCATATCACATTAGATGAAGCAATGAACGAACTTCGTTTTGACTATCAACAAGCCTAAATAACCCGCGGCCAGAACAGCTGAGCCACGGGTTATTTTTTATGTTTAAGATGAAGACGCTGGATAAAACCGATAATACTGCTCACTCAATCCCTCATTCAATAAAATCGTTCGTTCATAGTGACCGAAACAATCAAAATGCGGGTAAAGTGGATGTGGGTCAATCCATTCAGGTTGTAAGCCGTATTGTTTACCCCAATGAATGAGACGTTCAAGATCGGCACACCCGATTTTGGTAACTGTTTTACAGCCTGGGAAGCGGTCATCTAACCAGTAATGGGGTGAACTACTCACCACTTAATTTCATACGAAATTTGAAGTGGGAGCTTCTCGCTTCCACGAACATTGCTTGCAAGCAAGTCTTACGCGTTCTCCACGAGCGTGAATTCGGGGCATTCCGACCCTACTGATACAAAATGTTGTTTCAATACCTTGGAAATTTTACGCATACGAGGGGCTTGGTTTTCGCTCTTATTTCCGTATGCAACTCCATATATCCAGTCGCGAAAGAACATTTGTTCTTATAA
>JASLCF010000108.1 GCA_030146155.1 Savagea sp.
CTGTCGAGGAGAATTGCCGTCCGCCCTGCTGAACGCGTATGCCGGAACGGAAAGCAACTTCCAAACCCACGCCGAACTTACGAACTGATTCTCGAGATAAAATTGAATGTTCTACTAGCGAGATAAAGTGGCCAGGCAAATTTTAGTACGAGAGCAATCCAATCGTATAAAAAGATTAGGCATTCAAATAAGATACACACAACGTAAGTGAGCTAGTCACGCTTTGGCGGTGCGAATTGATGGAATGGTGTTGCGTGCTTTTAGGTCTTTCTCTCAGTTGATTAAAAGAAAAAGGTTATTGTTGAATTATTGCATGAATGAATAAAGTTACTACTTCATCTTCACAACATTTAAAAACCAACAACTTGCTTGAAGTGGAAGACTTTGACTCTCGGAGGATCAGCGGGCTGTTTTGACCCCACAGGATAATGACATTGAATCAAAGCCTACAACACCTGACGAGGAGGCAAAATTGACCGCCCTCCAGAAAGCATAAGTCTGCAACGGAAAGCAAATTCATCAACGACACTCCACTCAAAGATATGATAAGAATTGCCGCCCTGCTGAACACGTATGCCGAAACGCAAAGCAAATTAAAAGCCCACGCAGAACTTACGACCTGATTCTCGAAATAAAATTGATATTCTTCTAGCGAAATAAAGTGACCAGTCACTCTCTGACGATTACAACTTTCGCCCCCTCAAAATAAAAAAACAAAAGAAAACGATTTCATTTTCACAATAGACTGACAATTGTGAAAAATCCATTTCATTTCATACCAAACTATGCTATTATAGTTGAATCTTGATACAAGGAATAAACTTAAAACTGTTCCTCAAGTCACATTGGAGGGTTATTCATGACGAACAAAACACAATCACGCGTCACCGTTGAAGACGTACTCATCGCTAACCAATTACTAAAAGACGTAGTCACACACACACCACTACAAAAGAATGACCGTCTTTCTGAACTATACGGAGCAACCATTTACGTCAAACGAGAAGACTTACAACACGTACGCTCCTTTAAACTTCGCGGAGCCTACTACAAAATGAAACGCATCGAACAAGAAGCAAAAATAGCAGGCGTTGTCTGTGCAAGTGCCGGAAACCACGCACAAGGAGTTGCCTACTCTTGTCACGTCCTAGGCATTGAAGGCAAAATTTTCATGCCTCAAACCACACCTAAACAAAAAATCAATCAAGTTAAACTTTTTGGACGAGATGCCATCGAAATCGTATTAACAGGCGATACATTTGACGACTGTGCAAAAGAAGCCGTTAAACACGCAGAAGAAACAGGAAGAATTTATATCCATCCTTTTGATGACCCTGACATCATTGCAGGACAAGGCACTGTCGCTGTCGAAATATTAAATGACATCGAAGAACCGATAGATTATGTATTTGGCAGTATTGGCGGAGGAGGGTTAATCGCAGGCGTCTCCACTTACATGAACGGCATTTCCCCTCACACGCAAATTATTGGCGTTGAACCAGAAGGCGCTTCAAGTATGAAAGCCGCTTTCGAACATGGCGAACCGTTCAACTTACCTTCGATTGATAAATTTGTAGACGGCGCAGCAGTTCAATGTGCCGGCCAACTCACTTATGAAATTGCTAAAGAACGCGTCAACGATCTCGTAGCTGTACCTGAAGGAAAAGTATGTACATCCATTTTACAAATGTACAATGAACTTGCGATTATTGCTGAACCTGCCGGAGCCCTCCCTATCGCAGCACTCGACTTTTACCGCGAACAAATCAAAGGTAAAACAGTCGTTTGTATCGTGAGCGGAGGAAACAATGACATCGGACGGATGCAAGAAATCAAAGAGAAATCATTACTATACGAAGGCTTACTCTATTACTTCATCATTGATTTCCCACAGCGCGCAGGTGCATTACGTCAATTTTTAGATGAAGTGCTTGGCCCAGATGATGACATCACAACTTTTGAATATACCAAGAAAAATAATAAAGAGAACGGACCAGGCCTCGTCGGCATCGAATTGAAAAGAAAAGAAGATTATCAAGGACTCACTGAACGATTAGAAGCTTTTGGTTTCCCTTATCGTGAAGTGAACAAAGACTCTTCTCTCTTTGGTTTACTCATTTAACTAACAACTGCACAGCTCATTTGAGCCAGTGCAGTTTTTTCATGATTCTTCGTCTCCCCTCCACAGTTATGCTATGATACAAGTAATCTTGATTCATCACTACAAACGAAAAGGAGCGATTATTTTGAAACCTGTATATTTTCGATTTACATTAAGTGTCATGTCTGATCAGTACAAAGAACATATTTTAGCCGCGCTTGAAAAAGTAAAACAAAACCCAGCTTCAGTCACGCTAGAAACAGATGATGTGAGTACATTAATGACCGGCGAGGTAGATGATGTGTTTGTTGCCATTGAAACAATGATTGCACATTTAGCCGTCACTAATTTACACTTCTCGATCCAGGGCATGTTCAATATGAATTGTCCCATCACAGATGTAGCAGAATCAGATGAACCCACACTGACATTACCTCATTCTAGTCAGTATGTTTCAAGCCAATTCTATTTATTCCCAATGGGTGTTACTGATTATATCCCACCGATTATGGAAGAAATAGAACACGCAAAAACAGCCGGTGTCTTCAATCATGAAATGACAAATGCCTCCGGTATACATGGTGATTTATCAGACGTATTACTATATTATAAGCAAGCGGTTCAGCGGAATGAAGGACATGCATTCCTCCACTTTACGATGAGTGTAAATAGTCCAAGTCACTCTAATTAACCATCAGGAGATGAGTAGACATGAGTAAAATCATTACTTTTACCTTTCACTCCGACTTATTTAAACAGGAAATCCGTGAGCAGTTTACACCTGAACAATTCGGTTTGTCTGAACA
>JASLCF010000114.1 GCA_030146155.1 Savagea sp.
TTATATTTAGCCATAAAAACACCCCCAAAAGTTAGTTTTTTAACTCTAACTTTTGGGGGTCGGGTCCCTTAAGATGTATGGTTTTTGATTAATTATAGTGTGTTTTGACCTGGTCTCCAGTTTGCTGGGCAAAGTCCACCTGTTTGTAATGCTGAAAGTACACGTAATGTTTCGTCTACGTCACGACCAATATTGTTATCAAACACTACTTGATATTTTAATTCGCCTTCTGGATCGATGATGAATAAACCACGTAATGCAATTCCTTCATCTTCTAAAAGTACGCCATACGCTTCAGATACTTTATGGTTAGTATCAGCTGCTAATGGGTAGTTTAATGTACCAATTCCGCCTTCTTTGCGGTCTGTGTTGATCCATGCTAAGTGTGTATGGATTGTATCTGTAGAAACACCCACTACTTCAGCGTTAAGCTCAGTGAATTTTTCGTAGTTATCGCTCATCGCAATGATTTCAGTTGGACATACAAATGTAAAGTCCATTGGATAGAAGAATAATACTGTCCATTTTCCTTCTTTTTTGATTGCTTCAAGGCTTACTTCACCGAATTCTTTGTTCGGCATGACTGCTTTCATTTCAAAAGCTGGTGCTTGTTTGTTTACAATACGTTCTGCCATTGATAAATCCCTCCAAATATTTTTTATGTTAATGAGAATTAACATTTCCAATACCTACTATAACAAAGATGAATAGAATTATCAATTAGAATCATTTAAATCTTATAATGATTCTAATCTAGGGAATTTCTGTTATTTTTTTAAAAAAACAATTGCATTTTTAACTGTTTTTTGTATAATTAATACTGTTAAAATAAACAAATAGTTTACTATTAATAAACAAAAGCGTGTAGTTATGAATTAAATATTTATTAATAGTTAACTTACGACTAATAAAGGAGTATTTAATGTGGAAATCGGAAGAAAAATTAAAACATTGCGACTTCAAAAGGGGTTAACTCAAGAGGAACTAGGTGAACGAACTGATTTATCAAAAGGCTTTATTTCTCAACTTGAACGTGACTTGAACTCTCCTTCTATTGAAACTCTTTTTTCAATTTTAGAAGTATTAGGTTCTTCCCCTAAAGAATTTTTTGACTCTCCTAAGAAATTAACGAAAGTTGTTTATACAGAACAAGACCAAACAATTTATACCAATGAAGAATTACAGTACGATATTCGCTGGTTAATTTCTCGGTCAAATGAAAATGAAATGGATCCTGTTCTCATTAAACTCGAAAAAAATGGTTCGTTTAAAGCCTATGAACCTTCAGAGTCAGAAACGTTTATTTATGTACTGAAAGGGAAAATTGAACTATGTATCGGTCAAAAAAAATGGTTCGTTTCAGAGGGTGACTCTGCCTATTTCGAGGCCATCGACCATCACCAAATTTCGAATGTTGCAGACAATGAAAGTGAGTTTTTACTCGTCGCAACAGATTCATACTTATAAGGAGTGACAAAATGAACAAGCCTATTATCCAATTTAATGATGTCTCTATGACTTATGGAGATGACAAACTTATTTTAGACAATGTCAGTTTTGAACTAGAAGAAGGAAAGTTTTACACATTACTTGGCCCTTCTGGTTGCGGCAAAACAACAATCCTTCGATTAATTGCTGGATTTATTGAAGCAACGAAGGGAGATATCTTTTTTGATGGAAAGAAAATCAATGACGTGCCCGCAAATGAAAGACAAGTCAATACTGTCTTCCAAGATTATGCTTTATTCCCCCATTTAAATGTTTTTGAAAACGTAGCATTTGGTCTTCGGATAAAAAAAGTCAAGGAGCAAGAAATCAAAGAAAGAGTGATTGAGGCTTTAAAATTTGTTAGTTTAGCAGGCTTTGAACAACGCGAAATCACTGAAATGAGTGGTGGCCAAAGACAGCGTGTTGCCATTGCTCGAGCAATTGTCAATGACCCAAAAGTAATTTTACTAGATGAACCCTTATCCGCTTTAGATTTAAAACTGCGTTCAGAAATGCAATATGAATTAAGAGAACTGCAGCAAACTCTTGGAAAAACATTTGTGTTCGTTACACATGATCAGGAAGAAGCATTGGCCATGAGTGACGAGATTTTTGTAATGAACGAAGGTAAAATACAACAATCTGGTACGCCACTTGATATTTATGATGAACCAATTAATCGCTTTGTTGCAGACTTCATTGGAGAATCGAATATTGTAGAAGGCCGTATGATTCAAGACTATTTAGTTGAATTTAATGGCAAACAATTTGAATGTGTGGATGGTGGAGTACAAGCGAATGAAAAGGTAGATATTATCATTCGTCCAGAAGATTTAGCAATCACTCAACCTCATGAAGGAAGAATTAATGTCACTGTCGATACACAATTATTCAGAGGTGTGCATTATGAAATCTCTACTTACGATCAAGATGGGAATGAATGGCTCGTTCACTCTACAAAAAAAGCTGAAGTCGGTGAAACGATTGGCTTATATTTCGAACCTGAACATATTCATGTCATGCGTCTAAATGAAACGGAGGAAGCATTTGATATGCGTATGGAAACATACGGAGGTGGTGAAGATGAATAAAGGTATCATGAACCGTTTTTTATCCATTCCCTATTGGATTTGGATGATTGCATTTGTAGTTGCACCTATTGGACTTATTTTCTATTATTCGTTCTTTGATATTACTGGACAATTTACTTTAATGAACTATGTAGATTTTTTCTCCTCTACTTACTTCCTCTTAACGCTAAGTTCTTTTTGGTATGCTTTTTTAATTACTTTTTTTTGCCTTTTAATTGCATACCCTACAGCTTATATCATTACAAAAACAAAACACAAACAATTATGGTTACTCCTGGTCATTGTTCCTTCCTGGATTAATCTGTTGTTAAAGACCTATGCATTTATAGGGATTATGGGTGTCAAAGGACCAATTAATGGACTCATTACAACGCTAGGTTTTAATGAGCAACAAATTTTATTTACAGACTTTAGCTTTGTTTTTGTTGCTGTCTATATCTTTATCCCGTTTATGATTTTGCCTATTTTTAACTCTCTCGACCAACTCAATCATTCATTTATTGATGCAGCGAAAGATTTAGGGGCCTCTAAATGGACAACTTTTTCAAAGGTCATTTGGCCACTCACATTAAATGGTGTCAAATCAGGGATTCAAGTTGTCTTTATTCCGGCTTTATCTCTCTTTATGATTACAAGATTAATTGCAGGTAATAAAGTGATTACATTAGGGACTGCCATCGAACAGCAATTTTTAGTGACCCAAAACTGGGGAATGGGATCAACAATCGCAGTATTCTTAATCTTATTTATGTTTATGATTATGTTACTCACACGTTCGAAAGAGATTGGAGGTAAAAAACATGCAAAAACTAAATAATGGGCCAAAAGTCTACTTGGCATTTGTTTTTCTTATTCTTTACCTCCCTATCTTTTATTTAATTTACTATTCGTTCAATTCAGGTGGGACAATGAGTAACTTTGAACAATTTACCATTGAACATTACGGGGCAGTTTTTAAAGATAGTCGACTTTTAGTTATCGTATTAAATACGTTAATTGTCGCTTTATTTTCAGCTCTTTTATCTACTACCATTGGCGTGTTAGGCGCATTAGCCATTTACTTTATGAAAAATAAGAAGGCAAAGGATGCTGTGCTTTCGATTAATAATATTTTAATCGTCAGTCCAGATGTCATCATTGGTGCTTCCTTTTTGATTTTATTTACAATGTTAGGAATTAAATTAGGATTTGCTTCTGTTTTAATTTCTCATGCAGCCTTTAGTATTCCGATTGTAGTCATCATGGTTTTACCTAAACTTTTAGAGATGAATACTTCCTTAATTGATGCGGCTCTTGATTTAGGTGCTTCCAAAAAGGATATTTTAACACGTGTCATCTTACCTTTTATACAACCAGGGATTTTTGCAGGATTTTTTCTAGCACTCACCTATTCTTTAGATGACTTTGCAGTTACTTTTTTTGTGACTGGAAATGGTTTCTCTACCTTGTCTGTAGAGATTTATTCGATGGCACGTACGGGGGTTACTTTAACAATTAATGCGCTATCCGCTTTATTATTTTTAGTTACCATTGTATTGGTTATCGGTTATTACTTTATTTCTAAACGTTCGAAAACAAATCTGTCAGGAGTGAGAAAATGAAAAAAATAAGTTTTAGTGCAATTGCAATTCTCATCCTAGGGTTTTCAATGATGTTGATCGCTAAACAAATTGATAAAAGCTCTGCTGTCGGTACGACTGACTCCATCACTGTATATAATTGGGGAGATTATATTGATCCTGATATTCTTAAACAATTTGAGCAAGAAACAGGAATTAAAGTCATTTATGAAACCTTTGATTCAAATGAAGGAATGATGGGTAAAATCGAACAAGGCGGAACAGCATATGATATCACTGCTCCTAGTGAGTATATGATTGAAATGATGATGGAAAAGGATTTATTAATTCCAATTGATCATTCGCTTCTTCCTAACTTAGAACATTTAGATCCGTATTTTCTTGACCTCCCTTTTGATCCTAAAAATAAATATTCTATTCCTTATTTCTGGGGAACCTTAGGGATTGCTTTTAACCCTACTTTATTAGAAGGACAAACGTTTGAAAGTTGGGATAACTTATGGGATCCAAGTTTAAAACAACGCGTGATTTTAGTAGATAGTGCACGTGAAGTCATTGGAATGAGTTTAAATTCTCTTCATTACTCTTTAAATTCTATTGATACAAATGAGTTGCAACAAGCTGTCGACAAGTTGAATACGATTGGACCAAATGTAAAAGCTATCATTGGGGATGAAGTCACTCAACTAATGATTAACCGTGAAGCAGCTGTTGCATTGACTTGGTCTGGACAGGCGGCTGATATGATGGATAGTAATGAAGAAATTGATTATATTGTACCTGAGGAAGGTTCAAATTTATGGTTTGATAACTTTGTAATTCCACGTACAGCTAAAAATATTGAAGGGGCTCACGCGTTCTTAAACTTCCTTCTTAGACCAGATATTGCTGCACAAAATACAGAATATGTTGGTTACTCTACACCCAATCGTTCGGCACTAGATTTAATGGATCCTGAAATAACAGAGGATGAACGCTACTATCCAGATGAGGAATTAAGAGAACACCTTGAAGTGTATCGCAATTTAGGTTTAAAAAATCTAGGCATTTATAATGAACATTTTTTAAAATTTAAAATGAATATTCAATGAGGAAAAAGACAGACTAACGATTTCGACGGCTAGTCTGTCTTTTTGTATCAAGTGAAAGGAAGGAGCAAAAGGAATGAAAGTTGTGAAGAAATAGTGTACATTGAGTGAATGAAGAGAGGTGTCTTATGAAAAATAATCGTACACAATTAGCCATGATTATCTTAATGTTTAATACATTTATCACCATGGCAGGCATTGGCCTTATCATTCCTATTATGCCCAGTTTTTTAAAAGGATTTGGTGCTGCAGGTCAAGCGCTTGGCTTTATTATCGCAATGTTTTCCTTAGGTCAATTTTTATTTTCACCTTTCGCAGGACGACTTTCCGACCGCAAAGGTAGAAAAAGAGTGATATTAATTGGCCTTCTTATTTATGCAAGCTCACAATTAGCATTCAGCCTATCCACTGAATTATGGATGCTCTATGTAGCGCGCTTCTTTTCAGGGTTTGGTTCGGCATTTTTAATCCCACCCATGATGGCGTTTGTCGCTGATATCACTCCCCATGAAAAACGCGCGAAAGGAATGGGAATGCTTGCTGCAGCAATGAGTCTTGGCTTTATGATTGGACCTGCCTTGGGAGGTTTTCTAGCTCAGATTAGTTTGCTTTTCCCGCTTTATTTTGCAACAGGTGCCACACTATTTGCTTTTGTGTTATCGTTCTTTTTCTTACCTTCAATTGAACCTACACCTGAACAAATTCAACAAGCGAGTCAAAAAACAAGCTTACTGAAACAAATGGTTGAGTCGACAAAGGAAAACTACTTTGTTCTACTCATTGTCATGTTTGTATTTTCTTTTGGTTTAGCAAATTTCCAATCAACTCTATCCTTATTTGCCGATCAAAAATTTAATTATGGAGCAACTGAAATAGCAATTATTATTACTGTCGGTGGATTTGTAGGTGTGATTATCCAATCTTTATTTATTCAGCCTTTATTCAATAAATTTGGAGAAATTAGAATCATCCATCTTAATTTATTGATTGCGGCTGTGGCTATGTTTAGCTTAATCTTCACCTCAACATTTTGGTCCATTTTATTAGTAGCTACTATATTCTCAACCGCTACTTCCCTACTACGCCCTGCCATCAACACACTTGTTTCCAAACTTGCTTCAAAAAACAGACAAGGCTTTGCTTCAGGTATGATGAACGCGTATATGAGTTTAGGTAATATGGTCGGACCAGCATTAGCAGGTACACTTTTTGATTGGAAAATGTATGCGCCTTACTTAGTGGGCACACTCATCCTACTTATCAGTTTTTCAATTTCCATGGTATGGACTTCGAAAAATCCAAAAGTTCTACACGCTGTTGCCTCAAACACACAATCCAAAGCAATAAAAATGGGAAAATGACAAATTGTCATTCTCCCATTTTTGTTACTTCACTTAATAATTCACTGATCATTGCTACATCGACGTTTCCGCCAGAGATAACCGCAACGACTTTCTCATTTTCTACATTCAATTTATGATGCATTAATGCTGCAATAGTAGTTGCACTAGAAGGTTCAATTAATTGTTTCATTCTTTCTAACACAAATGTGAATGCTTCTTTGATTTCTTCTTCACTGACTAAGATAATTTCATCGACCCACTGCCGTACAATTGGAAATGTCAATTGACCCGGTTGGGTAGTGCGTAAGCCATCTGCAATCGTATGTGTTTCTGGTATTGGAACTTGTTCTCCTTTTTGCATGGATAAATAGGTATCATTCGCAGTATCTGGTTCTACACCAATAATTTTAATATGAGGATGTGTGGTTTTGATTGCAGTAGCAATCCCTGAAATTAAACCACCACCTCCTACAGGAACAATAACCGCATGTACATCTTCAAGTTGTTCTAAAATCTCAAGTCCAATAGTCCCCTGTCCACTCATTACAAAGAGGTCATCATAAGGTGGAATGAATACTCCGTTTCTTTGCTGTGCGATTTCTTTTGCTCTTGGAATTCTTTCTTCAGATGTCGTTCCACAATGTTCAATCGTTGCACCATAGCCCATGATTGCTTGCTCTTTGCAGGCAGCAGCTGTAGTTGGAATCACAATGATTGCTTCAATACCTAATAATTTTGCTGCCAATGCAACTGCCTGTCCATGATTGCCTGAAGAAGCCGCAGTAACAAGTGTCGCCCCTTGCTCAACTGCATGTTTCACACTATTATAAGCTCCCCTAATTTTAAAGGCTCCTGTCTTTTGCAAATGCTCGCTTTTTAAGTAGACTTCGTTTTTACAGATTGTGTCAAGTGAACTTGAATGGAGCATCGGTGTTTGATAGACAATCGGTTCTAATTGTTTTTTAGCAGCTAATACATCTTGATAATTCATTCTCATTTCCCCTTTTCTTGACTCGTTTTTGAATAAATCGTTCTCATTTTTTCCCTTAATACTTCCGCATGTTGATTTACCACTTCAGAAAAAGCTGCGACTTGCTGCAGCTCGAATGCAGACTCATATCCGATTAACCATGTGTCTCGAGATAATGCGAACTCATCATCCTCCACTAACAATGGAATCATATTGACTTCTTCATCTCCACTCAGTGTAATTGAAGGTAAGATGGCATAGCCAATACCGTTTAGTGCGAGTTGCTTACAAGTTTCAATTTGGTCTACCGTAATTTGTTGAGCTGGCTGATAACTAAAATGATGCGTCCACCATCGTTCAATCTCCATATAGTAAGAAGAATCTGATTTAAATTGAATGAAAGGACGTTTTGAACGGGTCACTTGCTCAATCGCATCAATCTGTTGGTCCACAAGATACAATTGGTCTTGAAACAAGTAATGTTTTCTACTCTTCCAGTCCACATCTCCTCTGACAATTCCAACGTGAGCTTCTCCTTCGTGAAGGGCTTTAACAATCTCGCTACTCCACCCCGTCATTAAAGAAATTTTAGATTTTGGATAACGTTCTACGTATTCTTTTAATACAGTCGGTAACCATGTTTGGCCAACAATGGTTGCACAGGCAATTTTTAATGTACCATGTACTTTATTTTCTAATGACGCGATAACCTCAAATGTTTCTTCTTTTCTTTGTAAAGTTTCTTTTGCAAAAGCAATGATTAATTCACCCGCAGCAGTAGGCTCTAGCCCTTTCTGCGAACGAATAAAACATTTTTGTTTCCAACTTTTCTCGATGCTTTGGAGACGTTGAGAAAGTGCCGGTTGTGAAATGAAAAGTCGCTCTGCCGCCTTTCTCATATTGCGTTCTTCTGCTAAGACGACTAAAATCTCAAGTTCATTAATGGTCATTTGGCAAGCCCCTTTCTCCTCTTGTTAACGCGATGTCCTTTGTATGCACTGTTTATTCAGTTTTAAATTCTCATTCTTGTAGCACTAAATCTTTGAATCATTAAGCATTTTAAAAAGAAGCCGCAAATCAACACCCCTTTAGGATGATGATGTCGACTTCTCCATGTCCACTTATGGCGTGGTGTAGATGTATTTCTTAAATTGTTTCAACATGACTCGACGCGTTAGAATTCCTGCAAATGTTCCGTCTTCTTCTATTACACATAAAAATGTATGATCGACAAGTAAGTCTAATCCTTTTTGGAATCGATCTGTTGTCAAGACACGAGGGATATCACGATCCATAATATCGTCTACTTTCAATGTTTCTAATCTCTCATATTCGATTCGTTCTAAGCCTAATATACCATCTGTAATCATTCCAATTCCTAATAATCCATGTAGTCTAAATTTAGCATCTAAAACAGGAATAGCAGAATAGCCTGTCTTCGTCAATACAAGTAGAGCATGTTCTGCGTTATTACCTATTTGTACATGTGCTACTTTTTCAGCCGGAATAATATAATCTGAAATTGGTGTAAATAAAAATTGTTTTTCTTCAGCAGTTATCATTTTCATCGCTCCCTTACAAATGACATATTTCTATGTTCATTCGCACGCTAGGTTCATCATACCATATTTTTAGGTTTCCTAAAAACCATATACTATCAAAGACGTTCATTTTCTTTAAAAGATGCTTCTATTAGGAAATCCTTTAATGATAAGATTGGTACCCCTTACATGTTTAATGAAATGCTTCAATAAATTATCCTTATTCCACCATTTTTACCATTTGTTCAATGCTTTTCAAATTTCAACATTTTTTGTTTTTTCTTGCATCATCGAATCATTTAGGGTATCGTAATAATATATTCATAAAGTATAATCAAAATATACTTTAACTAAAAAATAAAAGGAGTTTTACATTCATGAGAAAATGGATCATCACACTGATGACACTCTCACTTCTAGCACTTGCGGCATGTTCTGAACAATCAACAGACGACATTGATGTCATTAAGTTTGCTGATGCTGGGTGGGACAGTATTCGCGTGCACAACAGTATTGCACAAACAATTATTGAAGAAGGCTTCGGTTATGATACGGAAGTGACTACTGGTACTTCGACTGCCACTTTACAAGCCCTTCAACAAGGTGACTTAAATGTTTATATGGAAGTTTGGACAGACAACTTAAAAGAAATTTATGAAAAAGCGATTGACCGTGGAGATATTCTACGAGCTTCTACTAACTTTGATGATAATACACAAGGTTTATATGTACCTTCTTATGTTATCCATGGAGATAGTGAACGTGGAATTGAAGCCGTTGCTCCAGATTTAAAATCAGTGAAGGATTTAGAAAAATATGCTGATGTTTTTGTCGACCCAGAAGATCACTCAAGAGGTCGAATCGTAGGTGCTCCTTCAAGTTGGTTAATTAGTGAGTTATTAGATGATAAACTTGAAACATTTGGTCTACATGATCAATACAACTATTTAACACCTGGTTCTGACTCAGCAATTGTTGCTTCACTTGCTGGTGCAGTTAAACAAGGTGAACCTTGGGTAGGATACTATTGGTCACCAACTTGGGTGACTGCAAGTTATGATTTAGTTTTACTTGAAGATGAACCTTATGATGAAGAAAAGTGGGAGAAAGACCGTAGCACTGAATTCCCACCAAACGATGTCGTTGTGGCTGTTCACAAAGATTTACCTACACAAGCAAAAGAAGTTTACGAATTTCTACAAAATTATACAACGAGCAATGATTTAACAGAACAAGCATTAGATTACATGGAAGAAACAGACGCTAGTGCAGAAGAAGCTGCACATTGGTGGATGAATGAAAATGAAGAGCTGTGGACTTCATGGGTCGACGCAGAAATTGCTGAAAAAGTAAAAAAAGCAATTCAATAATATCATTACAAGTTGGGGTTCATGATCCCAACTTGTTTTCATTCCAATAGAAAGGTGGATTATTGTTAATTATTCTTAATTAACACTTACTTATGAATACATTTCCTGATTTATCATTCCCCATTGGGGACACAGTTGAACGATTTGTCGATTATTTAGCAGTCAATTTTAAATCATTTTTTGATTTTATATTTGTCATTTCTTCTACGACAATTAAATTTGTAGAAGGTGTTTTACTCGCTACACCTTGGTGGCTATTTATACTTATCTTATTCTTGATTGCCACTTTTTTCACATCTTGGAAAGCTGGTCTGCTTTTCAGTGCATTTATGTTTGCTATCGGTTCCTTTGGTTTATGGGACCATACAATGACTACACTAGCAGTCATTATCATTTCTGTATTTTTATCGCTTCTCATCGGAATTCCTCTTGGAATCTTAATGGCATTTAATAAATTGTTTTCACAATTCATGCGTCCTATTCTAGATGCTATGCAAACCATGCCGACTTTTGTCTATTTAATACCTGTTATTTTCTTTTTCCCTCTAGGTAACGTTCCAGCAATTATCGCGACGATTATTTATGCTTTACCACCCGTTATGCGATTAACTGAACTAGGTATTCGAAATGTAGATGAAGAAATTATCGAATCCGCACAATCATTTGGTTCTTCTTCTATGCAAATGCTTGTTAAAGTTCAATTACCACAAGCTATGCCAACAATTATGGCTGGTGTGAACCAAACAACAATGATGGCTTTATCCATGGCTGTTGTTGGATCAATGGTTGGAGCAGACGGATTAGGAGAACGCGTATTCTTCGCACTATCGCGTATTGATTTATCACTCGGTTTTGAAGCAGGAATTAGTATTGTTTTCTTGGCAATCATCATTGACCGTATTACAGCGGGAATTGCTGATAAAATGCATCATCAAAGAGGTGGACAACAATGACAATCAAAATTCAAATGAAAAATGTCAGTAAAATATTTGGACCTCGTCCTAAAAAAATTATCCCTCTTATCGAAGAAGGGCAATCGAAAGAACAAATTTTGAAAGAAACAAAACATACGGTAGGGGTTTACGATGCTTCTTTAGATATTTACGACGGCGAATTTTTTGTAATTATGGGCTTGTCCGGCAGTGGTAAGTCAACTTTAATTCGTTGCTTTAATTTACTTAATGTTCCTACACATGGAGAAATCATAGTGGATGGCGAAGATATTGTGAAATACTCTAAAGCTGAACTACGTCAATTTCGTCAAAAGAAAATCGCAATGGTTTTCCAACATTTTGGCTTATTCAGTCACCGAACAATTTTAGAAAATGTGGAGTATGGTTTGGAAATACGTCATCTAGCAAAAGATGAGCGTCGTAAAATTGCAATGGAACAACTTGAAAATGTTGGCTTACTCGGCTATGAAGAGCAATACCCTGATCAATTATCTGGGGGGATGCAACAACGTGTGGGGATAGCTAGAGCGTTAACGAATGACCCAGACATATTATTGATGGATGAACCTTTCAGTGCGTTAGACCCCTTAATACGTAGGGAAATGCAATTAGAACTGATTGATCTACAAGAACGTCTTCAAAAAACGATTATTTTTATAACGCACGATGTCAATGAAGCCTTTAAATTAGGAGATCGTGTAGCTGTGATGAAAGACGGTAAAGTGGTACAAATTGGAACCCCTGAAGAAATTCTTGAAGAACCTAATGATGAATATATCGCTTCGTTTACACAAGACATTGACCGTACAAAAGTGTTACAAGCTGAACATATTATGACTAAACCTCATAACGTACTCACTTTAAAAGATGGTTTACAGATGGGTGTCAAAATCATGCGTACGAATGGCATATCTTCAGTCTTCGTGACCGATCGTCACCGCAAAGTTTTAGGGATGATTACCATCGATGATGCGCTTGAAGCCATTCAGCAAAAGATACCGATTGAACAAATTATTCGACCTACAATTCAAAAAGTTCAAAAAGATACGTACATTCAAGATTTATTACCCTTAGTATCTGAATCTTCAATTCCAATCGTAGTTGTTGATGAAAATGAACGAATGGTCGGACTGATATTTAGAGTTCATGTGTTAACAAGTCTGATTTCAGAAACAGACGAGTTAGAAGTGTGAACATGAATGGTAACAAGAACAGTAATCCAATAGAGAGAGGGCTATTCTTGCAATAGAAAACGCATGCAAGCAAAATTTCCGCTTTTGATTGCATGCGTTTTTACATTTATTCCACTCTTCTTACCTTCATTTGGACAATAAAATGATTTAAACCATTCGACTCTTCAAATGTCATGCTCCCACTCATTTTAATAGCTAATTCATTGGCAATCGCTAAGCCTAACCCTCTGCCACCTGTTGCTGCACTTCTTGATTCATCCGTTCGATAAAAACGATCAAATAAATAAGGCACATGCATGCTTTTAATTTTCTGGCCTGGTCCACTTACAGCTATTTCATATAAATCTTCATATTCGTAGCCTGTAATAAAAATCGGACCCTGCCCTTCATAATAATTTATCGCATTGTCGACTAAATTAAATAATATTTGCTGTAGCCCTTGTCTATTTCCATAAACTTCACTTTCATCCACTCTAATTTGTAATTCAATGTTGGCATCCTCTAATTTAACTCTAAATAAAGCAGCCACTTCTTCCATGAAAGGCAAAACCTGAATAAATTCAAGTTCTTGTTCTTCGTAAATGTTTAAATGATCAATTTCTGATAAATGATCTAACTGTTCCACCATCGCAGTCACTCGATTTGTTTCATTCAACAACGCACGAAACATTTCTGGCTCAGGGTCAATAATGCCCGCTTCCATTCCTTTCAAGTAACCAGCTAGATTGGTTAAAGGTGTTCGAATCTCATGTGATAAATTCGTCACCAATTTCTTTCGTTCCTCTTCATTTAATTGAAGCTTTTCAGTAATTCGATTAAATTGATTCAATAAGAGACCTATTTCATCATTTTCGTTTTTGGGAACAATAGGTTCCGGATACAATCCTTTTTCCAGCACTTTCATTCCATCAATTAAATCATTGATAGGTGTCACTAAACGTTTAGTAAAATGCATTTGGAGTAAACCACTAATTAATATACCTACAGTTGTAATGACAAATAAGTATTGAAAGAGCGTAGCATTAAAAAACTGGTTATGCTGGGCCTCTCCTGGCCCTAGATGAGCTACCAACAAACAGGCCGCATTATAAATTGTATAGCTACTAATGGTTAATGCGATTGCCATCACAGCAATATTGACAAAAGAAATACGCCATAAAAAACTCCGGGGCATTGAAAAGTAACTCGGCTTGTTACGCTTCAACAAATTTATACCCCATTCCTCTTACTGTGACAATACGCTTCGGCTCAGATGGAATATCTTCAATTTTTTCTCGCAGTTTTTTGATATGGGCATCAATTGTACGGTCTAACACATCTCGCTCATCATAAGGATACATTTGTTCAATCAATTGTTCGCGTGTCATGACCATTTGTGGATTTTTCATAAAACAATACAGTAAATCAAATTCATGTTTTGTCAATTCAACAGGTTGACCATGTAAAAATACTTCCCTTTGATTGGGACGAATAACCAGTTCATTCGATTCAATCTTTTTACAAGCGACACCGCTTCGACGAACGCCTGCTTTGACATAAGCAATCACTTCTTCTGGTTCGAATGGCTTGGTCACATAATTGTCAGCTCCTATTTCTAAGCCTTCAATTTTATGATCTGTTTGTGACTTAGCTGACAACATAATGATGGTCACGTCACTTTTTCTTTCATGGCGAACCCAAGAGCAAAATTGTTCTCCAGTCATTTTAGGCATCATGCGATCTAATATGACTACACAAGGTTGATGCTTGTCAAATTGTGACATTGCCTCTTTCCCATTCTCTGCTTCATAGACATCGTACCCTTCTTTTTTTAAGTAAATACTTAATAAATTTCGAATCATTCTATCATCTTCAACAACTAATACTGCTTCTTTCATCCTTTTCACCTCATTTGATTCATTGAATGGAAAAATCACGTAACTTAACAATAGTTAAGTTACGTGAACAAAAAAATTATTCAATTTTCTTTAATTCCTGAGCCATTGTTTCATAATTAATAGCTCCTAGTGCTGCAAAGGAAATGAATCCTTCTTTATCGATAAAATAAGTCGTTGGAATCGGTTGGATTTTATACGTTTGAGCCGCTTTATTTTGTTCATCATAATAGACATCAAAAGTAAGACCATATTCTTTAATAAATTCTGGCACATGCTCTTCACTTTTTTCTGTTTCAATCAAGTTCACTGATAAAATATTCACCTGAGTATCTTCATAAAATTGTTGCATATCAGGCATTTCTGCTCGACAAGGTGGACACCAAGTCGCCCAGAAGTTTAATATTACAGGCTCTCCCTTAAAATCTGAAAGTAGCACATCTTCACCTTTTTCATTTTTTACAACAATATCAGGTGCAGCGTCCCCTACTTTTAAACCGATATTTAATTCTTCGCCTAATAACTGCTTTTGCTGAGCAATCATTTCTTCTTGTAAAGCTTTAAATTCTTCTTCAGCTTTCTTTTTTGAATAAAAGTCGTAACCGGCAAAGCCAATCATTACAACTACTAGCAATCCGATAATCCAATTTTTCATCGTCAGTCTCCTATCCTAGTTTACTCATCCATGTGCCTTCAACTAAATCTAATAAAAATTCTGTGATACGAGGCATCCAGCCAAAGAATAAAACGAGCCCCATAATAATCATTACAATTCCACCAATCTTCATAATCACACCACTATGCTTTAAAATGGCACGTGTGCTACCAATGAAGAATGAGAAGATTAAGAATGGCAGAGCAAATCCAATAACATACATCACTGTGTATAAAATACTATACGTAGGATTTGTAGCCGCTAATAATAAAATCCCACCGAATATAGGTCCAATACAAGGTGTCCAGCCAGCTGCGAAGCCAAGACCAATAAAGAATGATCCCGCATAACCTGTTTTTTTATTATTTACTTGCATTCTTTTTTCTTGCATTAAAAATTTGATATTCATCCAGCCACCAATAAATAGCCCCATAATAACCAAAAATATACCTGCCAAACGCTGAATCAGCATTCCTGTTGAACCAGATATAACCGATGTAATGACATCCCCTAAGAGAGATGCCGCAAAGCCAAGACTAATAAACACGAGTGAAACCCCTAATAAAAAGAACACGGAATTAGTTAATATTTTTTTACGAACTTCACGTGTTTGTTCTCCTTGTATGTCTTTTACACTAACCCCTGTGATATACGACAAATAGGCTGGAAAGATAGGTAAAACACAGGGTGATAAAAATGATAAACCTCCTGCTGCTAAAGATAATACTAAGCCCAATAGTAGCGGTGTAGTTGTTGAAATTTCCAAAATAAGTTCACCTTCCTCAAATTAATAAAATCATATGGCTCAACTTTGATTATTCCTACTTCACGATTCTTTTTTAGTTACTTCTCTCTTCAAAATAAATGAATCAACTTTTTCGCTGATACAATATAAACAAGAAATAACACAATTGACTCACAATGAATACAATTAAAAAGGGATACGTTAAACTGAATCCAAAGGCAATGATGACAGGCTGAAACATTTTTAACAAGATAACTCCTAAAGCCCACAATACGGCCATTATAACAGATTGTTGAAGCGCAGGTATTCTTTCATTTGTCACAACAAAAAGAAGTGTAGTTAACCCTAAAAGAATCAAATAAGGCATATTGTAAGATGATTGACTGAATATCATCTCAATAAACTCAAACAAAAATGATGAGAAGATAAAAATAGGAATAACCGTTGTATAAATCGGTTGATGATAGCCTAACTTTTTTGTCCATTCTTTATACATAACAGTACCCACTGCTAATAATAAGCCACTATACAAAGCTTTTCGATCACTTGGGTAAGCTAATATCGCTAGCGGATCTGTTACAAAAATAGATAAGTTCCAAACAATTTTAGACAACCACATAAAAATAACGACATTGACCATGAAGGAAAGACTCTCTTCAATTAATTTTGTTTTTTGTTTAGACGTTCCTTTAATTAATACATAAAATAATCCACTGCCCATCATAAAACTTAGGATTACTTTTCCGAATTCAATGATAATAAACGCAGAAGGCATGTTTTTCCTCCAATCTCTCAGGTGCTACTAGTGTAGGATGAAACTATGAAAATTTGATGAATCTCTTTTTTTTCATCTCTTACTCTACTGAACTTCAGGTAAAATACATAATAAAAAGGCTTCAATTATAAGAAGCCTTTCAAGTTTTATGCTCTTTTTGTCGCAGCTTTGTCAAATCCGCTTCCCATGACATCTCGCACATCATGAATGACAACGAATGCTTCATCGTCAACTTCTGCAACCACTTGTTTAAGATGTACTAATTCTTGCTTATTAATCACTACATATAGGATTTCTTTTTTAGAATCTGTGTAACCGCCACGCCCCTCCATAATTGTTACACCACGGTACATTTGACTCATAATCGAATCTTTAATCGACATCGGATATTGTGAGATGATTGTAACAGCTGTTCTGTGATTCAGTCCCTCGATGACATAATCCATGACCCTTGCCCCTACATATACAGCTACAAGAGTGTACATTGCTTTTTCTTGTCCAATAATAAAATAAGAACCAGCGATGACGACCACATCAATTAATAAAATCCCTTTAGCAATTGACCAGCCTAAATACTGATGAGCCAACTGAGCAAGAATCGCAGAACCTCCACTCGTAGCTCCTGCTCTAAAAATAAGTCCTAACCCGACGCCTACTAAAACACCAGAAAATAAAGCGGCTAGCAAGGTATCGTTATGTGGAATTTCTAAAATACCAGTCGTTAAGTGTAAAAAGTAAGAAGAAATCAAGGTAGTAACAATTGTATAAATCAGGGTTTTTCGATCAAAATATTTATAGCCAATAATCAATAACACACCATTGATGAGTAAATTGACAATCCCTGGGGACCAACCGAATAAATAAAAGGTGATAATCGTTAAACCGATGACCCCACCTTCTGCTAACTCATTTGGAATCGAGAAGTAGTTCACTCCAAATGCAAATAAGAAAGAGCCTATTGTTATATATATCCATTCAATCGCACGCTGATTCATTCATATCACTCCTTTATTTTTTCCATACCTCCGCTTCCTCTTTCACTAAGTCTATAAAACTTGCAAGCGCAGGTGTAATCCATTTATCTTCATGATAAGCCAATTGTGTAAAAACATTAAACGATCCTGTAGTAAGTGGGATGTGAACGAGGTCTCCTCGTTCTAACTCTTCGATGACTGTCATTTTCGGCAAAAAACTTAAGCCTAGACCACTCTTAACTGATTGTTTAATGGCTTCGATATTCCAAAATGAAATTTTTTGTGTCTGAACTCTTGCTTCATTCAATACTTCTTCCAAAAGTTCACGATAGCTACCTTTTTCAGTGAGGAGTAACACTTCATTCTCCAACTCTTCAACCGGCACAGCATCCATTTGAGTCAATCGGTGTTGCCTTGGACCTACTAATACCAATTGTTCTTCAATTAAATCGACGGTCACGATATCATCATTCAATCGCTCTGGATTGATAAATAAGGCGCAGTCAAATTTCCCTTCTTTTAATTCAGATTGCAAAGACTGATTTTCTGAAGGTTGAAGTAATACTTTTACTGTTGGATACTGCTTTTTATATTTCAATAAAACAGCTGGCAGACGATAAGCCATTAACGATTCATTGGCCCCAACTCGAATAGTTCCAGAAGGCATCTCTGAGAGTTGCGACATTTGAATTGCTTCATCATGTAACTGAATAATTTTTTTAGCATACTTTAACAATCGTTCACCGCTATCCGTTAACCGTACCGTTTTTCCTAATCGATCAAATACTTTATTGCCTACTGCCTCTTCTATTGAGCGAATATGATTCGTAACGGTAGATTGTGTATACCCTAATTTTTCGCCCGCTTTTGTAAAACTTTTTACACGAGCTACTTCAATAAATGTAGAGAGTTGACGTATGTCCATTTTATTGCCCCTTTCCTTCGCTTACCGAAAATGAGCACATCGGTAATTATATGCTGAATACAACTATAAATGAAATGAATGATTTAAATCAAATCAATTCATTTATCTAATTCATTTTGTTATGATAATTCTATAGTCTATGAAAATGAGAGAGGAGAAAGTTTATGTCAACAAAAAAATGGTTTTTTTCCATCGCAATGCTAACTGTACTACTTATTTTTGCGGGTTGTGCGAAATCACCTGATTCCAATCAAACAGATGAGAATCAAAATGCCAATTCTCCAAATGATTCGAATGCACTAATCATTGGAGCTGCAATTGAAGCGACTACACTTGATCCAGCAGGGTCGAATGATGTACCTTCTGAAAAAGTCTATTCCAATATTTACGAAACACTCACTCAGAGAGACGATGAGAATAATATTATTCCTGGACTTGCTGAGGATTGGAAGTTTTTAGATGATCGAACACTTGAACTGTATTTGAAAAAGGATATTACTTTTCATGATGGCGAAGCATTTAATGCCGACGTTGTCAAAATGAACCTTGACCGATTATTAGATCCTGAGGTTGCTTCACCAAAATTAAGTACATTTAATATGATTGAAGAAGTGACGGTTGTGGATGATTCCACTGTACAAATCAAAACTGAATTTCCATTTACACCTATTCTTGTCCACCTATCTCATAGTGGTGCAAACATGATCAGCCCTAAATCAATTGAAGCAGATTATGCAGCTATGAAAGAAGGTAAACAAGTCGGGTCTGTGATTTCTGCAAATCCAGTTGGAACTGGTTTCTTTAAATTTGAAAGCTGGGAGCCAGATCAACAAATTGTTTTAACTAAAAATGAGGATTACTATGGTAAACAAGCTGCATTTGATCAATTGATTTTTAAAGTAATCCCTGAAGTAGGTACTAGAAACGCTGATTTAGAGCGTGGCTTTATTCATGTCGCAGAGACTATTCAATCTACTCAAGTAGAAAGCTTAAACGCAACTGATTATGCTCATGCTGACGTCACACCTTCTACGGCATTAACATTTATTGGATTCAATACTGAAAAAGCTCCATTTGATAATGTCAAAGTAAGACAAGCAGTGACGATGTTAATTGATAAACAAGAAATTATTGATGGAGTATATGAAGGATATGCTGACCCTGCGATAGGCCCACTTGCGCCACTCTCTTTCGGTTACTCAGACAATTTAAAACCGATTGAACATAATGTTGAGGAAGCTAAAAAACTACTCGCTGAAGCTGGATTAGCAGATGGTTTTGATATCACATTCTGGACGAACGACGATGATCAACGTAAAGATACTGCTGTTATCATTCAATCCGTTCTAAAAGATGCGGGGATTAATATGACGATTGAGACAATGGAATTTGGTGCGTATTTAGATGAATTAAGAGCAGGCAAACATGATATGTTTATGTTAAGTTGGGGAAATAGCTTAGCAGATGCAGATAATGGTTTATATAACCTCTTCCATTCATCAGGTAAAGGGTCTCCACCGAATGCAATGAATTATGGAAATGAACGTGTTGACCAACTATTAACAGAGGGTAGAACAGCCCAAACACCAGAAGAACGTTTAGCAATCTATGAGGAGCTTCAACAAATCCTCATTGATGATGCGCCAATGATTTATTTAAATCACCCCCATTATCTAACAGGAGTTAGCAATCAACTAGATGGCTTTAAAAAATCAACTGCTGATTGGTACAAACTTCAAAACGCTTCTTTCAAATAGTCAATGAGCTTACAACAATTTCATGTTGTAAGCTTTTTATATGATAAAATACTCGATAGAAAGGAGGAGTAACTTGTCCTATTTATTCTCCATCATTCAAGAAATCATCGGCCCTATTTTATTATTACTAGTCATTGGAGCTTTTCTACAAAGACGCTTTCAATTTGATTTACGCTCCTTTTCTCATCTGATTACATATGCGTTATTACCTGCTGCTGTATTTATCAACTTACTAGAAACGACCATCGATCGTACACTCTTTGTTCAATTGATAATGTATTTAATTTTATTTAGTGTCGCCTTGATGTTCATCAGTCACCTTCTTGCCAAATTACTTCACTTAGACCAAGAAAATGCAGCTACTTTTAAAAATAGTATTGTACTGATTAATTCTGGCAACTACGGGTTACCTGTCAGTCAAATGATATTTATCCATCATCCTATCGGCGTTTCGATTCAAATTATAACGATGATTTTTCAAAATATTACGACCTATACTTACGGGCTTTACCAATTAATTGCAACTTCTCAATCAGGGCTTGCGATTGCTAGAGAATTATTCCGTTTACCGATTATCCATGCATTGTGGATAGGCATTTTACTGAATAGTTTTTCCATCCAACTTCCTACTGTGATTCAATTGCCTATTGAACAAATGGCTCAGGGTTTCCTTCCCCTTGCCCTACTGTTATTGGGTGCACAACTGTCTCAAATTGAACTTAAGAAAATGTTTCATCCTGTGATGTATTGGAGTGCCTTTGGTAGACTCGTTTTAGGTCCTGTCGTTGCATTCATTCTCATACTCCTGTTTAAAATGGACGGCGTGGTTGCACACTCTCTCTTTATAGCGAGTGCATTCCCTACTTCTAGAAATAGTTCGACATTAGCATTTGAATATCAAGTCAACGCAGATGTTGCTGCACAAATGGTTTTATTTTCAACCTTACTCAGTGCACTCACTGTCACTTTCGTCATATATATCGCTGATTTTTTATGGCCCCTTCTTTAAGCACGTCCTTCATTTTACTTTACAAATGAGCTCTTTTACTATAAATTAGTATCAGGTATTAATAATAGGTATAGATGGAGTGTGGACAATGGATATTTTACAATTACAAAATAAAAACATCGTCATTATGGGGGTTGCAAACGAACGAAGCATCGGATGGGGAATTGCAAAACAACTTTTTGCAGTCGGTGCAAATGTGATTTTCACTTATCGAAAAGATCGCTCGAAAGTCAAACTTGAAAAAGCTTTAGAGAAATTTAATTTTTCAGCCCAAGCGATTATTCAATGTGATGTGAACGATAGCGACAGTGTTCAACAAGCCTTTAATGAAATTCAACAACAAGTAGGAGTTGTTCATGGATTAGTTCATTCGATTGCTTTTGCCCATCAACAAGACTTACACAACGACTTTGTTGAGACTACACGAGATGGCTTTGCCTTTGCCCTAGACTCGAGTGCCTATTCACTCGTTACAGTTGCAAACCATGTCCGCCCTCTTATGACGGAAGGTGGAGCGATTTTAACAATGAGTTATTTAGGAGCTGAACGCGTTCTCGATGGATATAACATTATGGGCGTCGCTAAAGCTGCTCTTGAATCCAGCGTTCGTTATTTAGCAAATGATTTAGGTCCTGATGCCATTCGAGTAAATGCGATTTCTGCAGGTGCAGTTCGTACATTATCGGCGAAAGGGGTTCCTGCATTCAATGATATTTTGAAAAAGGTTGAAGAAACTGCACCTTTGAAAAGAAATATCACACAGGAAGAAGTAGCCAATATGTCACTCGCGATGTTAAGTGCACTTTCAACAGGGGTGACGGGAGAAATTATTTATGTAGACGGTGGCTATCATATTATGGGTGTTTAATAACAACCCTACCTATTGTCTCCATTTATTCGAAAACTATAAAACACCTCTTCATTGTCGCGAGTGTTCTGAACGCTCAATTAACAATAAAGAGGTGCTTTTTTACTATTTACGCTATTTTCAACCGCAAGAAATAAAGTTAATCTTGTGCACGTTTCGGAATAAAAATAATCGGGCATATCGCTAATTTTAAGACATGTACACTCACACAATTGTTCTTTACTCAAATATATAAGCACTACCATCTGCTACATGATTCCCTTAACGTAAGAAAATGACTATACTAAGTCAATGTAATTATTTCTAATCCCATATTGAATGAGTTCATGCGATTCTTTTAATTGCAATTTCTGCATCATATTCGCTTTATGCCTTTCGACAGTTTTGGTACTAATTAGCAATTGACTACCGATTTTCATATTTGAATAGCCTAAGGATACCAATCTTAAAACTTCCTGTTCTCTTGGCGTTAAAATTGAAGTTGCTGAGTGATCTTTCTTCAACTTTAAAAGCTGCTCATCTGTTAATCTCGTCCGATAAAAAAACTTGCCCGAAGTGACAGCTTGAATGGCTTCAATCATTTCATTTTCCTCACTGTTTTTTAACAAATAACCATGAATATTAGATTGTATAGCCTTTTGAATATATACTTCCTCATCATGCATCGTTAAAACAATGATTTTTATGGTTGGGTTAGTCTGCAACATGTTTTTCGCGGCTGTAAAACCATCTAATCCATCCGGCATCGATAAATCAAGAATAACTACATCTATTGCATTCATTTCAACCATACGAATGGCATCGGTTCCATTGTCCGCTTCGAAAATGGTGTCGATGAGATCAGATTTTTCAATTAACAAGCGTACTCCTTTACGGATTAATAAATGATCATCTACGATTAATAGATTCAATTCATTCACCTTCTATCGTTTTATTCGGTAAATAAATGCGGATGGTCGTTCCTTTTTCAAGCTCAGAATCAATTGTGATTTTTCCTTCTAATTGGGCCACTCGTTCATTCATATGTAAAATGCCCAATCCTTCTTTCTTTTCTTCTACAATAAATCCTACTCCATCGTCAATAATGTCAATTTGTAAGCCAAAAAGATCTCTATGGAAACGAATTTCTGCTGCTTCAGCTTTTGCATATTTCATCATATTATGTAAAGCTTCTTGAATAATACGATAAATATTAATTTCTGCAATCGGACTTAATCTCTCCGTACAATTGGAATTGAAAGTAATGGAGAGTTGTGGAAACTTGTCTTGAGCAGATTGAATTAAACTTTCAATCGTTGGAACTAATCCTAACGCATCTAGACTCTTAGGTCTGAGGGTTTGTGAGTAAAATTTAACATCTTCAATTGCCTTCCCTAATTCTTCCCTTACTTCTTTAAAATAGATTTTTGCATTTTCATCTGTAATAAATGTAGACAGATGATCCATTCCTAAAGCTACACTGTATAACGATTGTCCAACTCCATCATGTAATTCTTGGCTCAGCCGTTGATGTTCAACTTCTTTTGCTTCAGTTAATCGATGTAAAATCCGCTTGGATAATTTTGCTGCTTCTTCTTGTTCAATTAAAGTGCGGTCTCGTATAACTAGTAAATAATAGTTTTCTCCCGTTATTTCGTCCTCATAGATTAATACATTACTCATTTCAACATGAATCATATATTCACCCACGCGAGGCATTTGAGATGAGAAATAAGGGACTTTGCCACCTTTAGCTAATAAATAGCATCTCTCCTCACCTGGTTGTAAGGTTCGACTTGCACAGTACGCACAGTATGGTACAGCATCATTTTTCTGCCATCCCATCAACTCTTCTGCTGCTTGATTAATTTTAACAATCTCTCGTTTACTGTTCATCACGATAATTCCGTCATGTAAATGATGAAATAAGCGATCTGAAAAAAATTGGTCAATACTTGATTGCATGAGACTTCACCTCTTTTTTTCATTGTAACAAATTCCTATCCTAAAAAGGCAAATCCATTTTTTGATACTACTAAAAAATTCTTTTTACGTCTTTTTTATAAAAACTGTTGATTTTCAATACAGCTGGTCACTTTCAACGCGTATAAGCTTTTCGCTCAGATTAGCGGCTGACGCTTGTAATCAAGAGGATAGTGACAAAACAGCGATTCATTTTCAATGGTATCGAAAATGAATCGCTGTTTCTGGAAGCTTTTCAAAAAGCTTTTTTACGACGATGTCTCTAATATCGCAACGTCCTATGAGTCTAATTTTGAAGAGCTCACTCTAGGAAATTATTCGGTTAGAACGTCTATCAGGACTGTAATAACTCTTTCAGAGACTTCTATTTTTATACCTACCTTTTAATTACCCTCTTCTTTTATTCATCACTGAAATAAACGAATCAGCATATTTTAATGCATCTTGAACAACGGGTTCTTTTAACATTTTCATCAATCCAAACACAGAAATATCGGCTTGGTTTTTTCTAGTTTCAAAGGCAGCTTGTGTTTCTTCTAATACCTGTTTACCTTCTTCAATTGGTAACCATTCATAAGCTGTTTCTGTAGTTGTTGTAATGAATTGATCAACAGTTCTTTGATCAGTAAAGACACTTTGAGCAAATGAAGCTATTTTATCTACTTGATCAATGACAGGTACAAGTCTAGGAAGTAGGTGAGTTAGTGTCAACACTGCATCTAGATGTTCTTTATTAATATGAAGTTGTTCCACTTTTTTCTCAATATCCTCTACAATCACACCTAAAGATTGTGCATCTTGTAACGAAGAAGTTAGAAATGATAATTGACCTTCCACCGTTTGCATAAATGAAGTGATTTGAGGTAATTGATTCGCAATGTATTGAAGAGATTGCAATTGTTCTTCTTGCTCTAGCGTTTGAACAACATTTTGTAATTTATCAGTGGTCATGTGAATTCTCTCCTCTCGATTACATTGTTCCTTTTAACATGCCGTTCCAATACATCATCGGTAAAATATTCTTTTTCATAAAATGCATACTCATTCGTTGTTTTCTTTGATCAATTGGGAAAGATTCTTTCGCTTCATAGCCATAGACGAATTCAGCAAGTACAACTGTTGAATACCCTGTGACTACAGGACATGATGAGTAGCCATCATAAGTAGCGGTCATTTCTTTTTCATTCATCAATGCTAATAGATTATCTACAGCAACAGGTGCTTGTTTTCGAATTGCCGCTCCTGTTCTTGAAGTAGGTAAACTCGTACAGTCTCCTGCCCCAAACACATTGGCATATTTCGTATGGCGTAATGTATACATATCTAAATCTACCCAGCCGTCCGCGTTTGCTAATGGGCTTTTCTTAATAAAATCAGGTGCTGACATTGGAGGAACTACGTGTAGCATCGCATAGTCACGCTCTAATAACTCTCCTGTTTGACTATTTTTAAAAGTGGCAACCTTTTTAGGTCCATCAATTTTAACTAAGTCATAAAAATAAGACTCTTCAATGCCTTTTTCTTTCACAATACCTTTTAATGTGTCGTAGTAATGTTGGACAGGGAATAAATCATTCATCCCAGAAATAAATTCAATCGTTGTGCGATGACGGACACCTCTTCGTCTTAAAGCTTCATCAGCTAAATACATAATCTTCTGAGGTGCACCTGCACACTTCATAGGAGTAGATGGTTGAGTAAAAATGACACGACCTTCTTTTACATTTTGAATAGATTCCCAAGTACTTTCTACATAATCTTGATGGAAGTTACTGCAAACACCATTCTTACCTAACGCTTCTTTTGCACCTTCAATATGCTCCCAATCTAACTGAATGCCAGCTGCTACTAATAAATAATCATAATGAACCACTGTGCCTTTTTCTGTCACCAATTCATTGGCATCAGGATTAAATGTAGTAACAGCATCAACTACATGTTTTGCTCCTGCAGGAATAACATCTGCTTGTGGGCGCATATTATCTTCTAATTTTGAATCTCCTCCACCTACTAAAGTGAAAAAAGGTTGATAATAATGTGTTTCTGATGGGTCAATAATTGTAATTTGGTCTTTTAAATAAGGAGCTTTTCTTAATAATTGTGCAGCCATTGTCACACCTGCCGTACCTGCTCCTACAATTGCGATTTTCGTGTTGAGTTGATTTGTCATCATGATTCCTCCTCGTCTTCTTGTAGTTCTATTATAAAAAAGAAGTTCAATTGGAACTATTAGGGGATTCCCCCATTTCAATACAACAAGCTAAAAGATGACCCAAATAGTATTACAATCATTATCAATTATATCCTCCACAGTGAAGCGGATCTTAAAATTGCAATTCTATTTAAGCACTGTTAAAATGAATAGATAACAACTAGTGATACTAGTAATTAAAAAGAAGAGTGATTGCCGTGCTAACGAATTGGATTGCGTTTGCAATACTAAATCAAATAAAAACTTGTTAAAACCTGACATTCTGCTGTCAGGTTTTTTTGTTTCCCACGAGCAAACATTTTTTAGGAGGAAAACATTATGTCTCATTCATCGACTACTCGTCATTCTGTAGCTGCCATTTTTGCAATTTGGATTAGTCTTATCAGTAACGTACTATTAACGATTATTAAAATTACCGTAGGGGCACTTTTTAATAGTCCCGTTCTACTAGCGGATGGTTTTCATAATGCTGCGGATGTTGTTGCTTCCTTTGCTGCACTAACTTCGATGCGTATTTCTAAAAAACCTGCCGATGAAGATCATCCTTGGGGACATGGAAAAGCAGAAGTTATTGGTTCTGGTATTGTTGCCATTATTTTAATGGGTGCTGCACTTTATATTGCGTATGAAGCCATAATGACACTTTTTGAAGAACCCTTAAAAGCAAGTTCAATCGCATTAGCCACAGCTATTCTGTCCTTAATTTGGAAACAAGTGTTATACATGTATACAATTAAAATTGGAAAAGCAGAAAATAGTAAAGGATTAATTGCAACAGCTTATGATCATTTAGCAGACGTCTATGCCTCTTTAGCGGCAGTGGTCGGTATCGGGCTTGCGTTACTCGGAGATGCCATCAATCTGCCAATTTTAAGCTATGGAGATCCTATCGCCGGCTTCATCGTAGCATTACTCGTTCTTAAACTAGCGATTGAAATGGGGAAAGAATCTTTAGATGTATTAATGGAGAAAAGTGTATCGCCCGAGCAATTAACTGAGTACGAAAAAGTCATTCGTACCTTTGATAATGTAAAAAGAATCGACCGATTACGTGCTAGAGAGCATGGACATTATATTTTAGTCGATTTAAGAATTGCCATACCAGCAACTCTATCTGTCCAAGACGGCCATGATTTATCTAGTCACATTCGAAATAAAATCATGGAAACCTTTGATGATGTCGATGAAGTGTTAATTCATTTGAATCCGTGGTATCCTAACAATGAAGAATAATGAAGATGAGGTGGAAAAATGACAACCTATACGACAATTGAAAGATGTCATAAAGAAACTGATGAAGTAATTGAAACACTGAGTAAAGAGGCATTGGATACACCAATGAATCAACTAGAAAAATGGATGGATTCCTTTATATATTTAGAATCTCCACATTTTGACCAGTTACAGATGGATTGTTTAACTTTAGAAAAAGATGACGTGTTCTTAACGTATACTGCTTTATTTGGTTTACATTTACCTAAAGATCAACAAGAATTTTTAAAATATTATATTGAAACACACACGAACCCAACACTTGCTAAGCATGCGATTCTTTATTCAGACAAAGACCGTATGTTTGATGTGAATTTTACATTGGATGCATTAGAAGGATTCAATGCACAACTGACGATTCAAGAAACAATTGATTTATTATCTGCATTTATGGCTGATTTTCAATTCGCACGAGAAAAACAATGAGTCAATATTTATATTACTACGTCAGACATGAAGACGAGCGAGACCTCTGCCAATTAGAGATGAGAGCTTTTTTTAATACAGATTCTGCTACCCCAATCTTGCTATCTGATCGCTCAATCAATCCTTCTAGAAGCCCTTTTATTAAAGGCAAGATTGAGATTCTGTTAACAGCTCCTTCTGAAGATGAACTCATTCAAGAAATCGCTCATATGTTATTTCCTGAAGAGTACACATATAAGGTGATTTCCTTAAACGAAGTTGATTTTGACGATGAAAAGAAATGGTCTCACACTAATAGACGTGCATTAGAAAAAAAGGTAGGTCTTGCTTTACCTGCTCCGATTGATTTGCATGAACCGGATATCATGATAGGAATTTTATATTTTGATGGCATTTATTATTTGGGTAAAGTGACTTTCGGACAAGGGATTTGGTTTAAGCATCAACAAAAACCAAAAATGTACTCTACCGCACTTAGCAGTAAATTAGCACGAACTCTTGTTAATATTGCAGTTCCTTATCCAAACAATCAATCTCTTATCGATCCTTGTTGTGGCGTTGGCAATGTTGTGGTTGAAGCAGTTTCAATGGGTATTCCTATTGTAGCCAGTGATATCAATCCTTTAGTAGTCGCAGGGACACGAGAAAATGTGGCCCATTTTGGCTATACTGGAGCTACGATACGTATTCAATCCATTCATGAGATTACCTCTCACTATGACGTAGCGATTATTGATTTACCTTATAATTTATTCACACATATTACCGCGGAAGAAACACTTCATATTTTAAAATCAGCTCGCCGAATTGCTACTCAAGTTGTTTTTGTAGCGATTGATGCGATTGAAGATGACTTACTTCAAGTTGGTTTTTCAATTCAAGACCGGGCGATTATAAAAAAAGGTACATTTCAGAGAGAAATTCTAATTTGCCATTAAAAAAAACTGTTGATTGACCAATCCATCCTAGGGTAGTCAATCAACAGTTTTTAATTTTTTGTCAACAATAGAGATGAAACCATTCTTGCTTCTACTTTGAAAGAAATCAGGCTAGTGTTGCACTTACATCACCTATTATTGAATATGCTTTTATTTAGAAACAGCTACTGCATAATCCGCTAAGAGACGTGCTCCAAAACCAGTTGCTGATTTAGCGTAATAACCTTTAGCACTTGATGCTTCCATTACACCAGCCATATCGACATGCAACCACTTTGTTTCTGGCTTCACGAAGTTTTGTAAGAATAGGCCAGCTGTAATTGAACCTGCAAATCCTAAATTACTAATGTTATTCAAATCCGCATAATCGCTTTTCAATCCTGTATTATATGCTTTAACAAGAGGCATTGGCCAAACGAAGTCACCGTTTTGGTCACCGATTTCTTTCATTTTAAATGAAAGCTCTTCTTGGTTGCCAAATACACCACCAATTTTATTTCCTAACGCTACATAGACAGCTCCTGTTAATGTTGCAATATCTACGACATATTCTGCTTCTAATTCATCTGCACGCAGTAATGCATCTGCTAAAATTAAACGTCCTTCTGCATCTGTATTCCCTACTTGTACAGTTTTACCATTACGGTAAGTAATGATTTCACCTGGGTAAATACTTGAGTTATCTGGTGCGTTTTCAACCATTGGAATTAAACCAACAACATTCACATCTGCTTTTGTTTGTTCAAGTAAATGGAACGCTCCAACAACTGCTGCTGATCCCCCCATATCCATACGCATATCAGATAAATCTGCACCACTCTTCAAGCTAATTCCACCTGTATCAAATGTAACTCCTTTACCTACTAGTGCAACTAAAGGTAATTCTGGATTTGTACAGTAACGTAATTCAACGAAACGCTGTTCGTATTTACTACCTTTCCCTACTGCTAATACACCGTTCATCTCTTTCTCAATCAATTCTTGTTGATTCATCACAGATACTTCAACAGATGTACCTTCAAAATGTTTTTCAATCCAAACAGGATAGCTTTCTGGATTAATGACATCTGACAACTCATTCATTAAATCTCTTGAGATGGACATTGCTTCTGCACGAGCTTGTCCTTTTTTGACATCTTGCTCACTTGCACCTTGAACGGTTAAAGTTGCCACTGCGTTAGCTTTTTTAGTCAAATAGCGATCAAATGCATACGCACCTAAATGCCAACCTTCTACAAATGCAGTTGTTGCATCTGTCGCTTCAGCAAACTGTGATAAATCTGTTAAATCGATTGTAACAGCCTGTACTTTTGCTTGTTGAGCAGCACGTGAGATATCTCCTGCGATTGAACGAATATCTTCTAAAGTAGCCTCTTTTAATTTGTCTTTCTTGATTACATATTGAAGCTCTCCTTCTACAAATAACGTTACGAAAGATGCCTCTTGATCTGCGACAAATTGTTCAGTTGATAATGTCTTTGTCACTACTGCTGCATCGTCTAAAATAATTTTAGCTTGTACCATTGTTTTTCCCCCTTGATAATTTATCTTACTCTTTAGTATCATATCATATTTATTTGTTTCGTCACGGAAACTTTCTCATTTTTTTGAATAGTATGCTACAATCAAGTCCAGAATGAAAGGAGTGAAATGAATGATTTTTATTGACGCTGATGGTTGCCCTGTAACGAAATTAGCCGTACAAATTGCGATACAATATGAACAAGAAATTACGATTGTGACAGATATTAACCATCATTTTGACCTTCCTTATGCTCAACTGATTACGGTTGATCAAGGTAGAGATGCGGCTGATTTTGCAATTCTTAATCGATTAAATGCCAAAGATATTGTCATTACGCAAGATTATGGTTTGGCTAGTCTCGTTTTAGCTAAACAGGCATTTGCCATAAATGAAGATGGCGAACAGTACAACCCTCTCACTATTGATGTGTTATTAGCTAGCAGGCATTTACATGCACAAATGAGACAGGCTGGCGTTCGTACCAAAGGTCCAAAAAAAAGAAAGACCTCTCAAAATAATGCTTTTGAGAAATCTTTCCGTCAATTAATCGAGCAGCTCTTGCGCAATGAGCTCTAGTGCTTTTAATTTTTTGTCGTAATCATACATAATCAATACCAACATGACTTCATCTGCTCCATAATCCGCCGCTAATTTTTTTATTTTCTTTTTAGCCGTTTGAGGGGATCCTACAATCATCCGCTTTCTATTTTGAGCGATAGCTGCTTGTTCAAATTCAGTATAGGCAATTGTAGAAGCTTCTGCAGGATTTGGTGTTCCTTTTGAAGGGATTGCTTGTGCCAACTGGAGCAAGGATAAATCTAGAGAAGAGGCTAAATATTCAGCTTCTTCATCCGTTTCTGCACAAACAAAAAATGTTGCGACTCCAACTTTTGGATATGCGAGTTGGTCGGATGGTTTAAAATGGTCTTGATACACTTGTGAAGCATAGACACCCGCATCATCGTTTATAAAATGAGCAAACATATAAGGCAACCCTTTACTTGCTGCCAACTGTGCAGAACTTGTGCTTGATCCGAGCATCCAAATAGGCGGAGCACTTGGCGTAACTGGCGTCGCTTTTAGTTCACCATATGGATGATTTGCCGGTAAAGAGTCTGTTAAATAATAATGCAATTCATCTACTTGTGTAGGAAATCGATCCGCATTTCGATACTGTCCATTATTTAAAGCATAGGTAGCTCTAGGCATACCACCTGGTGCTCGCCCCACACCTGCATCAATTCTCCCTGGAAATAACGCTTCTAGCACTTTAAAATTTTCAGCTACTTTATACGCGGAATAATGAGGTAACATAACCCCGCCTGATCCAATTCGAATCGTTGATGTTTGAGACGCTAAATGCGTCATTAATATTTCTGGACTAGACCCAGCTAGCTTTGTCGAATCATGGTGTTCAGACACCCAAAATCGGGTAAACCCTAAACGCTCAGCTAGTTGAGCCAATTGTAATGTACTTTTGAGAGCCTCATGCGCATGACTCCCCTCAGAAATAGCTGATTGATCGAGAACACTTAATTTTAACATGTCTCTACCTCCCCTTATTTATTTTTGTTCATATGGAAATTTAGCACTGTTAAATCCGCGATTGGTGACGTAGCCGTCTAAACTCCAAATCCCCTTTTTTTGTTGTTTAGCTTGTTGTTCAATTGCTCGATAACGCTCTACAAACTCTGTCTTCGGCGGATAGATAAATGCTACTCTGGCTAACCCCTCTGCTAATAACTGTTCTTGTACACTTTTGCCATCTACATAAATATAAGCAAGTAACCTTCCATACTTATCTTCATGATCTTTCAGATTAAATGAATCATAGCCTGACAAATCAAAACGGATGGATACTTGTCCATTTTCCAATAACTTTTTATTGAATGCTGAAGCCTCGGGTCCAAATCGTTCTGTTGTTTTATTCGGATGAACTGTCTCAGGTGTATCTACCAATAAATAGCGAACATTTCTTTCTTGGCCTTCATACTTGATTTTAATAGTGTCTCCGTCGACCACTCTGACTAATTCAACAGGAATTAATCCTTCTTCATGACTAGTCTGTTCTGAACTTAATAATTCTGGAGCAAAGATAAAAATGAGTAGTAAGATTACACCGTAAGCCACCCATTCTTTTAATGTTAATTTTTTCTTCGTTGTTTTATTCTGTTTGTTTGCCATCTTTTTTCCTTCCTCACACAATATAACCGATTGAGCGTAAGACATTATTCATAAAAGCATCCATATATAAAGCAATTTGTTTTCGCTCTGGCTCTTGTAATAAATCGTGATAACAATTTTTCCACACTTTAAATTGAAGTTCATCTAAGTGTTGGTGAGCAATCCAAAGCTTTGCATAATCAATATTTGTTACGCGGTCATGTGAACCTAACATAAAGAGCGTAGGGACATTTTGCATCGCTTTAGGGGATTGTTCAATCGTACGCATTAATAGTTGGATATCATTGTACCAAGCCGGTGTAATCACAGCACTGTATTTTTCATCTGCTTCAAATTCTTTGATACGGTCATCACTCTTTGTTAATAACCTTGGATCAATGGAATGATCCACTTTTGCACTTGGATTCAACTTATTTAAAACAGAGGATATTTTTGGCGGTTGATGTTGCAATGACAACCACGGAGAAGTAATAATAATGCCTGCACACTCGATTTTTTCTTTTTGAAGCAAACGTAGTAATAAGGTTGCTCCAAATCCATGTCCGATAATAAAGTAAGGTAAATTTTCATGTTCGCACACTTCAATTAACTTTTTCACATAATTTGTATACGTTTCTACTAAATCATTATGTACATGATTCTCTATGCCATGTCCTGGTAAGTCTCCCATAATTACATGATATTGTTGACTTCTCAATTGTTGTGTCACCCATGCGTAACGACTATGATGCTCATACGCACTGTGAAGTATTCCGACGACTGCTTTTGCTCGTCCTTCTGCTTCCCATTTCCACATCGCTGTCATCTCTCTTTCAATCTAACATTCTTTTTGATACGCTTATTATACATGAATTTAATAGAAGTGAGGGGACAATATGATTTATCCTTATTATGATAAGATTCCTAAAGTCGATGCCAGTGTTTTTATTGCCGATTATGCCACAATTACTGGTGATGTTACAATTGGAGCAATGAGTTCAATTTGGTTTAATGCAGTCATTCGTGGTGATGTTTCTCCAACAATTATAGGAGAACGTGTCAACATTCAAGATTTTGCTTGTTTGCATCAAAGTCCTGCTTTTCCTTTAATTATTGAAGATGATGCTACAATTGGCCATCGTGCAACTTTGCATAGTTGCCATATTAAAAGAAATGCATTAATTGGGATGGATGCCACTGTCCTCGACGGAGCAATCATAGGAGAAGGGGCATTCATTGGTGCTGGGAGTCTAGTACCCCCTGGAAAAGAAATTCCAGATGGGATGATGGCATATGGTTCGCCCGTTCGAGTCGTTCGCCCTCTAACTGAAGCGGAAAAAGAGGATATGCAACGAATCCGCTCAGAGTATGTTGAAAAAGGACAATATTATCGTTCTCTTCAAAAATAAAAAATCAGGTGCTTATTGAATAAGCGCCTGATTTTTTACTATGCTTTTACTAACTGTTGAAGTTCTTCTACTTTATCTGTACGTTCCCATGGTAAGTCGACGTCTGTTCGACCAAAGTGACCATATGCTGCTGTCGCTTGATAAATAGGACGTAATAAGTCTAGCATCTGAATAATTCCAGCAGGACGTAAATCAAATGTTTTTCGAACGGCTGCGACCAATTGCTCTTCTGAAACAGTACCTGTACCAAACGTATCTACTGCAATCGATACCGGTTCAGCAACGCCAATTGCATAGGCGATTTGTACTTCACAATGTGTCGCTAATCCTGCCGCTACAATATTTTTGGCAACATAACGTGCGGCATAAGAAGCTGAGCGGTCTACTTTAGTAGCATCTTTTCCTGAGAATGCACCACCACCATGACGTGCATACCCTCCATAAGTGTCTACAATAATCTTTCTTCCGGTTAATCCTGCATCTCCTTGCGGCCCTCCAATCACAAAACGACCTGTAGGATTAATAAAGTATTTTGTTTGTTCATCGAGTAATGAAGCAGGAACAATTGGACGAATAACATGTTCGAGAATGTCTTTTTCAATTTGTTCATTGGTCGCTTCTGGATGATGTTGAGTAGATAATACAATTGTATCTACACGAACAGGTCTATTATTCTCATCGTATTCTACAGTCACTTGGGTCTTTCCGTCCGGACGTAAATAAGGAATCGTTTCATTTTTTCTGACATCTGCCAGACGCTTGGATAACTGATGTGCCAAACTAATTGGAAGAGGCATCAGTTCTTCAGTTTCATTATTTGCATAACCAAACATTAATCCTTGGTCACCCGCACCAATTGCGTCAAGTTCATCTTCTGATAATTGGCGAACTTCCAAAGCCTGATTGACTCCTTGTGCAATATCTGGTGATTGTTCATCGATTGCTGTTAAAACTGCTGACGTTTCCCAATCAAAACCATATTTTGCTCGCGTGTACCCAATTTCTTTTACAGTATCACGCACAACTTTTGGAATGTCTACATAAGTTGAAGTGGTGATCTCACCTGCCACTAAAACAAGTCCAGTTGTAATCGTCGTTTCACAAGCTACACGTGCAGTTGGATCTTCTGCTAAAATCGCATCTAGGATCGCGTCTGAGATTTGGTCACACATTTTATCCGGATGACCTTCAGTAACTGATTCAGATGTAAATAATCTTCGGTTTGTCATTATTTTTCCTCCTAATTGGCCTTGCATAAATTTACGGAACTCCGCTTTCCCATTGCACTTCATTCTTTATTACCCAGGAAATGTGCTTTTTTTCCATACAAAAAGCCTTTCACTCATAAGATTATGAGAGAAAGGCATAGCTTCTAAAGTACGCACCTTTCACTCTTATCGTCCAAGGAGATCCTTGCTTTCAGGTTGGCACCTTCGCATGCAGTGAAAACATGCAGGTTGCCGGGCTTCAAAGGGCCTGTCCCTCCACCAACTCGGGATAAGAGTATCCGTTTCAACAACAATCTTACAAAACCGTGTCGAATTTGTCAAACTTAAATGATTTATTGTGATTGATTTCACTAAAAAAATAGACTAAATTTTTTAATGTGTTATACTAATTACGAAATGTGCTATCACAACTATTTTTTGTAGATAAAATATAAGATTAAAGGTAGGTATGTACACATGATTACACCAAAAACAACACCTGAGCTACAACAATTACTAGCAAATGATAATATCACTTTCCAACCATCTGTCGCTACATTAGTAGAGAAAGTAGTGACGCGTGGCGAAGGAAAAATTACAGCTGACGGTGCAATCGTAGCTGAAACAGGTAAATATACAGGACGTTCTCCTAAAGATAAATTTACTGTTGAAGAAGATGAAACAAAAGATGCAATTAGTTGGGGAAAAGTTAACCGCCCAATTTCATCAGAAGTATTCGATAACCTCTACAACAAAGTGACTGACTATTTAGCACAAAAAGATGAATTATTTGTATTTAAAGGATTCGCTGGAGCAGACAAAGACTCTCGTTTAGCGATTCAAGTAGTGAATGAGTATGCATGGCATAACCTTTTTGTTCATCAACTCTTTATTCGCCCTTCTGCAGAAGAGTTAAAAACGCATGAAGCTCAATTTACAATTGTTTCTGCTCCTTCTTTTAAAGCAGATCCTGCTGTTGATGGTACAAATTCGGAAGCCTTCGTTTTAGTTTCATTTGAAAAACAAATTGTTCTTATCGGCGGTACTGAATATGCTGGAGAAATGAAAAAATCTATTTTCGGCATTATGAACTACTTATTACCTTCTGAAGGCATCTTACCTATGCATTGTTCTGCAAACGTGGGTGAAGAAGGTGACGTTGCGTTATTCTTCGGTCTTTCAGGAACAGGGAAAACAACACTATCTGCTGATGCTAAACGTAAACTAATCGGGGATGATGAACACGGTTGGTCAGATAACGGTGTATTCAATATTGAAGGTGGATGCTACGCAAAAACAATCAATCTATCAGAAGAAAAAGAACCTGAAATTTACAATGCGATTCGATTTGGTTCAGTATTAGAAAACGTAGTGATTGATGAAGATTCACGTCAAGCTGATTATGATGATAATCGTTTAACAGAAAATACACGTGCTGCTTATCCAATTCAGTACATCGACAATATTGTTGATCCATCTGTAGCAGGTCACCCAAAAACAATTGTCTTTTTAACAGCAGATGCATTTGGCGTATTACCTCCGATTTCAAAATTAACAAAAGAGCAAGCAATGTACCACTTCTTAAGTGGCTTTACATCTAAGTTAGCAGGTACTGAACGTGGAGTGACAGAACCTGAAGCAACTTTCTCTTCTTGTTTCGGAGAGCCTTTCTTACCTTTACATCCTACAAAATATGCAGAAATGCTTGGAGATAAAATTGATGAGCATGATGCACAAGTATTCTTAGTGAACACAGGATGGTCTGGTGGAGAGTATGGCGTTGGTAAGCGTATGGATTTAAAATATACGCGTGCGATGGTCAACGCTGCAATTGAAGGTAAATTAAACGACGTAGAAACAGAAATGAACGAAATCTTTGGACTTGCAATGCCTACAGCAATTGAAGGTGTACCAAGTGAAGTATTAAACCCTCGTAACGTATGGGCTAGTGGAGAAGCTTACGATGCGAAGGCAAAAGAATTAGCAGATTTATTCCGTGAAAACTTCAAACGCTTTGGTGAAGTTTCTGAAGAAATTGAAAAAAACGGCGGACCTCTTGCTTAATCATTAATCGCTCAAAAAAGAACTGACAGCTGTCGTCAGTTCTTTTTTTCATCTATTTTTAAATGAATGGTATCTTTTTCTATTTGCTCAATCACAAAAGGCTGTTGATCCTTCATAGAAACATGTTGAAAATCTTGATTCACAAAATAATAATGATAAAAGTCCGCATAACCTGATGCATAATAAATAACTTCTTTCCCTTTTGTTAAAATGACAAATACAGTCCCTTCATTCACTGTAGAACGATAGGCATCAAAAGGAAAACCTAATGTATCCTCTACTTGTGTTTTTGAAGTATAAGGTTCAAATGAGTAGAATTCGTCCCATTCAAAAGGAAATAATTGATCTAAAGTAATTTGTTGCCCTTCCTTAAATGTAGCAATTTGTTCTTTGACTTTTTTATTTTGGAGCGTGGCCTCAACCATTGACCCTCCTAATTTCCATGCAATTAAACCAATCAAAAGTGCTACTGCAAACAATGTATATTTTTTCATAAGAACTCCTTTGTTATCTAGCTTGTTGCTTCATCCAACGGACTACTTTTCGTACGAGTTGTCGATTCTCTTTCCCTGGAATAAAATGAGTGAAGTTTTTAAAGGTATAAAGAGTCACTTCTTTTCCCTCTGCGGTTAACTGTTCGTATAAATGAATGGCTTGTTTATAATGCACATGTTCATCTTGCTCTCCGTGTAGAATCAATAAGGGATGTTGAATACGATATAATTGTTGAAGAGGATTGCGGTGACGATAATTTTCAACGCCAGTGTTTGTTGATTTTCCAATCACTCGTTTCATCATTCTTCTCATATCTATTCTTTCAGCATACGTCGCAATGATATCACTCATCCCTGCCCATATGACTGTACTTCTAATATCATCTCTGGCTGCTGCTGTCCAAAGTGCCATAGCTCCGCCTCTAGAGTATCCAATGATATGTAACGATGTCTGGTCCACACTTGCAATTTGTTTTAATACATCTACACCAGAAATAGCATCTTGTACTTCACTATGGACAAACTCATCCCTACCTTCACTTCCACGATTCCCTCGATAATAAGGTGCAAATACAATCATTCCTTGTATAGCAAATTGTGCAATCCTTGCAGGTCTTACTGTGCCGATAGATTGTATCCCACCTCTCAAATACAGTAATCCCGGATACACTCCTTGTGTTTTCGGACGTGCTAACATACCTTTTACGCGAAAATCGTCACTCCAATAAGTCACTTCTTCAAGAATAACCATTGGATTCGGACTAGGAAATCGTCTTCTGTCGATAATTGTTCCACTACTCATACTGTTCGACTCTTTGCATCAATAATAAGATTCCTTCATCTTTCATATGAAAACTCAATTGCGTACTCGTGACAAACTCTTCCGTCGTCCACAATAGCGTCGCTGAAGTTTCCATAAAAGAGTGTTGCTCTTCAATTTCAACGACTTGACCTGTATAGACTACTTTACAAAAAGGAGGCTGAGCATCCACAACATATTCACCTACATAAGATAAATCTTTAATCGTTGCTCCTGTTTCTTCATAGACTTCTCGAATAGCCGCTTCTTTTAACCCTTCATTCGCTTCTACTTTACCACCGGGGAATTCAATTCCTCGTGTACGATGCTTCGTTAACAACCATTTCCCATGATATTTTGCAATAATTAATACATGCTGTGGCTTAATGTCATGCTCATAAGGGTCATAGTAAAGAGTCACCTGTTCTTTTTGAATTGATAATTCTTTCATCCTTATTCCTCCTCAAAAAAGTGTATACTCTTAAATAAGAGTATACACTTTTTTTCTTCCTTAAGCCTTCAAATCAATTGAATGACCTTTATAAGGATGTTGTGCTGGTTGTTCTGGCATTCCTTTAAGCATATCTGATGCAGCCTGCGTGCTCATCGCTAAACTCTTATTCATTACACTCATTTGAACGAGTGACTGCAAACTTTGTAATTGATTACCCATCATTGCATTGATTTCCATTTCACCCAGCTCCTTTCCCTATTATTATCGACCAAATCTGTTTCTATTTAAGTAGAAACAAATTGATTGTACTTCTCACTATAACTCGATAAAATACGTTTGAAGGGAAGATGAACATGAAAAAAGTACTCGTTAAAAGTATTCAAGGTTATCAAAAATATATATCGCCTCTGACCCCACCTAGTTGCCGTTTCACACCTACTTGCTCTCACTATGGGATTGAAGCCATTGAAACGCATGGTGCAATGAAAGGCACAGCATTAACCATTAAGAGAATTTCAAAATGTCATCCTTTTCATAAAGGAGAATATTACGACCCAGTGCCACCTAAAAAAGACAAAGAAGCTGGAACATAAGTCAAAATGGGATAGAAAAACAAAAATGACTATAATAGAAAACGCATGAAATTAAGGTTTTAACCTTTGATTTCATGCGTTTTGACGAGTTCTTTTTAGAAGGGTTATCCCAATAACCCGTTGCTTTTCGTTCCAGATGGCCGTGTCCTTGGGGCGTTCGTTGAGTCGCTTCCTTCGCTTCGCTCTGTCCAGTGTCTCACCTGTAACGCTAAAATACCCAAGGAGGTCGCCATTTTGCACTTCAAGTGTATGATTATTCTTTTTGTTGTACATTTGATGTCGCCTTAACACGAGTAACGTTTTTACATGCTGTGAAATCGAACAATTCTTATTAACCACGGGTGTTTGTGCGGTAAACGGATGCTGGCACGCTTTACATAGATATCGTTGCTTTTTAAAAGTCAATCAGTCAGATATATCTCAAGAAAAGGCAGTATAATAAATGAAGGTGGCATGCCTTTTTATCGCTTAATTTTCCATTGATCCACTTGCTTTTTTACATTAAAAGTTCCCAGCTGTCAACCATCTTCTTCAAAAATAACGTTAGTAAAATTCCATCATCTTCTCCAAAATCAGGAGAAGGTGATTTTCTTTCACCAACATGATCAATTATAAAACTGATACTCAAAGGTTTTGTCCCAACCAATTATATTTAGACTTGCATTCTATTTTCTTCTGCGTTATGATATGAAATGTAAATCGTAATGATTACTATTTAAAAAAATAGAAAGAAGGAATTCCCTTGAAAAAATTAGTACTTAGTTCTTTATTTTTTATTCTTGCTCTGCTGCTAGTTGCTTGTAGCAATGATGAAAACAAAACAACAGAAGAACAATCTGCCGTCAAGAAAGAACAACTCACAATCTTTACAACTGTCTATCCTATACAATATTTTACAGAACAAATTGGACAAGAACATGTCCAAGTCGAATCGATTTATCCACCGGGAACGGATGAACATACTTTTGAACCGACCCAAAAAGAAATGATGAAATTATCAGATGCAGATTATTTATTTTATGTTGGCTTAGGGTTGGAAGGATTTGTTGAGCGTTCAAAAAAACAATTAAATGATCAAAACGTCCAAACGATTGCTTTTGGTGAACTGATTGATCCTGAAGCACTCCATGAAGGTCATGACCATGAAGAAGAAGATCATGATCACCACGACCATGCACATGGAGAATTCGATCCTCATATTTGGATTTCTCCCATCCTTGCCGGTCAAATAGTAGAAGAAATTACTGAACAATTAACAAAAGCACTGCCAGCACATGCTGAGCAATTCAAAAAGAATGCAGAAGCATTAACTATCAAATTAAAAGGGTTAGACGAAGATTTTCATCATATGGCACATGAGGTGAAAAGAGATACATTCTTTGTTTCACATGCAGCCTTTGGTTATTTAGCTGACAGCTATCATTTAAATCAGGTGGCGATTGCAGGTTTAAATTCTCAAAGTGAACCTTCTCAAAAACAGTTAGCTGAATTAGTCGAACAAGCTAAAGAGCAACAGATTCATACGATTCTTTTCGAACAAAATATTTCTTCGAATGTAGCAGAAGTTATTCAAAAAGACATCGGTGCAAAAAGTGCAGTTTTGCATAACTTAGCTACTTTAACAGAAGAAGATATCGCTAATCAGGAAGATTATTTTTCACTCATGGAACGTAATTTAGCGGTACTCAAAGCGGCACTAAATGATGAATAAACGACAAGATAAATAAAACTTTATACTAAAAGCGTGAGTAATCCTGATTAAGGAAACTCACGCTTTTACTTTAGGATTCCACATGATAAGTGCTGACGATGACCTGTTGAAGAATGAAGGGATGAAGAGTTACCCCTATCCCATACGCATTGGGTACACGCATTTTTCCATGCTCAACTAAAAACGGCTCATCAATGATATCTTGGTGCCAGAAATGATGACTTTCACTAAAATCGCCTGGAATGTTCACACCTTTTAATGAAGCAATGGCTAAATTGAACGCTTTCGAAATGCCAAACTCTATCATGCCACCAATATAGACAGCCAGTTGATGTTGCTGACACCACTCAATAATTTGACGTGAAGGAAGGTAACCTCCCACTCTGCCAGGTTTAAGGGCAATTCCGGAGGCTAATTGAAGTTCAGTGACATCTTGAACATCTGCTAGGCTACAAATACTTTCATCTAATAAAATAGGCGTCTTTAATTGTGTATGTGCCCATCGACTCTTTTGCCAGTCTTTTTCCTTAAAAGGCTGTTCAATCCAGTGAAAACCAATTTGATCAAAAGCTACATATCTTTCTGGAGACACATTTGAAAAACTACCATTCGCATCTGCTAGAAATACTAAACGTGGAAAATCACTGATAACCTTGCTTAATTCGCTCGGATGATTGCTTGGGGTAATTTTAATTTTTATTCGCCGATAACCGACTTGTTCGGCCTGCTTCACTTTTTCTCTAAGTTCTTCAATCGTTTGCCAAGTGACTACGATGCCAGCTTCTACTTCACTTTTCTCACTACCAATTAACGTACGAAAAGAAAGCTGCTGTTGTTTGGCATATAAATCCCAAAGCGCCATTTCTACAGTTGCGATAGCCATTTTATTTCCTTTTATGGCTGAATAATTGGTAACCCATTCTTCAGGAGTTGTAAAAGAAGTAAAAAGTTCTGGGATAAGCACTTTTTTCAAAATACTTTCTACTGTATCCACCGTCTCTTCCGTGTACCAGGGCGTTGAAAATGCTACACTCTCACCTAACCCTTCTCTACCCTCACTGTCTTTTATGAGAATAAGAATGGATTCTCTTTCTGTCACATGTTGCAATTGAGTAGAAAAAGGATGTTTCAACGGAATTTTTACACGCATGAGTTTGACTGATTTAATTTTCATTTGCCCACTCCTTCAATACACGCCGCAACATTTTATTAGAACTATTTCTGGGTAGCTCTTGCACAAATATAATCTGTTTCGGTAATTTATATCGTGCCAGTCGTTGTTCACAAAAATGGATGAGTTCTTCTTCTGACACTCCTTCTTTTGCAATCACATAAGCTAGAGGAACTTCTCCCCATTCTCCGTCTGCACGTCCACAAACACCCGCCTCAAGAACGGAAGGATGTGCCAATAATACATTTTCTATTTCTGCTGGATAAATATTTTCTCCACCAGAAATTATTAAATCATTTCGCCGATCAACTATATATAAATAACCTTCATCATCGTAGTAACCTAAATCACCAGTATGCAACCATCCGTCTATTTGAGCAGGGGTTTTTTCAAAGCGTCCAATATAGCCAGGTGTTACATGTGGCCCTTTAATCCAAATCTCCCCAATTTGGTTGGCGATTTGACGACCTTCAATAGAGATTTCATGAAAATAAAGTGGTTTGCCGACTGACCCTATTTTTCTTTGTGCGTCTTGAAAAGCTAGTGTAGCTGTTTGGGAACTTGTTTCAGTCATGCCATAGGTTTGAATGACTGGAAGATTCAAACGCTTTGCACGCTCTATGTAAGCTTCAGGGATAGCTCCGCCGCCAGCTAAGACATAACGAAAGTCAGCATGTGCAAGTTGTTGTTTTTCTTCCATGACTTGTAAGATATCAGACAAAGTTTTAGCGACAACTGATTGAATCGTGATCGTTCCTTTTGTAATTGCTTCGGCAGACTTCTCAGCATTAAATTTTTGGTGCAACTCCATCGTAAAACCAAAATAAAAAGAACGCATAATAATTGAAAATCCACTAATATGAAAAAGCGGCATTGTACATAGCCAGACATCTGATGATAAATGGCCTGTGTTTGAAACAGCTGCAAGAGCATTTGATAAATGATTACCATGCGTTTGACGTACTCCTTTTGGAAAACCGGTCGTACCAGATGTAAACATGATGGTTGCCGTTTGTTCTTTGTCGATTGTACGGTTCCAACTCATATGTTCAATAGGCTGTTTTACTATCCAATCCATGTTATACACATGAGGATGTAGACTAGCTATTTTTGCTAGTTGATCCGTAATGACAGCATCAACGTTCGCCTCTTGAATTTGGTACTGCAATTCTTCTTTCGTTAAACGTGTATTCAACATCACAATTTCAATTTCTGCTAAAAGTGAAGCACATAATAAAAAGTAAAGATCATCATTAGATGTATAATAAAAAGCAATACGACTACCCTTGCTTAACTTTAATTGATGCATTTGACTTGCAATCTTCTTCGCTTGCTCCGTAATTTGTAAAAAGGTAAAGTCTTCATTGTCATAACGAAAACCAATTTGATGAGGACTTAATTCAGCTCTTTTTAAAATTGGGTTAGGTATCATTGTATTTCCTCCATAAAAAAACTCTACTTCTAGTATATCGTAAGAAGTAGAGTCTTGAAATGAATTATGCCTATGGGAAGCGTGGGAATTGATCGAAGTCTGGTTTACGTTTTTCTTTAAACGCATCTCGTCCTTCTTTTGCTTCATCTGTTGTGTAATAAAGTAATGTTGCATCTCCAGCCATTTGCTGTAAACCAGCTAAGCCGTCTGTATCAGCATTCATCGCAGCTTTTAAGAAACGAAGAGCAGTTGGACTCTTCTCTAACATCTCTTCACACCACTGAACAGTTTCATCTTCTAATTGCTCATAAGGTACTACTGTATTCACAAGCCCCATATCCAATGCTTCTTGTGCATTGTATTGACGGCATAAGAACCAGATTTCACGTGCCTTTTTATGACCAACAATACGAGCTAAATAACCCGAACCGTAACCTGCATCAAATGAACCAACATTAGGTCCAGTTTGACCGAAACGAGCATTATCTGCAGCAATCGTTAAATCACACACGACATGAAGAACATGTCCGCCACCGATAGCATATCCTGCAACCATTGCTACAACTGGTTTAGGAATTACTCGAATTAAACGTTGTAAATCTAAAACGTTGAGGCGTGGAATTTCATCGTCACCTACATAACCACCATGTCCGCGAACTTTTTGGTCTCCACCTGAACAGAATGCT
>JASLCF010000121.1 GCA_030146155.1 Savagea sp.
GAGGAAGAACTGTTGCACTTAATTTGACAAACTATCAATCTTAAAAAAACTCAGATTTACAGTCTGAGTTTTTTGTATGCTATTTTTACTGTTGATTCGTTGTTGAAGAATAAGATAATTGAATTGATTTGTTATTGGTCTATATTCTCCAGATATCAAAGCTGAACTGTTAATGTGAGCCTCTAGTTTTCACTTTATATTTCAAACGCAGTAAAACTTCCTACGTCATCAAAATCTTTAACTTGTACTACCTTTTCTGAAAACTGATTAACTGTTTTTCTATTACTTCCAATCGTAAGGGATAATACATTGCAGTTCTTTTCTTTTTTCTTTTTATTGAACGACTCAAGAAACGAATCTTTTACTTTGTCCTCCCCATCTGTAATGAAAACTAAATCAGCTTGTTTAAAACGACTTTCGTTTATTACATTCATCGCTCTATCAAGAGGAAGTGTAAAGTCCGTACCTCCCCCCAAGAAAGTTTGAGCTAAATTTATCATATCTGAAATTTTTATTTTCCCTCTTTCATATTTAAATATTTGTGTACGAGTAGAAAATAGAATTAAACAAAAATCCCTTTTCTGTTTTCTTGCAATTGACATAAGCGCTAACGTAAACCCTTTTGATTGGGTATCGAGCTTGTGCATGCTGCCTGATTGATCCAGACAAAGCACAATTGGACCTTTCCCTAGTACCTCATGTCCTTTCTGTTCATATTGCATCGTTTGGCCTTCCACAAAGCGACGTAGGAAATCATTCTTCGTTATTGGATGTGTATATAAACCCAACTCCATCGGTAACAATCGCTCAATATCGTTGCCTAGCGTAACCCCACTTCTTTCCATTGAATCACTATGCTTGGATTTTTGCTTTTTACGGGCTATCTGTTTAAATCGACCAGCCCAATCCGCAATTTCTTTCATCTGTTTATTTGATGCGATCTTTTCAGCTAATGAAATTTGGTCTCGTAAAGGAACTTTTTTCAATTCTGCGTCACCACTACCTGCACTCGTGCCTCCAAGTAATGATTTCAAGCTATCCTTCGTCTGTTTCGTTTCCCGCATAGCTTGCGACATCGCTTCTGAAAAGCTATGACTGTTGTTCTGCAATGTCTGATGAAGTTGACTCCCTAACTCTGACATTGCATCTTTTAAGTCTTCTTGTAACTCCTTACTACCATTTTGTTGGTCTTGCTTTTGAAGTTGCCTTTGCATCGCCTGAATTTCCTGCATTTTATTTTGTAAGTCTTTATCCTTTTTCTTTTGGTCTATTAACCATTCATTTGTTTTCTCTCCAAATTTAACAGTTCCAATGGCTGATGATAAATCATCTAGTCGGGTAAATTTCCGGTAACATTCAAACGAGTCATCATTCATGATTTTTTCCATAAATGATTTGTTCACTTGCAAATCATCGGGAATATCATCTTCAGTTAATTCAGGTTTCATTTTGTATAAAGATGCCCAAATATCAGCGAGCAACGGTTCAAATGTAGGTAATTCTCCATCAACTTTTAGCTTTTGAAGACTTTGCGACATAGAATAAATTTCGTTGAAACGTCTTTTATCAAATGCATCTGTATTCAACACAGATTGATTTCCATTTTTCGCTTTTGCTGGTTCCAAAAGAAACACTTCCCTTCATTTGAATGAATAGAAAGCCAGGAATTAATTCCCCGGCATTCAACTACTAACCCTAACGCTTAAAACGGCATTTCAACAGCAGATTTTGTACTTGAAGTATCAATATCCATTGGCTCTAAAATACTGTCAAGAACCTCTTGCTGAATTACCTTCACTTTATCGAGCAGTGGATCTATATCCACATCTCTACTTTGATTATGATTTTTCAACTTATTTAAATCAGCGACCAACGATTTCAGTTTTTGAGTCGCTTCCATACCAGCATCAGTAGAAGCATCCTTCTGAATAAGTGAAAATATTTCACTCGCCTCTTCCTAAATCCTATCCAGCTTTCGAGTAACCACATCTTGTGCGTGGCTGCGGACAATCAAAGAAACGTTATCCTTTTGATCAACTGTTTCCCATAGTGCATTTTCAAGAATGACAATATCATCAACTTTTACAACTTGCCTTTGGTTTATCAAAGCCTTTGCCTGAAGCACCGAAAGCGACTGTTTAAATCGCCTGTCGGAAGGACGGATTCCTTCATCACGTAATTCATTACGGATTTTTGAAAGCGTGTCATAGACTTCATCAGGAATTGTAACCATGTCAGTAAAAAACTGAAGTTGAACCAACTCCTCCATTGTCATGGAGGGCATAACCTGATTTTGACCGTTGCCCTTCATCATAGAAACAAAATTAGTTTCATCTGCAATATAATCTAGCTCGAATCGAAGTAAGAACCTGTCGAAAAGTGCTTCAAGTCCTTCTCCTTCTTCGGGATATTCATTTGAAGCCCCAATAACAGATATCAAGGGAACCTTTACCGGCGTTCCGTTATTATAGAAGAGCCGTTCGTTTATAAGCGTTAGCAAACTATTCAAGATTGCCGAGTTCGCTTTGAATATTTCGTCAAGGAAAACTAGATTTGCTTCTGGCATTTTAGTTGCTGTATTCCGCTTGTACACGCCCCTTTCAAGATCTTTTAACGACAAAGGCCCAAAAACTTCTTCGGGTGTACTGAATCTCGTTAGCAACCATTGAAAATAATCTGTTCCCTGTACAATCTTGGCTAACTCTACGGATAATGCCGATTTCGTTGTACCCGCAGGTCCAATCATCAACATATGCTGCCTAGAAAGTAGAGCAACAAGAATCCCCTCAACTTCATCCTCGCGTTCAAAAAACTTCGCATTGAGCGCCTTTTTAATTTCCTCTAACTTGGTAAAATTAGTGTTTGTCATTTTGATTAACCCCTTTTTTTTAGTTTAAATAGAAAAAGGAAGCAGGCTTCTAATGAAACCCTACTTCCCTTTTTAAGATTCATTTTAGTTTTTCGCTGAAAGAATAAATATTTCTTGTTCTTTTATCGATAGCTCCCGCATTTTTAACTGCAATTCCTGTTCTTTCAATTCATTTGAACGTTCGAGTTCTTGAGCAATCTTCTTAACATGTTGCACACAATCAACAACATCTCTTTCATAGAATATTCTTCCCATTATCGTTTGATAAAATTCTGTCATTTTAATCTCTCCATTCCGTTACTTTTTAAAGATCCGCAACCATTTTCGAAACCGCAGCACGGATCGTCATAATTTTATTTTCTAGCGTATCTGCTTCATTGGCGACAATACCTTTGTAATTACGATAGTTCGCAATTACGGACTTCGCATTTTCAATAATCTCTTTCACTTGTCCTTTTTTCAGCCCGGCACTCGACTTACAATCATGTAAAATTGATTCTAAATGGTCATTTAGCTTCGTGTTCACCATTTGCCGATTGTCGAATGTATTAACAACGGGGATTTTGGATCCTTCACTGTTCTCAAGAGATGACGTGAAGTTTACGAGCCGGTTTAGACCCTCCGTATGTGAATCTGGGACAAAATATACGCCTCCATTTGGACGTACAGGTGTGGGTGCTAGCGATTGAAGTATTTTACTCACCATTACTCTTACTTGTTGGGCTGAATAATGGGATTTATAAATATTGAAATTACGCTCTGCTTCAAAACACAACTCTTTTGCAATTTCGTCCTCCGTTATAAACGTTAGAGAACTATTATGCTTATCCAACGTAATTACTCCCGCTTTACTGTTGTAATCAAGACGTTTACCTGCCTGATCCACTTTTTCCACTACAATGTTCCTTTGCACGTGGCTCTTGTCCGAGAACACTTCACGTATAAGGAAATTCTCGAATACCCCAGCATGTCCAGTAGATTTTCTAGTCTCAATCTCTTTAGTACTTCTTCGGAAAGCATCGGCTGGACGAATCGCATTCGGCATCCATTCAACAGGCAAACCCGATTGCACGAGTGCTCGCTCCAAATCATCCATTTTGACTAATTGCTTTCCAACCGAGAACCACATCAAATGTCCTAAAATGCCGTCTTACTGCTGGTTTTGAACAGCCGTCATATTATCAAGATTAATTGGCATACCTAACAACCCTTTCTATTTTTGTATTTTAGAAAAATAAAAAAAACGCATTTATACCTAGCGATTGCTAAGTAAATGCGTTTTAAAATGGGTTCAATGTCAATTGTTGGGGTGAGTGAATTTTTTCATCACCCCAGATGAACCCCTATTTCTTTGTACTTGATGTTTAATACAATTTTTGCACGGAAATGATCGAAACGTCGAAAGCCATATGCATTCCGTTTCATCACTTTCGTGCGATGATTAATCCCTTCTAAAAAACCATTGGAATAAGGGAATG
>JASLCF010000162.1 GCA_030146155.1 Savagea sp.
TCCTATTAATGCTTTACCAAATCACCTGTCAGCAAACATTGAATCTGTTCAATCTCTGTTGATGTTAGCCCTTTTGTTTTTAAATACGAGGCAGCATCACCATAGTTTCTTTGGAGATGTTCTATAGCCTTTTCGATAGAAGCTGGCTTTGAATATAAAAATTCAGGATTCATTTTATCCATATCAAAGGGTGCACCTTCTATTTTTACATCAAACATAGGACGAATATGCGTATAGGTGACTTCATAATTCGACACGATATCTTCTCGAGACACACCTACTAAACTCAATAGCAACATCGCAATGATACCTGTTCGATCTTTACCAGCTGAACAATGGAACAAAACACCTTTTTCACTACGAGCGATTGTTTGCATGACTGGGGCAATGCCTGGACTATTTTCTAAAAGGTCTACATACATATCCCCCATCTGAAAAGTAGGATCTGCAAACATTGGATTATTCAATTCTCCTGTTAATAAAGGATGATGCTCATATGTAAAATCAGCGTGAGTTGCAAGTGGATTTGGTGAATATACCAACTCCTCCTCAGCACGTAAATCAATGATTGTATGAATTCCGTATGACTTTATAAAATGAGTATCTTTTGGACTAAGTTGAGATAATTCACTGGACCTCAAAAAAGTATGCCATGCGGTTTGTTCGCCATTAGACGTAGGGTAACCTCCAAGTTCCCTACAATTTAGCACGCCCTCTAATGGTAATCTTACCCAGTTCAATGATGCATTTTTCATTTTTTACCCCTTTCTTACTTCTCTTTTTAAGAAGTACTCTATTTATTATCCCAAGCGGATACGTTGTTTCAATTTCGTCAGTACAACTTCAATACTAATCAATAAAAGGCAGATGACTAATACAATCGTTGTTGTTTGGGCATAGTTATAAGCATTGATGGCTTGTGTCAATAAGAGACCAACCCCTCCAACACCAATGACGCCTAAGCTAATGGACTCTTCAATATTTCCTTCGAAACGTAAGGCAATCCAAGAAACGAGTCCAGTCACTGCTAGTGGTAATACACCGTGGAAAACAACATTCCACCATGATGCACCTGTCGCATTCATCGCTTCTACAATCTCACTCCCCACATCCTCGATAGACCCGACAAACATTTTCACTAAATAAGCAGTCGAAGATATAAAGATAATGAGTAAACCCGCAGTATTTCCAAATCCAAGACTTGCAATAATCATTAATCCCAATACTAGGGAAGGGATTGCTCGAATGATTGCAAAAAAACTTTTAATTCCTTGTGCAAGAAATTGATTAGGAGCAATCGTATGTGCAGCTAGTAAGCTAAATACAAGTGACACTACAATTGCAGCTGCTAAAGCTACGAACGCAAGAGCTAAACTAGTGCCTATATTCATAAAGATATCAGGTAAAATGGATAAATCAAGTGCCATCATACGTCCTAAAACAACGGGCACATTTTCTAAACGTACAAAAAATTTTTGAAAATCAATGGAGACAACGAGTAATGCTGCGATAAAGAGCCCCAACCCTAGTACGAGTAAACTGGCTAATTTCCAACCTGACCCTTTTTGAGTCACACGAATTTTAGTCATCTTTTTCTCCTCACACAATCAATTTTCTTAAACGATTAGTAACCGTTTCTGTCAGTAAAACAAGAGCTACTACAACAATAATGATAGCCATTGCCTGATCGTATTTAAATAAATTGATGTTTGTATCAATCAGCACACCAATTCCACCAGCTCCAACTAATCCCAAAACAACAGATGCCCGGATATTGATTTCAAAAGAAAATAGTGTCCAATTAATCCAAGCAGGTAGAAAATTAGGAATAATGCCGTGGATAATCATTTGGAAATAACTTGCACCGTTTGCTTTTAACGCTTCGAGATTTTGTTCAGGAATTTCATCAATTGCTTCTCCATAACTCTTTCCTAAAAACCCAACTGTCACAAAAATTAATGCAAGAATACCAACTAGTCCACCAATTCCAAAAATATAGACCAGTAACGCACCCCAAATGACAAATGGTATGTTTCGAATTACAGTCAAGGCTCCTAATACGATGAGTCGGATGCTTTGGAATGGATTCGTATGTCTAGACACAAGTAACCCCAAAAGAAATGCAATACCTGTTGCGAAATAAGTAGCAATTATTGCAAAACCAATTGTTTCTACAATGGTAGGTAAAAACGAGCGAATATTTGCAAATTCAGGCGGGAAAAATTTGGTAAAGAAAAATGAAATAAAATGAGGTAATCCTACCACGAGCTCTGTCAATGAAACGCCTAAAAACTGTATACTTATAATGAATAAACTGCTTAAGAGTATCCCGATAAAAAGCCATCGATAGGAAGATTGAGCATTTAAAGAAATCGATGTATTCTGTACCTTCGCTTTAGTCATCTAATCTGTCCCACCCCTACGCCTAGAGGTTGCTGCAAGGAAATAGTTTCTGCAGTCGATTCAGGCTTCAAAGTCATTTGCTCTTCTTTGCCTTGATAAATATCAGCAACAATTGAATCTGTTAATTCAGCTGGGGCCCCGTCAAATACAATTTGACCTTTTTTTATACCTACAATACGTGTCGCAAACTTTTTTGCAAAGTCCACTTGATGCAAGTTCACGATACAAGTCAATTTTCTTTCTTTTGATATATCGTGGAGTTGTTGCATGACAACTTCTGCCGATAACGGATCAAGTGAAGCAATAGGCTCATCTGCTAACAATAATTTCGGACGTTGCATAATCGCTCGACAAATTCCCACACGTTGTCTCTGGCCACCAGACAAAGCATCAGCTCTCTTATACATCTGCTCTTCAAGACCCACTTTTTCTATTAATGCGACAGCTTCTTCTTTGGCTTCTTGTGAAAACAAACCAAATATACTTTTATAAATTGGCGTATTGAATAACTGACCATGTAACACATTCTTAATTACATTCGTTCGATCAACCAAATTATAATGCTGAAAAATCATCCCGATTTTTGCACGTTGCTTTCGTAACGCACGCTGACTTAATGTTTCAAGATTTACTCCGTCAAATACAATATGACCTGCTGTTGGATCCACTAACCGATTGATACAGCGAATAAATGTAGACTTTCCAGCACCAGAAGGACCAATAACTACGACAAATTCTCCTGGAAAAAAATCGACTGATACATCTTGTAAGGCTTTTGTTTCTTTCCCATAGACTTTGGTTAACTGTTGGATGGATAAAATGGGTTCCACTGTCATTCTCCTTTCTCATCTAACGCATTAATTGTTTTTAGTAATTCAATACTTTCATCGTAATAATTCGGTTCTGTTGCCTTAAAACGTACTCTCTTATCTCGATGTAAAGCTTCAAAATAATCTTCATCCTCAAAGGAAACGAACGCATCTCTTAATGCTTTTTTAAAATCCTCAGGTAAATCACCTCGCATCATATAAGAAGCATCTGGGATATCTATAGAGCGTCCAATGATTTTAATATCTTTCTCTTCGATTTGCCCAGCATCAATTAATGAATCAATAATTGCCTTTGCTGCTACCGCGGCGTCATAGTCTCCCATTTTTACTCCAATAATACTGTTTGGATGTGATTCTGAGAAAGCAACATCTTTGAAAAAATAACCTGATTGTTCTATTAAGTCTGGTTCAAGATTTAATTTCTCTACTAAAGTTGCCTTTGGATAAAGATAACCTGAAGAAGAAGCAGGGTTTACAAATGCAATATTCTTCCCTTTTAAATCAGCTAAAGAATTAATTTCATCATTATCACTTTGTGTGATAAAAGCTGTATAGTAATCAAATGCACCTTCTGGGTATTGCGGAGTCACAAGTAATTCTGCATTTGTAATTTTATTTGCTTGAAAATAACTCATTGGGGATGCCAACATGACATCTAAATTTCCACTCGCTAATGCTTCAATACCTACTGCGTAACTTGTTCCTTGATGTTCCTTTACTTTAATACCTAATTCATTTTCCAAATGTTTACTTAATTGCTCATGCATAGCCTGGGTTACGGATGGATCATTTTCATTCGGCATTTGAACGACTGTAATTTCTTTCGGCCATTCTCCATCTGCGACTTCTGACTTCTCCTTACTTTGTGCACAGGCACTTAACACAAACAACCCAACAATTAAACTCACAACTTTGAAAAACTTACTCATTTCTTCACTCCTCCATTTGTGGTTGAACTTGTATACAAGTTGAATATAACGTGCAAATGTTGAGTGAATATATGAGATTGATTAATTCTATGTAAATTTGTAAGACGCTCGTTTTGAAGTGGTATACTAAAATACAAGTACTTATACCAAAGGAGGATAATTGATGTCATTAGCAGAAAAAGCCTATGCTTCTATTTATGACCAACTTATTCACGGACATTACGTCCCAAATCAACGACTCTCAGAAAATGAACTCGCAAAAGAACTTGAAATGAGTCGTACTCCTATCCGTTCGGCTCTATTAAGGCTAGAAAATGAGGGTTTTGTAGAAATTCAAAGTAATCGCGGTATTTTAGTTAAAGATATTTCAATGATTGAATTAATAGAAACAACAGCAGTGCTCAATAGTTTTATCTGGAACACGATTCAATTGGTTAAAAAGAAAACGATTCAATTAGATATGAAAAGACTGGGGTTATTGCTTGAAACAATGGAAGAAGGAAAAAACAACAATCATTACTTACAATACATGGATGCGTACAATGACTTTATGTATGAATTGATTGAGTCCTCAACAAATCGAGTGATGATTCAATTATTTTTAGAGATACATGTCAAGATTAAAAGAGCAGGTATCCTCAATCATAAATTTAATACGTCTCATTACACGGGCTTTACCCATGCAAAACGTATATATGCCGCACTGCAGCAAGAAGATTTTGAACGAATTGAAGACATTCTAAACAATTATCTAGATGAAAGTAAGCAGAAATATGATTTATTTGACGAATAAAGGGGGTTCATCTAATGATTTTAGGTTTACATCACGCCCAACTTACCATTCCAGTCGGTGAAGAAAACGCAGCAAAAGCGTTTTATTGTGACCTATTAGGTCTAAAAGAAATAGTAAAACCAGTTTCATTGCAAGCACGTGGTGGATTTTGGTTGCAAGTTGGACAACAAGAAGTTCATATAGGGACAGAAGATGGCGTTCATCGCATGGCAACGAAAGCACATCTTGCCTATGAGGTTGAAGATTTATCTTATTGGAAAAAAATATTTAATGATCTTCAAATTGAAGTCATCACAGGAATCCCTATTCCAGGCTTTGACCGCTTTGAATGTCGTGATCCTTTTGGGAATCGCTTAGAAATGATTCAACGTATTAAAAAAACGCCTAACTTTAAAAGTTAAGCGTCTTGCATAATATGTTGTTATACCTCTTTTAATTGTTCAAAAAACGTATCTAACCGTTTCACACCCACACTATGGTATTTCCCTAAAATGATCAATTCTTTCGGTAATTGATTCACCTTTACCATACCATCGCGGTGAAGTTGGCTAATTAACATTGGGGAACCCGGGAACCGTTCAATGGTAATCTCTGTTTCACCGAGTTCAGGTGTGACTGCAATTTCATCTCCCTTATAGAAAATGAAAAATTCGCCCGGTCTTGAATCCATCAATGCTTTTCTTCGCGTTTCCTCTTTTATAAATTCTATTAAATCTTCTACAAAAATACGACTGTGTTCAATCGTACGACGTGCTACACCTTCATGTAAGTAATCTAATTTAGAAGGCAATTCACTCATAATTCGTGCACGTTGCATTTGATGCAAACTTTTCATATAGTCGATCGATTGTGGAAAACGCTGTGGCAATAAGAAAGCATCCCTTAAGAAATGTGGAATATCAACTGGATATTGCTCAAGTATGAGTGTACGTGTTACCGTCATGCCTGGTTCTTCTTCTAAAGTGGCTTGTGCTTTCTTTTTATGTGAAATGACAGGGGTTTGTTGATCTTTCGGACGAGTCGCTTGCACCGATGCTTGTAGTAATTGTTCAAGGCGTCCTAAACGAACCTGTAATTCTTCCATGTCATAACCATTCGAAGCTTGCATGAGTGGATCCTTATAAGGAGGCACTTGCACGCGGTAGCTGACATATACTTCGGTGTACCATTTGATTAATTCATACAGATATTCCCATGCTCTTAATGATTCTGAGAAACGAAAAGCACGATCTTGATGTGCGGCAGCATTGCCTAACTTACGCAATTCATGAAATGCATCCAGTTGCTTTTCTTTAAAATAACCACCTGCATGGAGTTGTTCAATCCAATCATAACTCGAACCTCTCTCATCCCATTCCATCGCTTCTTTTTTAAAAATCTTTTGCAGCAAAGCTTCCATAAATACGCGACTATGTGTCAACATATTCCGTGGACTTGTGTAAATCACACGTTCTAACTCTTTCGCAGTGTGTGCGATTTCAGGTTCAACATTTTCTAAAAACTGATAAAAATGAGTCGACACAGACTCACTCCTTTCACACATATTACCTTATAGTATAAC
>JASLCF010000151.1 GCA_030146155.1 Savagea sp.
CTTTCATTATATCTAGAACTTCAATTACATATCAACTAATCGACATATTACAGAAATAAGGGTTCGAATTTCCACTTTTTTTCGCATATAGGTAGAAGACTATTTAGGAGGAAAACCATATGCGAATGACACAACTCTCACCAGATCATCAAACAACTGAAATAAAACCATCAAAACCAAATAAAGAACAGCTTCAAAATGAACTCAATTTTCACCTTGCTGGAAAAATGCTTATGAGACTATATGAAGAGGAGCTTATTTCCCATGAAGAACTCAATCAAATAAGCAAATTAAATCGTCAAAAATTCAATCCCTATTAGGCCCTTTAATGTGCGATAAACCTTGATATGACAGTGGTCTAACGCTAATATGTCACATACAAGAAAGGAGGGTGAGTGGATGAGAAAGATAACAACACTTGATATGACAACATATTCAGTAGTAAAACCGAAACAAAAGGTCGCTGCATATATACGGGTATCAACATCAAACGAGGAACAGCTGATTAGCTTAGAAGCGCAAAGACGACACTACAAAACTTTAATTGAAAATAATGATGAATGGCAGCTAGTTGATATTTATAGTGATGAAGGTATTACAGGAACGAAAAAGGATAGACGGCCAGAATTGCTTCGCTTAATATCTGATTGTGAAAAAGGAAAGATTGACCTCATTTTAACAAAATCTATTAGTCGATTTGCGAGAAACACGATTGACTGCCTGGAACTGGTTAGAAAATTGATGGACTTAGACGTACACATTTATTTTGAAAAAGAAAACATCAATACGAACTCAATGGAAAGTGAACTCATGCTTTCAATTTTAAGTAGCCTTGCGGAAAATGAATCAGTGTCACTTTCTGAAAACAGTAAATGGTCGATTAGACAACGATTCAAACGTGGGACTTACAAATTGTCATATCCGCCATACGGTTACAATTATATCGATGAAAGGGTGGTTGTAAATGAAGAACAAGCACCAGTAGTCAAGCGGATATTCAATAGTGTGCTTAAAGGAGTGGGAACTGGACGGATTGCTAAGCAGTTAAATGAAGAAGGAATTCCCACAAAACGAAATGGCAATTGGACAGGTTCTACGATACGTGGAATTGTTAAGAACGAAAAATACACTGGAGATGTACTACTTCAAAAGACTTTTACTGATGAGCATTTTAATCGAAAAGTAAATCAAGGTGAACTGGATCAATACTTAATTGAAAATCATCATGAAGCAATCATCACACATACTGATTTTGAAGCGGCTAATCGAATGCTAGAATATCAAGCAAGCCAAAAGAATGTAGCTGCTGGAAGTAGAAAGTATTTAAACCGTTATCCTTTTTCAGGGAAAATTGAATGCGCGGAATGTGGCGATACATTTAAAAGGAGAATTCACACTTCTACGCATAGAAAATATATTGCTTGGTGCTGTTCAACACACATTAAAAACAGAGATGAATGTTCGTTGCTTTTCATTAAGGAAGAACGAATTCATCAAGCTTTTATTACGATGATGAACAAATTAAAGTTTGGTTATAGTTATGTATTAATCCCACTATCTAAACAATTAGAAACGTCAAATCAAGATAAAGACTATCAAATGATTACGGAAATAGAAAAGCAACTCGAAGTTACAAAAGAAGAACTAAATACATTAATTCAATTAATGACAAAAGGGTTTTTAGAACCAGCAATTTTTAATGAACAGAAAATCGAATTGTCTCAAAGACACATGAAATTAAAAGAAGAAAGAGAGCAGTTACTGTATTTAATCAATGACAGTTCAAATCAGCTAAGTGAAGTAAAGCGGCTCATTAAATACTTTAAACAAGGAAAATTTATAGATGCATTTGATGAAGAATCTTTTCAAGACATTGTAAAAAAGATAATCGTATATTCACCAAATGAGATAGGATTTCATTTGAATTGTGGCATTACACTTAGAGAAAGGATTGATCGCTAATGGCACATACACCTTTTGGATATGCAATAGTAAACGGAAAAATTGAAGTTCATGCCAAAGAAGCTGAGCAATTAAAGCTTTTAATCGCATCATACTTATCGGGCCAATCTTTGGCTAATGCAGCAAGGGAATCTGGTATTAATCGGTCACATGGCGGAATTACTAGAATATTAACAGATGAAAGGTATCTAGGGAATGAAATATTTCCTAGATTAATTTCAAAAGAGCAATATGAACAGTTGAAAGAAGAAAGATTTAAACGAGCGAAAAAACTAGGACGATTAAATAGAACGAAAGAGGAAGTATCATTTACACCATGTTTTGAATTTACGATCGGAGAAGTGGAAGACAAATACGACAATCTAATTAAACAAGCAGAATATGTATACAGCTTAATTAAAGAAGAGGTGACTTAAAATGGCTTTAGCAAGAAGCGTAACAGTTATCCCAGCTAGGAGAAGAACGAGGAATGTTGATGCAGAGGATAAGAAAAAATTAAAAGTGGCAGCTTATTGTCGTGTATCAACAGATAGCGAAGAACAAGCAACTAGTTATGAAGTTCAAGTGGAACACTACACTACCTATATTCAGAACAATCCTGAATGGGAGTTGGCAGGCATATATGCGGACGATGGAATATCTGGGACAAATACCAAAAAGCGTGAGCAGTTTAATAAGATGATTGAGG
>JASLCF010000023.1 GCA_030146155.1 Savagea sp.
GTAGGGCCATTTGCAGGTAAATGCATCGACCAAATGAACAAAAAAACAGTCTTGTTAGCAGCTGGACTGGGTCGATTTGTAAGTGTCTTTTTTATGTTGATTGCGATTGAATTGAATTCAATTGCTTGGATGATTGCCTTTGTAATCAGCATTCAAGTCGCATCGTCCTTTTATTTTCCAGCATTGCAAGCGACGATTCCTTTAATTGTACCTGAACATCAATTACTTGTGATGAATGGTTGGCATATGAACGTCGCAACCATTTCACGTGTCGCAGGAACTGCTTTGGCTGGACTGTTACTGGTTAAAATTTCATTGAATGCACTCTATCTCTTATCTCTTGTGGCTTACGCTTTGTTGTTAGTCTTTACTTGGATGTTGCAATTACCGAAAGACACATCAACTGCTGAAGAACGTGCAGAACAGAAGAAAAAGGGTGGTTTCAAAGAGATTTTCCCGATTTTAAAGCAATACCCAGTCGTATTAATGACGTTAATTTTAACGCTAATTCCGCTCTTATTTTTAGGTTCGTTTAACTTGATCGTGATTAAACTAAGTGAAATTCAAGATTCACAAGCGATCAAAGGGATTGTGTATGCGATTGAAGGAATCGCGTTTATGGTTGGAACAGTCGTCATTAAACGATTGACCTTATATGTTAAAACCTTGCATATTTTGTTTGGTTTCGCCTTTATCGTGGGCATTGCAGAATTATTCTTACTCTATGCACATGTACCAGTCATCACTTATATCTCATTTGGTTTACTTGGCTTTGCTTTAGGTTGTTTCTTTCCAACTGCAATGCTCGTGTTCCAAAAACAGATGCCGAAGCAATACCATGGTCGTTTCTTCGCTTTTCGTAATATGCTTGAACGGATTATGTTCCAAGTCGTGCTGTTATCAAGTGGCGCATTACTCGATTTAATCGGTTTGCAGGCAATGGTTGTTATTTTTGGGGCATTAAGTATGAGTTTAACGGTCTTTTTCTTCTTAAAAATTAGGAAGCGAACGTATACGTTTGAATCTGAAAGTGTTTAAAAATAAGGCTGGGAAATCAGTAAAAGGGAATAGAAAAATTAAAATTACTGAAATAGAAACGTGAGTGAAGAATTCTAATCGACTATAGTTGGTTGATCATAAGACTGTTTAGAAGATCAGTAAAACTGATTTTCTAGACAGTCTTTTATATATATCAAGAAACCCACTTAGGTATTTTCTAAGTGGGTTTTGTTAGGCTGACAGTATTGCGCTTTTACAAGCTCGTAGGATCTATTATTTAATATTATGCTCAGATGCTTTACTATTATGCCAATACTTCTTGCCAATTTTCAGGAAACCCGTATTGAATGATATCAATTAGTGGGTAATCTTCGATAATGAATATTAATTGTTCTTTAATTGATTGAAAATCATTTGGATTAGTGAGCGATTTAAGTAATAGAATATAGGAAAATAATTTGTCATTGACAATGTCACCGTCTTTAGTAGTAAGCAATAATAACTTTTCTCTCCTAGAAAGTCGTGGTTTTCTTGTGAATAGTCTGTTATATAACCGTCCACCATGTGCGCTAATGTTCCGAAGTATAGTAACACAATGTAATAAATTTTCGAGAATATGATGACCATTTGAATACGTAAATCCTAATTGAAAAGCAATGTTCTTTTTGGTTTCAATATCAAGGATAGAGTATAATTTAGACACATCGGATAAAGTTAAAATCTCAACATAAACCCAAAATGGAAGTACATCATTTTTGTTTTCTTTATGATGCTTGATGAAGGGTTCTGACTCTATCATAGCGTTCTTTTGTGATGCAGCTTTTCTTGTGATGTATAAATAATTATCAATCGTTTTAATATTTATCTTACCTCTGGTAGTACAATAAAAGTTGTTAACGTCTAAATAGCCGGTAGGACCATACTTTTCACAATGGTAATAAGCAAGCATTGACTTTAATCGAACTTCAATCACTTCAATTATGGAAAGCATTGCTTGTCGCATTTGTCTATCTGCTTCGTATACTTGGATTAATTTATCTAGAGAAGCATTTTCAGTAAAGGTATCTCTGTTTCGCATCGTTAGCGTATAGCCACTAACACGATAATAGTTGTTATTCAACAAAAAATCTTTTGCTTTATCGTACTCATCATCAGTTATTATGAGTTCACGGGAGCGTAATAACTCTATTTGCTGTTCAATTGATAAAAATGGCTTTGTTTTTGACATTGTTATCTCCTTAAAATAAAAAAGCCCATCTAGTGTGCATGTCTAGGACAGAGGCCTGTGGGATTTGTTAAATTAAATATACACCGTATAAGGTGTGCTGTCAATAACTTTCACCTAATTGTTTTAAGCAAGTGAGTAATATCGCGGACGCTTTTTGACTTTGAGCATGTTATGGTATTAATATAGACAAAATATTGCGAGCCTTCGTGGGATAAATCCTGCGGGGGCTTTTTTGTTTGGAGGTGAAAGTTATGCCAAGGAAACCAAGGCGACCTTGTTCACAGCCAGGATGTCCCGAGTTAACGTATGAACGCTTTTGTGATGAACACCGGAAGGCAGAGATAAAAAGATATGAAAGGTATCAACGTGATTCAAACACAGCTAAGCGTTACGGACGTGCATGGAAGAGGATACGCGACCGTTACGTTGCAAAGAACCCGCTCTGCGAGGAATGTAAGCGAAACGGTAAGCTGACTCCAGTGCAAGAAGTACACCACATCCTACCGCTGTCAAGAGGTGGAACGCATGATGAAAGCAATCTGATGTCTGTTTGTACACCTTGTCACTCATCGATTACCGAAAGAGATGGTGATCGTTGGCGAAGAGGTAAGGGGTAATCAATCTCTACAACCTTGAATTTGGTTTTGGTCGACTTTAATTCTACAGGGGATTTCACTTGTTTTCTATTTGGAAATAAAAAATAACGTTAGTGAATACCATCACCTCCTCTTTATTTCAGAGAAGTTGATTTTTCTTTCACTAACGTTATAAATTATAGAACCTTTTACTACTGAACAGGAGAGTAGGGCGGTTAGTTTTCTAATAATGCACGGTCGTAAATACTATAATCACTGCGGTAAATGAATAACAATTTACCATCAATCACTAAAGCAGTTGATTTTTCGATTTCTGTTTCTTTAAAAACAACTTTATTACCAGCAAAAGTAGCAATCGGTTTACCGGATTGAGAGCGAATTAACACGATTTTCTCTTTCCCTTGAAAGCGATTTTGCATATCATTGACGAATTTATTGATGAAAGGAACCGTACGATTGGTATTATCAATGGATACTTTTTCACTGTATTCATCTAAAATATTCTCTAATCCTTTTTCATAAGCAATCAAACTAGAGCCAACATGCAGAGCTTCATGACCACCAACTGTTAACTTTAATACTTGTGATTTACGAATTTCATCACCGTCTTGATCATAGAGTGCAAATTGTTTATCTGCATCGATTGCTACGGAAGTACCGACAATGCGGTCTAATGCCTGGCCGTCATCATCATAGGTTTGAAGAGTGGTTTCGATGCCTTTGAAACTTTCTTGCATCGATTTCGTGAAGAAAGTGATGTTTTTAAAATTGAAGATGAGCACGATGATTAACACAACAAGAACGACAACGAGTCCAACAATCATCCAGCGTTTAAATTGTTCTGAGAAACTTTTTTTATTCTGGGACATAAGAAATCTCCTTTGTTTTTCTTTCTATTATACACCAAGATGAATGATGAGAAGTAAGAGATAAGTAAATTCACAGCATTGAAACAAGATGAATTCATTTATCGTTCTTTTTCTCTTAAATATCTCACTATTAAGAGTATACTTAGATATGAAATACAACTTCCTATAATATATATTATGTAAACTAAAATATTTTTAATAGAATTGAATAGATTCTTCTCACACCCTATCTCACTTTCAAATCTTTCAATCATCCATTGCAGCAAGTTCTGCCGTTTCTTCCTTTACTTGTTCCCATTCGCCATCGAATGTAGAAAACAAAAAGCCCAGATGGCTATCTGAGCTGAAGTGAATCATTGCTTGGCTATACAATTGCACCAT
>JASLCF010000164.1 GCA_030146155.1 Savagea sp.
GGATGGTAGTAGTCTCCTTCTTCCATATACGTTAAAAAGTTATCATCAGGGTAGAGTAAATAAGCAGCAGGTTGATCTTCATCTTTGATCATCAAAAGGCTTACTTCTCCTTCATTGTAATAAAAATGTCCGCCATAATCATCTTTATAACGTTTCTCTTTAGCTACTTTTTGAAACTCCCCTTGCAGTTGTGCGAGCGACATATTTTTCGGTGAATAAATCACTTGATCTACTCGACCTGCATACATACTAATAATCAATTGGCCATTGTCATACAGCCATGTTTTAATGCCAGCCTCGTCCTCTGTTCCTTCTGGCTCTCCTAATTTAGCTTGAACAGCAGACTCTGTCATATTTAATGAAATTCCCTTTAAGCTAACAGTTTGACCTGAACGACTATACATTGGTGCATTGTTTGGTTTTGCTTCTGGTTGCTTCTCTGGTTTTTTCTCTGGTTGTTTTTCAGGTAATTCTATAACTTCTTTTTCTTGCTCTTTTTCTTTCTCCGCTTTCGCTTGTTGCTCTTTAAGCTTGTCTTCTAATTTCTTCTGCTCTTCTTTGCTGAGTTCTGCCATTTGATTTAATTTTTCATACATTTTAATTTTCTCTTCCACTTGTTCTACGAATAATGGATGATACTCATGATCTTCTAACATTTCTTTTAATGCAGTGACTGCTTTTGCATAATCTTTATCTTCTGCTTGTTCATCAATCTCCGCTAAAAGAGCTCGACCGTCGTCATGGAGAACCGTTGACTCATCGATTTCTTTTTGGAATTTCTCTATTTTTTCTTCAACGATTTCTCGCTCTTCTTTTTCAAATGTATCCGGCAGTAATTTTTTCATTTCATCCACATACATTTGTGCATCATTTAATTCAAAGGCTTCCATCTTTTTCACATACCCTTGTGTACGTTCTACAATGGCAATCCATTGTTCATAGACTTCATTCTTTTTCGTTTCTTGTGCTTCTTGAAAATATTCTAATGCTTTTTCATAATTATCAATGCGATAAAATTCAACAGCCTCGTCTTTTAAATCTTTTGCTTTAGAACCGGAACAGGCAGCGAGCACCAATAAAGCTAAAGTCAAAAGGGCAAAAACTTTTAATTTTTTCATGTATGTTCACCTAACTTTCTGTATCATTATTTAAAATGTAATCGACCCAATATTCTTCATCAAAATGATAAATATAGTGCGGCTCTTCTTTAAAACGAACGAGAAAATCGGATGCCGCAAACTTCTCTTCATAGTCTGCCCCGACATGTCGTCTTAAACTTCGCTTAATTGTATCGATAAAATCTAAATCAATTTCACTCCAAAAAACCTCTTCCACAATCGCACCTCCAACTCTCTTTCTTTTATTTTAACAGTATTTTTTTAGAGTACAATCGTTTCTCCATTTTTTATCAGAATGAAGTTCATCAGAAGTTATTTAAACTTCATACTGAATCGTGTATAGTAAAATGCAGAAGAAATATACAGATTGAGGTGGCTATCATTAAACGATTGTTAATTATCGTTCTACTCTTGATGGTATCTGCTTGTACTCCAGAGGAATCCGAAGAAGTTAACAAAAATCCTGAAGAACATGCATCCATCCAACCGCTTCCTACCCATTCCTATGATACAACAGTAACCATTACAGGAACAATCCATGTAGAAGAAGAGATCATCACCATTCACGGGAAAACTTCTGCACCTCCTGGCTCTCGCATCGAATCTTCTGCACAAAGTGACGGGATTGCTGTTGCTTCATTCATCGATACTGCCACTGTGGACACGGATGGCACATTTACATTTTCTTTCGACCGTCCCTCTAAAGATATCGATGGCCAATTGAAGCTAGTGGTGACCGATCCCGATGCCTTATCCGTTTACGGCATGCATTATGAACAGGTGACGAGCCCACAAAAAGTAGAATTAAATCAAATGAATCACTATCAAATTCAAGCCAATTATTTTCTAAAACACACAACTGTCGCGCCATTTGAACAAACGATTGAATTGCCTTCCTTCAATCCACCGAATAATTACGGCGAGCATGAGATTACACTATCCATTGAGCAATGGACGGACCATCAATATGTTTATTTAAAAGGTCTGTCGAATATAGTTGAAGGAACAGCTGTCAGTGCCAACCTCATGCATATTTATGGGGGCATTGACTTAAACGCCTTTGACCGAACCACCACTTTACCAGACGGGTCATTTCTATTGAAGGTTCCGTACAAATCCCTTGAAACAGGTTATTATATTCCTGTTGAATTACGGATGAGTAAAACAACCGCAGATCGACCGTTATCCACATACGGTAAAAAAGGAGAATCGTTAGAGGGCGAATGGGTGAAAGAAGATAAAAAAGAAAAGTACATCGAACAAATCATCGATGTACACGGTATTCCATTATCGTTCGAACAACCGATTCAAATCACAAAAGATAAAAACGAAGTCTTACTTACCATGAACAATTCGCTGTGGTTTTCTAATTTTGAAATCCCGAACGAAGAGGTAGATGCACTCGTAGCTTCATTAACCAGTGAATTACAACAACTTTCAGAAGGCACGACGATTGAAATCTTCGCAAACCATTCGTCTCCTACTGTTTCAGAAGCCCAGCAAGCTTATGTATACAAACAATTGAAAGAACAACAAGCACTCAATCATTTAACATTCAACATCAGTGAAAAAAGCTCCCCCTTTCCTCAGCAGCAAACGATTCAATTGTTGATGGATTGGGAAGAGGCTACAGAGTAAATAAAGTGATGAACCAGAGCATGCCCAAAGCCGCATGCTCTGGTTTTTGTATGCCTTCATTTCTTCCAAACAATAAGCACATTGGCTTGCGAAGTAAAACAAGCCAATGCACATTATTGAAAAATAACCACAAACCACTTACCATGAATACAAGACCCAAACTAAATGAACTGGAGGAATCACAATGAGCAAACTCTTTCAACCCTATACGATTGGCACACGCACACTCAAAAATAAACTCATGATGGCACCCATGTGCATGTATGCTTGCCATAACCAAGACGGCAAAATCAGCGACTGGCACACCACCCATTACGAAAGCAGAGCAGTCGGCCAAACTGGAACTATCATCCTTGAAGCAACAGCAGTCACACCGGACGGACGCATTTCGGCAGAAGACCTCGGCATCTGGTCTGATGAACAAATCGACGGCCTCCGCTCACTCGCTCGTGCTATTCAACGACATGGTAGCGCAGCAGGCATTCAACTCGCACATGCTGGCAGAAAATCGAAAAGTGGTGGCAACGTTCTCGCACCTTCCGCACTGCCATTCGATGACAGCTATGAAACACCTGAAGCACTCACAACAGCAGGCATTGAACAAGTGATTCAGCAATTCGAAGCAGCTGCTCACCGTGCACAACTCGCTGGATTTGATATCGTTCAACTCCACGCCGCACACGGCTACTTACTCCACAGCTTCTTATCCAAGGCTACGAATTTACGCAACGATGAATACGGCGGAGATTTACGCCAACGCTACAACATCCTCCATCAAATTATCGAACGCACGAAACGCCAATTTGATGGTGTATTAATGGTCCGTATCTCAGCAGACGATTACACGGATGAAGGCAACTCCCTAGAAGACTATGTACAACTCGTACAGTGGATGAAGGAAGATGGTGTTGATTTAGTCGACGTGAGTACGGGTGGACTCGTCCCTGCTTCGATCCATGTTTATCCCGGTTACCAAGTCCATTATGCTGAAACGATTCAACGAGAAACAGGCATGCCAACCGCTACGGTAGGTTTACTTCAACACGCAGCACTGGCAGAAGAAATCCTCCAAAATAACCGAGCATCACTCATCAGTGTCGGACGAGGATTACTTGACGACCCTTACCTCGCCAAACGAATGGCTGAACAACTCAATGACTCTGTAACACCGCCCGTTCCTTACACAAGAGGCTGGTAACGAAAAAAACTGCGTACAAGTGGCTGAATTCGCCATCGTACGCAGTTTTTTATCCTAAAAGAGTTGGTTGTTCAACAGTTGCAACAACCGTATGTGAATCTACTGGTTCTATACTGCCATGTAGGACATCGTTTTTGCTATTTTTAGCAGAGAAGTAAATGCCGACTCCTAGAAGCAACGTAGCAAGTAAAACTGACACAATTGCAACAAGCAATGGTTTCGTTTCCATGTCTACTTTCCTCCTTATGTATGTAATCTACTCTACCCTATCAGAAATAGCACCGTCTTAAAAGTAAAATGCTCTTTTAAACAATAATATTCTCTTTCAAACTCTATTTTTCTACTTTAACCACTTCTCATTTCAGTCAAAAAGAACAAGATAATCGTCACCCACACCCAAAACCTGTCGCCAATGCCCAAATCCACTACCGAGCTCACACCGAACTTGCGAACTGATTTTCGGGATAAGGTTGAGAATTGTATTAACTGAATTAAGTGACAAGGCACATTTTATATTGAGATTGATTGCATATGCATTTAACAAAGATATACACAGCATTTGTGTGCAAGGCACGCTTTGACGTTGTGAATAAATGGAATGGTGTTGCGTGCTTGTTGTTCTTTCTTTCAACAGATTGAAAAGAGGACATTGCCATTCATATTATTTCATCAAATGAACTAGTGCTGTTTGATTTTCACTCCTTTAAAAAGCCAATACCTTGCTTGAAGTGCAGGCATCGACTCAAGCAGGATGTAGCGGATCAGGCAATACCCCGCAGACAACAACACCTAATCATTACCCATATTAGATTGTCGAGGAGGATTGCCGTCCGCCCTGCTGAACGCGTATGTCGAAACGGAAAGCAAATTAAAACCCCACGCTGAACTTGCGAACTGATTTTCGAGATAATTTTTTAGGTTCTACTGGCGATATAAAGTGGCCAGGCACGCTCTAGCGGTGTAAAGAGATGGAACTCTGTTACGTGCTTGTTGTTCTTTCTTTCAAGAAATTGAAAGATCGTATTGCTATTCATATTATTCCATTAACTAAACAGGAGACGCTTCATCTTCATTACATTAAAAAACTTCACTATGCTTGAAGTG
>JASLCF010000209.1 GCA_030146155.1 Savagea sp.
TCCATCAAAAAGGGCCCCGTCAATTCATAGGCGAAGATCAAATGGAATTTGCTACAATCATTTATCCCAAATAGTTAAAATTTTAGCGTTAGAGTTCATTCTCTAACGCTAAATCAATGTTGTGTCTATTCACTTATAGCTAGTTGAACAAATTATAGAATGAGGTGTCCCATGCAATATTTAAAAAATTTTTACAGCCAATTAGAACAATACCGAGAGAAATGGTGGCCGAGTCCGATAAGAATGCCCGTCGCACTTTATGACGATGAATCCATCTATCTTTACAATCACCCTAAATGGCCGAATGAGCAGTCATACATCCAGCTCCCTTCAAAAGAGGCTTGGTTCGGTGCAGAAACCGTTACTGAGTTTTACGGAGAATCTACCGCTATTATTTACTTACCTCATCATTCAAGCACAGCAAGTATTTTCGCAACAGCGATGCATGAAATGTTCCATGGCCTTCAACTAGAAAACGGTAAAAAACGATGGCCAGATGAAATGCATGGCATACGCTACCCCATTCTAGCTGAAAATATCGCCTTACGAGAATTAGAACGTTCTCATTTACAACAAGCTGTCTATGCAACAGACGACAATGCCCGCTTCCATGCTGTCCAACAATTTATACACTACCGTGAGCAAAGAAAACAGGTAATTGGTGATTTCTTAGATTATGAAACAGCAGTGGAAACCATCGAAGGCCCTGCATTTTATATTGAATACTATGCCTACTCCTTCCTGAGTGGTCTTTCACTGGATGATGTTCTTTTAACATATAGTGAGCGATTCAATGACTTAATGGCAACTAACATCAATCTGCGTAAAAGTAATTATACCTCTGGACTCTTTATTGCACTCTTACTTGATCATTATGAAACGAATTGGAAAAACAACTATTTTAAACAAGAAAGCACATTATATGAACAATTAAAAGCAGCTCTCCCTTTTTCACCACATTTTACAACTAAAGTACAAGTGACTAAACAAATCAACAACCTTGTACAAGATTTACAAAATAAAAAGAACGAGTTCTTTGAACAGTTTCATAAACAACCAGGTCAATGTATCGAATGGATGGGGCCTATTCAATTAAAAGGGTTTGATCCAATGAATATCGTTCAAAGGAATCAACAACAACTCCATAAACATTTCGCAATGGTCGCATGTCAAAACCAATCTATTCCATTACATCTACCCGTTCTAATTCATTGGGATTCAAAGGGACATCATATCGAATCGTTAACATTTTATACCTCTTCACCCCTTGAAGTGTCGAGTAAAGGGATTGAAATTGAAAAGATTGGGCACTTGCCAGGAAGTGTGAGTAAAACAGAACGAGGATACAGAGTACTCAATAAGAAAGTATCCAATAGTAAAATTATAAAAGACATTAAGGAGCAATGAATTAGTTAATAGTATAAGAGGAGACCACTTTTAGGAGGCTTAAATATGGAGTTAATTGAAAATAAATTATTGGAAAAGAGTAAAGAAGCTTTTATTCTTGGCATAGAAATTTATAATAAGCCAACCATTTCTTATCGTGTTGAAGGATTTAGCTTTTTTATCTGTAATGCATGGGAGTTGATGTTAAAATCATATTTAATTAAAAGTTTAGGTGACAATAGTATTTATTATAAAAACAATCCTAATCGTACAATAAGTTTAGAAAATACAATTGAAAAGCTTTTTACGAATAACAAAGATCCTTTACGGAAAAATCTAGAGAAAATAATAGAACTTAGAAACACAAGCACACATTTTGTGACCGAAGAATATGAAATGGTATACATCCCATTGTTTCAATCTTGTGTACTCAATTTCTCCGAAAAAATGATGGATTTTCATAATTTTGATATTACAACATTGATACCTCAAAATTTTTTAACACTTAATATTTCAATGCAAGCAATTGAAAGTTCTAAAATCATTGCAAAATACCCTGAAGAAATTGCTAAAAAATGAATTGACAAAATTGATGAGATAGATTTACTCAGCTCTGAAAACAACGAAAAATTCGCCTTGAAAATTGAACACCACCACTTTTTAGTGAAGGACAAATCTAGAGCAACCTCTATGGTTAAAATAGAGAAAGATGCGGATACTCCTGTTAAAATAATCAAAGATTTAAAGGATCCAAATCAAACACATCCTTATTCGTTTAAAAGAATTATTAAAAATGTAACAAAAAGATTGGCTAGAGAAGGAATTGACATACCTTTTAATCGTTATACATTTACTTTATTTATTAATAAATTCGACTTGAAAGGCAACGAAGTTTATTGTTACTCGTTCAAAGTAGGAGAGAAAACGAAGGCATATAAATATTCACAACAGGTTGTGGATTTAATTGTAGACCAAATAAAAAAAGACCCCGAAAACATAATGAATTACCTAAAAAAATGAAAAAAGATAACCCCAGGGGCAAAGGAATTCTAAATGCTTCAATAGCATCTACTCCCATTCGGGAACCCAGCCTTATCCATCACGAGTTATCTTAATTAATTATAGTATACATCACTCTTTTAAATATGTACATTATTTTTCATTGGATGCATCTCATTCCAAATTTATTCTACGCCTAAAAATATACTATCAAAAGTCTAAGATTGACGATCGAT
>JASLCF010000048.1 GCA_030146155.1 Savagea sp.
TGAACTTACGAACTGATTTTCGAGATAAGATTGTGAATTATACTAGCTGAATAAAGTGGCCAGGCACGCTCTAGCAACGATAATAGATGGAACCCTGTTGCGTGCTTGTGTTTCTTTCTTTCACTCAATTACAAAAAAGATGGAATTGCTATTCATATTACTTCATCAACTGAACAGTAGCCGATTCATCTTAACAACATTAAAAATACTTCACTTTGCTTGAAGTGGAAGACTTTGACTCTCGGAGGATCAGCGGCCTGTTTTGACCCCACAGGATAATCACATGAAATACAAACCAATAACACCTGACGAGGAGGCAAAACTGACCGCCCTCCAGAAAGCATAAGTCTGCAACGTAAAGCAAATTCATCGACGACACTTCATTCAAAAATATATAAGAATTGCCGCCCGCCTTGCTGAACGCGTAGACGTGAACGAAAAGCAAATTAACCGACAACACCCACATTTATAAGAACATTAAAAACATCATGCCATAAAAAAATGCACACAAACAATGAAACCATCATTGTCTGTATGCATAAAATCAAACACGAACTACACAAATCACTCTTACATCGCTTGACGAATAATCTCTTCAACTTGCTCCACACGTGCACGACGAGGATTTGTCGCTGCAGTCACATCTTTCATAGCGTTCGCAGCAAGTGTAGGAATATCCTCCTCTTTTGCACCAAGCTCTTTAAACCCTTCAGGAATCCCTAAATCCTTCGCCAAACGCTCAATAGCTGCAATTGCTTTTTCAGCCGCTTCACGAGTCGATAAACCATCAACCGCTTCCCCTAAATAATAAGCCATTTTCGCAAAACGTTCCTCACGCCCAACAAGATTAAATCGAGCCACATAAGGTAATAACAACGCATTACATACACCATGAGGTAAATTATAGAACCCACCCATTTGATGCGCAATCGCATGAACATAACCTAAACCAGCATTATTAAATGCCATACCTCCTAAAAATTGAGCGTATACCATCATTTCACGCGCTTCCTCATCCTGACCATTCGCATAAGCTCTTGGTAAATATTCAGGAATTAACTCAAACACTTTTTCAGCAGCCGAATCTGTAATCGGCGTAGCATCTACTGAAAGATAAGCCTCCACCGCATGCGTTAAAGCATCCAAACCTGTCGCTGCTGTTAATGCAGGTGGTAAACCATACATTAAAGAAGGATCATTGATTGAAACTAAAGGAGTCACATGTTTATCAATAATCGCCATTTTAACATGACGTTTTACATCTGTAATAATTGTGAATTTCGTCATTTCACTCGCAGTACCTGCAGTTGTATTAATAGAGATTAAGGGAACCATCGGCTTTTCAGATTGATCGACACCTTCATAATCATGAATCGTACCGCCATTGGACACCACAATACCGATTCCCTTCGCTGCGTCATGAGAAGAACCGCCACCTAAAGAAACAATTGCATCACAAGCAGCAGCTTTAAAAGCTTCTACGCCATCTGCAACGTTTTGATCCGTTGGGTTAGGCTCAGCTTTAGGGAAAATTTCAACTGCCACTCCTGCTTCACGAATAATTGCAGCAATTTGATCTGCTAAACCTAAATTAAATAAGCCTTCATCTGTCACAAGTAATGCTTTTGTAGCGCCAAAACCTTTTAAACGAGTACCCGTTTCATCAATAGCACCTACTCCAAAAAGGTTAGTGGTTGGCATAGAAAAAGAAGATTGTTTGTTCATCATTGTTTTCCTCCAATAATGATTAAGGACAAACTCCGGACGCTTGCCTAATCATATAAAATGTGGTCGAAACCTATGCATAGCCTTCATTCACTTTGAGTGTACGCCCCTATTTATCGACTTTCAAGACATTTGCTCCTTCACATTTTCAGACCTTTTTCTTCAAACTTCGATTCACTGACTCACTTCTATTTCTTGCTCTTTCATGCGTTAAATTACTATATTACTATCATTATAACAGAATTGTGACATTTTTAAGCGGCCTGTCAGTCTTTTATCATAAGAAAAGCACATCATAACTTGCAAACAAGAAGAAAACATTACTCTAACAACTGACGGGCAATTAAATACAATAAATGATCAAAACTATGTACCTCTAATTGACCACTTTCAGAAAGATAACCAAAACTTCGGCCTTCATCGCTTGTAATGGCTAAATCTTCTGCCCGTTTCACTAACCGCTTAGCAAAATCTTGGTCCTCTCGCTCAATCGCAGTCATCGCAAATAAACTATACACCGCTACAGACTCATATGCTGCTACAGGTTTGAACGTACGATTTTCAAAAGTACCCGCCAAATGACCATCCCGACTAAATTGTTCTCTCAATTGTGCAAACACCTTATCATCAGCTTCTGTCCAATGCAGACGATGATAAAAATAATAAGCTAAATCAATCGCATTCACTTCTTTTTCTTTCACCAGTTGCTGCTGTTCTAGTTCATATCGAACGACAAATTCATCTTCAATCAACTGCCACTCTTTTGTCGCATGTAACCATTCTGCTAATACATGTTCTTCCAACCAACCTTTCTGCACAAACCGCTTCAATTCATGCTCATTGGTATAACTTAACGTCACCGTCTGACCAGGTTTTTTCATGGCTAAATCATAAAAATCAATGAAATAGGGAGACTGATAGACAGCTTGTACATTGGCTTTTAAAATCCGCTTGGCTACTTCATCATAATGTGAATCCCCCCAACGTTCCGCAGCATCTGCTAACGCACTGACTATTCTTAAATCATCTATGGTTGCACTCGCTTGATCAAACTTCCCATGAACTTGTCGCCATTTGACTAACCCCGACCGATCCATCCACTTTTTCTCAACTTGTTGAAGAACGCTATCATAGGTTGCCTGATCATCTGTCAATACTAAATACTTCATCCATAACCCAATGGATTCAGACAATACTTCTTCTTTTCGATCCGTTAAATTGGTATGGACCAGTCCGTCTTCATCCATTAAATGTTCTCTGACAAAACGTTCAATCGCATGATCTGCATCACGATGAACTTCTACTTTTTTCTCAAGCATCCACCAAACACCTCCGATACCGACGATCAGTAATAAACTACCCAACAGAATCCATTTTTTCATTCACTCACCTCACAAAAAAAGCTACCCTTTTGTATAAGGATAGCTTAGTTCAATTTATTTGCCTACATATTCTGCTAATTCTTGTGCATACTTCGCGATTGAACTGGTTGAGATATCAAATTGCTTCGATAAATCTGACCAATTCACAACTTTTTCAATATAGCCTTGCTCCATACCGAATCGTAGTGCACCTGCAGTAATAGCCACATGTTTTCTAGCTTTCGGACGTGCCTCCGCTAAAAAGTCTTCCGTGTGCTCCATCAATTGTTGGCTTTCTAATTGATGCTCATCTAAAAAAGCTTTCAAGTCTTGCAATACCTCCGCTTCAAAAGACGTCCACTCGTTACCATCAAATCCTGCTTCAACTAATGCATTGAATACTTCTAATACTAAAGCAGGCGAAATATCTTCCCATTTGAAATAATCAAATACATGATTATACTGTGCTGGGATAAATAATAAAATCGCCACTGCTAAATGATCTTGAATTGCTGGTAATACGAATGTATAAACGGATGAACCAATCGCAACAGGACGGTCTGTTTCTAATTGGATGATGATTTCTTCTTCAGATACATAATCTAATACCGTCATCTGACGAGGCGCTGCATCAACAACTCGGCCAATCACTCGTTCAGGTAAGAGCCATTGATCAGTCAGTTCAATTAAACTTGGACGAACCATTTTCTTTTGTGCAGACTCAATGTAGTTTGTCCATGTCTCTGGTGCAACTGCAAATAAAAATTCATCAATACAAATGGCTTCTATCAATTCTTCTTGCAATTTGCCTTTCAATAACTCTTTCCAAGATTCAACAAACGGAACAAATTCTGCAGCTTGTGAACGTTTTGGATATTGTACGTAAAAAGATTGTAAAAGTGTCTCTATTTCGTCTTCTACAACATCGATGACTTGAATTTCTTCTTTGTGCATACAGCACTTCTTATACTTCTTTCCACTTCCGCATGGGCACGGATCATTTCTTTTCACCATGAAATCCACTTCCTTTTCAAAACAAATACTTTGTAAGAATAGCATTTGTCT
>JASLCF010000064.1 GCA_030146155.1 Savagea sp.
CACTTCCATACCAGCACGTTCACGCGTTAAACCACCCGGTCCTAATGCTGATAGACGACGCTTATGCGTCAATTCAGCCAACGGGTTAGTCTGGTCCATAAATTGAGATAATTGAGAGCTTCCAAAGAACTCTTTAATTGAAGCAATTACTGGGCGAATATTGATTAATTGTTGTGGCACGATAGATTGCGTATCGTTGATTGACATACGCTCTTTTACAACACGTTCCATACGGGATAATCCAATACGGAATTGGTTTTGTAACAATTCTCCTACCGAACGTAAACGACGGTTACCAAGGTGGTCAATATCGTCTACATGGCCCACACCATGCAATAAATTAAAGAAATAACTTACTGATGCAATAATATCTGCTGGTGTAATATATTTTGTTTCCTCATCCACATTGGCATTAGAAATCACATTAATAATCTGTCCTTCTTCGCCTTTAGGAGCATAAATTTTTACAGATTGAATGAAGATAGGGTCTTCTACTACAGAACCCACTTGATTCACTTCTTCCGTAACGATTCCTGCATCTAGTAATGGGATAAGTTTATCTAATGTACGACGATCAATAATGCTGTCTTTTTCTACAATAATTTCTCCCGTTTCTGGGTCTACAATTGTCTCAGCAATTTTTTGATTAAATAGTCTGTTTTGTAAGTGAAGCTTTTTATTCATCTTGTAACGACCAACATCCGCTAAGTCATAACGTTTCGGATCAAAGAAACGCGAATAAATTAAACTTTTCGCACTGTCTAATGTAGGTGGCTCACCTGGACGTAAACGTTCATAAATTTCAAGTAATGCTTTTTCTGTCGTTTCTGTGTTATCTTTCTCTAAAGAGTTTCTTAAATACTCATTATCACCTAATAACTCGATGATTTCTTGGTCTGTAGAAAAACCAAGCGCACGAACTAAAACAGTGATTGGAAGCTTACGTGTACGATCAATGCGGACATGTACAACATCTTTCGCATCTGTCTCATACTCTAACCAAGCACCACGGTTAGGAATAACAGTTGCTCCAAAACCACGTTTTCCGTTTTTATCAATTTTATCGTTGTAATAAACACTTGGTGAACGCACCAATTGAGATACGATAACTCGCTCTGCACCATTGATAATGAAAGTTCCGTTCTCTGTCATGAGTGGAAAATCACCCATAAATACATCTTGTTCTTTTACTTCTTCTGTTTCTTTGTTGTGTAGACGTACCTTTACGCGCAATGGCGCTGCGTACGTTACATCTCTTTCTTTTGACTCGTCTACTGGATATTTAGGTTCTCCTAATTTATAGTCGACAAATTCTAAAGAAAGATTTCCTGTGAAGTCTTCAATCGGAGAAATATCGCGGAACATCTCGCGGAGTCCTTCCTCCAAGAACCACTCGTAGGACGCAGTTTGAATTTCAATTAAATTCGGTAAATCCAATACCTCTTGAATTCTTGCAAAACTCCTACGCTGACGGTGTTGACCGTACTGTACTAAATGACCTGTCAACTCTTTCACCCCTCAAAACAATATTAGTCCTTTCGCAAATCAACAAAATAGTGTATGATTACGAAAAAACAAAAAGAAAACGAGTTCATCTTCGAGCTCATTTTCGATTTAACTTTTTTATACATTCAGTGACAAATTAAGTAAAATAGGCATAAAAATGCAATGTAATTTATTATGCATTTATTAATGCTACCACACTTCTTTTTATACGTCAATTTTTTGGGACCTGAAAATTGAGTACCCTCTTTCTTTTGCCACCGTCTCTACATTTCCAAACAACTCTTGCATCTTCTTCTGAGTAGAAGGAGCTCCTTGTTTCTTTTGAATGACTACCCATAATGTTCCGCCACTCATTAACTGGTTAAAAGCTTGTTCATAAATTTTAAATATCGTTTGCTTCCCTGCTCTTATTGGTGGATTTGTGATTACTGATGCAAATTGACAGTCCACTGCATCTAATGCAAAGCTTTCGTAAATCGATACATTCGTTACTTGATTTCTACTCGCATTTTCTTTAGATAACTCAAGAGCTCTCTCATTGACATCCACCATATGCACTTCTCGACTAGCATCTCCAAGTGCCAATGTTAAACCCACCGGACCATACCCACAACCAACGTCAAGTAAAGGTCCTAGTACATCAGGGTATTCAAAAGTTTCAATTAACAATCTTGAACCAAAATCCAACTCTCTTTTACTAAAAACTCCTCTATCTGTTAGCAAATTCAAGTTTGTCCCTCTCACAAATATGTTCATCTGTTCTCTTTCACTTTGAACAGTTGGTTTCTTACTGTAGTAATGATCACTCATTTTTTCACCTCTAGATTTTTAAGTATAAAAAAAGCTCGCCATTTAACATGGACGAGCTTTTTAGTTTGAATTATTTTACTTCTACTTCTGCGCCAACTTCTTCAAGTTTAGCTTTGATTTCTTCAGCTTCAGCTTTGTCTACGCCTTCTTTAACTGCTTTAGGTGCGTTATCAACAACTTCTTTAGCTTCTTTTAAGCCTAATCCAGTGATTTCACGAACCACTTTGATTACTTTAATTTTTTGTGCTCCTGCTCCTGCAAGGATTACGTCGAATTCTGATTGCTCAGCTGCTGCGTCTCCGCCGCCACCCGCTGCTACTGCTACAGGTGCTGCTGCTGTTACACCAAATTCTTCTTCGATTGCTTTAACTAAGTCGTTTAATTCAAGAACTGTCATTTCTTTAATTGCGTCTAAGATTTGCTCTTTAGTCATTTTAAAATTCCTCCTGTTTTTTAGGTTTTTTATGATGCGAAGTCAAGCGATATGAAGCTTACGCTCCTTGCTCGTCCTCTTCTTTTTGATCTGCAACTGCTTTTGTAGCAAGTGCAACATTGCGCATTGGCGCTTGTAGTACGCTGAGAAGCATTGAAAGTAAACCTTCGCGTGATGGAAGATCTGCTAAAGCTTTGATCTCATCTACAGAAACAATGTTTCCTTCAATAACACCTGCTTTAATTTCAAGCTTATCGTTTTCTTTAGCAAAGTTGTTTAAGACTTTCGCTGGTGCGATTACATCGTCTGTAGAGAATGCAATTGCGTTTGGTCCTGTAAGGAATTCATTTAATCCTTCGTAACCATTCTCTTCAGCAGCTCGACGAGTCATCGTGTTTTTGTAAACTGTCATGTCTACGTTTGCTTCACGTAATTGCTTACGTAATTCAGTAACTTGCGCAACTGTTAGCCCACGGTAGTCAACAACTACAACTGCTGCAGCGTTTTTCATCTTATCAGAAATTTCTTGAACAACTGCTTTTTTTGCGTTTAAAATTTTGCTCACTCGTGACACCTCCTGTGTAATTAGTAAAGGTCACTTATACCGATATAAAAAACCCTCGCTTCCTATAATAAAATAAGACACGAGGGCAGAAAAGTCGTTGTAAAATAACGTCTTGTCCTCGGCAGGATGATTAAGCTCGAAAGCACCCACTGTCTTCGGTACAAATGTTTATAAAATTAACCAAGATAAACAATAACATATCATCTATCAATGGTCAACTATTATTTTAGTCTTTTAATGTTACAGATGCAGTATCTACTTTTACAGCAGGACCCATCGTTGTAGTAACATAAACAGATTTCATATAAGTTCCTTTTGCTGATGCTGGTTTAGCTTTTAAAATCACGTCATAGATTGTCGCGAAGTTTTGAGCTAATTTAGCGTCATCAAAAGATGCTTTACCGATCGGAGCATGAACAATTCCTGCTTTATCCGCACGGTATTCTACTTTACCTGCTTTAATTTCTTCAACAGCTTTAGTTACATCAAATGTAACTGTTCCTGTTTTAGGGTTTGGCATTAAGCCTTTCGGTCCTAATACACGACCAATTTTACCCACTTCACCCATCATGTCAGGTGTTGCTACGATTACATCGAAGTCAAACCATCCTTGTTGGATTTTTGTGATATATTCTGCGTCGCCTACATAGTCTGCGCCTGCAGCTTCAGCTTCTTTTAATTTTTCACCTTTCGCGAATACTAATACGCGTTGAGTTTTACCAGTACCGTTTGGAAGAACAACTGCCCCACGAATCTGTTGGTCGTTTTTCTTCACGTCGATTCCTAAACGGAATGCAACTTCTACAGTAGCGTCAAAATTAGTAGTGCTTGTTTGTTTCGCTAAAGCGATTGCTTCTTTGAAATCATAATTTTTCATTTTGTCTACTTGCTTTGCAGCTTCAGTAAACTTTTTACCTCTTTTTGCCATTATATTTCCTCCTCCAATTGTGGTTTTAGCGGAATTACCTCCCACGAATAAAGGTTGCGTGTCCATTTGAACAACCGCAACCTCCAACAACGAAACGCTCTCCGTGATTAATCTTCGACTGTGATTCCCATACTGCGAGCAGTACCTTCAACCATAGCCATTGCTGCTTCTACAGATGCTGCGTTTAAATCTTCCATCTTAGATTCAGCGATTTCACGTACTTGATCACGTTTTACAGTAGCAACTTTTTTCTTATTTGGTTCGCCTGAACCTTTATCGATTTTAGCTGCTTTCTTTAACAACACCGCTGCTGGTGGAGTTTTCGTAATAAATGTAAATGAACGGTCTTCAAATACAGTAATTTCTACTGGAATGATTAAACCTGCTTGTTCTGCTGTACGAGCGTTAAACTCTTTACAGAACCCCATGATATTAACACCTGCTTGACCTAATGCCGGTCCAACTGGTGGAGCTGGGTTTGCTTTTGCTGCAGGAATTTGTAATTTAACAATCTTACTAACTTTTTTAGCCACGAGACACACCTCCTTAAGTCCGTGATGTGGTAAATTGGGTTGCCCCTCCCACTCAATTTTAGCGAATGATTTCGCGTATGCATCACATAATAAAACATGATGACCTTTGAAATGATACCATAATTAAACGGTTGTAGCAAGTTTTTTATTCTACTTTTGCAATTTGAATAAAATCGAGTTCCATGTTTGTTTCTCTTCCAAACATGTCGACACTTACTTTTACTTTCTGCTTATCAGAATCAATCTCCTCAATTTTTCCTTGGAAGTGAGCAAATGGGCCTTCTAACACTTCAACTAATTCGCCCACTTCATAATCAAAGTCCACTTTAGCACTAGACATTCCCATCTCTCGCAAGATGAAGTCCACTTCTTCAGGTAATAACGGTGTTGGTTTTGCTCCACCACCAGAAGATCCGATAAATCCAGTGACGCCAGGTGTATTTCTTACTACATACCACGAATCATCTGTCATGATGAGCTCCACGAGTACATATCCAGGGAATGTTTTTCTGACGACCGTTTTCTTTTTACCATCTTTAATATCCGTCTCTTCTTGTTCAGCGACGATAACTCGGAAAATTTTATCCTGCATTCCCATCGTTTCTACACGTTTTTCTAAATTTGCTTTTACTTTATTTTCATAACCTGAATAAGTGTGTACGACATACCATTGTTTTTCAAATTCCATTACTTAAGGACTTTTCGTCCGTCCCTCCTTTTAGATTGTGTATAAACTGAAAAATCCCGTTCACTTCGTAAGACGGGATTGCAATCAGTTTAATCTATTTTTGTACTTACTCTTCAATTAGAGTCCCATATACCATTCCATGAAATGATATAAACCAAAGTCAACTGCTGCAAAGAATAATGCCATGAAGATGACTGTTGTAATTACAACAATTGTGTATCTAACGAGTTGCGGTCGTTTTGGCCAACTCACTTTACGCATTTCAGAGCCGACACTTTTTAAAAATCCTTGCTTGTTGTTCATCGTTTGTTACCTCCGAACGTTCTATATTTCTTCATTTATGTTAGCTTGTTTGTTTATGAATCGTATGTGCGTTACAATGCTTACAGAATTTTTTTAACGTTAATCTTTCTAACGTTTGATTATTTCTCACTGGGACGCTGTAGTTTCTAGCACTACATTGTTCACAACATAGAACAATTTTATTAGACATACTCCCACCCTATTCATACGATAATACTTCTCGGATAAGAATAACACTATCTACTATTAACTGTCAATGTAACTTTGAAACTTTTCAAAACTGGGTAATTGCATAGCTTTTTTCTTCACCCGCTGCCAAGCATTGTCAATCGACTTTGGATTTCTATTCAATGTAGTCGCAATTTGTAAATAGTCATTACCCTCTAAAAAAAATTTCAACACATCTTTTTCCAGAGGACTTAATAAGGGTTGTAGCTCCTCCAGCAGTTGCCGCATCATCTCTTTAAAGACAACTAAATCCTCAGGGTCTTCTCTTCCTTCAACCCCATGACCTTCTAACCAGTCCATTTGATGAGTAGGGAGACTTTCCACAGATATCGATTGATTGAGTGGTTGATGTTTCAAACGATTTGCACGTCGAATTGCAGAGAACATTTGTCTCGTAATACACAATTCTGCAAATTTAATAAAGCGATCATTTTTAGAGGGAAGGTAGTTCTTAGTGGCAAAGTACAGCCCGATCATTCCTTCTTGCAGAATATCTTCCCTGTCACCACCTACTAGAAATAGAGAGCGCGCTTTCACACTAACTAACCATTTATAACGATGCAATAATATTGTAGTCGCCTCATCGCTACCCTCTTGAACGAGCACACATAATGCTTCATCCGTGTACTTTTCTAAAAACAAGGCCTTCGCCTCCTTGCTTATTTTAACCCTCTTCTCCAACGTTCTAGCGTTTCAGCTACTTCATCTGACATCGGAATTTTTGTGACAGGTGTGTAGACTTTCATTTCTTCCACACGTTTAGTTACAGCTCTGTCCATCTGTTCCAATTCCAATTGCATTTCCCTTGCTGATTTACGAAGTGCTCCTTGACCAAAAATCACCCATTGCTCTACCGAATCGCTAGTTGCTACATAAATTTGAGTGGTTCTACTTTTTAACTCCTGTGAGAGACGCTCAATCTTTTCATCGGCCGTCTCATGTTGTCTTGTATAAATCACTTCTACCCGTCCGTCTAACTCTCTTTTTTCTTTTCCTCTTTGAAGATGAGCATCGAACACAATAATAATTTTCCATTTCGTGTGTCCCTCGTACTCTTTCATTCGTTCTATCAATCTAACGCGAGCTTGTACAAGAGATAACTGTTTTAACTCCTGTAATTCTGGCCAGTCACCAATCATATTATAGCCGTCAACGAGGAGCACATGCTTTGTTTTCATTATTCCATCAACGGATGACGGTGGCGATATACTTCATACATGAGAAGTGCAGCAGCGACTGAAGCATTCAATGACGTAACCTTTCCAACCATTGGCATTTGATATAGAAAATCACAACGTTCTAGAATTTTCTTTGAAATGCCTTTCCCTTCACTTCCAATGACTACACCTAGAGGTAAAGTGGCATCCATTTGGCGATAATCTAATTTAGCCTTTGCGTCGGTTCCAGCAATCCAGACCCCTCGTTCTTTTAATTCATCAATGGTTTGAGAAAGGTTATTTACACGAACAACAGGAATATATTCAATCGCTCCAGTTGATGCTCTAGCAACCGTAGCCGTCAAGTTCACCGAACGTCTCTTAGGTATAATTACACCATGCGCTCCAACAGCATCTGCTGTTCTTAATATGGACCCTAAGTTGTGCGGATCTTCCAATTCGTCTAACAGGATAATGAAAGGATCTTGTTTCGCTTGGGCTGCCTTTTCAAATACTTGGTCTAATGTTGCATATTCATAGGCAGCGACCGAAGCAATAATCCCTTGATGATTTTCTCCATTCGCTAATTGATCTAATTTTTTTCTAGGAACAGTTTGTATGATAATTTTAGTAGGTTTTGTTTTACGAACTAATTCATCGAATACCTTTTTTTGCAGTCCTTCATTTACCCAAATTTTATTCAATTCTCTTCCGGAAGCTAAGGCTTCAAATACTGCATTCTTCCCCATAATGAGCTCATTTGTCTCTTCTTGATTGGTCATCTTAACGTTCCTCCTTTTCAATGTACTGTATAGCACGGCTAAACCACTCTTCCATACGCGTGTGTTCATTCATTAAAAACAAATACCCGATCACTGCTTCAAAACCTGAACTGTATTTATACACTTGTACAGACGTGTTTTTAGGGATAGTATGCGATTTTGCATTCCTTCCTCTTCTGAATACCGCTTCTTCTGTCTCAGTTAAAAAACCTTCTTCTAATAATTGTTCAATAATCATACATTGTGCTTTAGCAGAAACATATTGAGTTGCTACTTTATGCAGATGGTTTGGTTTTGTTAATCCTTGATGAATGAGATAGTGTCTAATGTGTTGTTCATAAGCAGCATCACCCATGTATGCAAGTGACAAAGCATTGAGTTGTTTAATATCTCCTGTACTTAATGTTCTCAATGCTTTAGAACCCTCTTTTCCATCGAATACCTTGTGCAGTATCCTCTAATACGATGCCTTGTTCTTTTAGTAAATCTCGAATTTCATCTGCTCTGGCAAAGTTTTTATCTGCTCTTGCTTGTTGTCTCTCCGCAATTAATTCGTCAATTTTTTCATCCAATAACTCTTCCTCTTGTTCCACATCGATTCCTAATACTTCCATCAAGCGTTTCAATTGAACAGCAAATTCTTCTAATACATGTTGGTTCGTTTGCTCTTCTAATAAGTAAACATTCGCTAGTTTAGCAAGTTCAAAAATTGCTGCAATAGCATTCGCCGTGTTGAAGTCGTCGTCCATTGCTGCTTCAAATGCCTTTACTTGCTCCTCAATCAATTCAGACCATCGCTTTGTATCGTCCGTTAAGTTTGTGCTGTAAGATTGACGGTGGAGTAAATTAGCATAAGCAGTCAAAATTCGATTCAAGCCATTCTCTGCACTTTTTACCAACTTTTCAGAGAAGTTGATGGGTTGACGATAATGAACTGAAAGCATAAAGAATCTTAATACCTTCGGATCAATCTGCTTACGAATATCGTTTACTAAAATGAAATTACCGAGTGATTTGGACATCTTCTCATTTTCAATATTAATGTACCCATTATGCATCCAATAATTCGCAAAGGTCTTTCCTGAATGGGCCTCAGACTGGGCAATTTCGTTTTCATGATGCGGAAAAGTAAGGTCTTGTCCACCTGCGTGTATATCAATCGTATCCCCAAGGTGTTCTCTTGCCATTACTGAACATTCAATATGCCAACCTGGTCTTCCTTGTCCCCATGGACTATCCCATGCAATTTCACCCGGTTTAGCAGCTTTCCATAATGCAAAATCTAAAGGATTATCCTTTTGTTCATTTTTTTCAATTCTTGCACCAACGCGCAATTCATCAATCGATTGATGTGATAATTTGCCATATCCTTCAAAGTGTGTTGTGCGGTAATAGACATCACCGTTACTTTCATATGCATAACCTTTATCGATAAGTACTTCTATGAATTGAATGATGTCTTCAATGTGTTCAGACACTCTAGGATGCGCATCTGCTACTGCACAACCTAACGCCCCTACATCCTCATGATAGGCTTGAATAAATCGATCCGTTAATTCTTTTACTTCTTCTCCTAATTCATTCGCAGCTTTGATTATCTTATCGTCAACATCTGTAAAATTGGATACGTAATGAACATCGTAGCCGCGATATTGCAAATACCGTCTAACCGTATCAAAAGCAATGACAGGTCTAGCGTTTCCAATATGAATATAATTGTAAACAGTTGGACCACAGACATACATTTTCACCTTACCAGGTTCAATCGGAACAAACGCTTCTTTTTTACGCGTCAACGTATTATAAATTTGGATACCCATCTTTATTATTCCACCTTCTCTTTCAATTGTTGTAATTGTTGTTCAATGACTTGAAGTTGCTCATTTAACTTTTCTGTTTGTAATGCATTGACTTGTTGTTGCAATGATTCAATAGCATTGTGTATCTCTTTCACTGCATCGGCGACAGGGTCAGGCATCTTGCAGTGATCAAATCGATCCTCTTTGACTCGTTCCCCATCTAAAATGATTACTTTTCCAGGGATTCCAACCACTGTAGCATTCGCTGGTACTTCTTTTAAAACGACGGAGCCCGCACCGATTTTACTATTTTTCCCCACTGTTATGGAACCTAGCACTTTGGCTCCTGCAGCAATCAATACACCGTCTTCAATCGTAGGGTGACGTTTACCCGTTTCTTTACCCGTTCCTCCAAGAGTCACTCCTTGGTAAATTGTAACATCATCACCAATGATACAAGTTTCCCCGATAACGACTCCCATTCCATGGTCTATAAAAAGCCTTCTTCCAATTTGAGCACCTGGATGGATTTCTATTCCAGACACCCACCGACTGAATTGAGAAACTACTCGGGCTAAAAATAATAATCTTTTACGAAATAACCAATGGGCTAATCGGTGAAACCAGACAGCATGAAGTCCTGAATAAGTTAAAATCACTTCAATTCTACTTCTCGCTGCGGGATCTTGTTCAAATATGCAACGAATATCTTCTCTCATCTTTTTAAACATGTCTATCCTCCTAAGCTCTGCTTCACAAAAACAAAAAACGCCCCTGTTAATTAAAACAGAGACGCTTTCGCGTGGTTCCACTCCGCTTGAAAGGTACAGTTTTCCTACACCTTTCCGCTTCTCACTGGTAACGAAGTGACTCGTTCACTCCTACTTCCATTCAGAGTGACACTCTTGAGGGGCATTCGACCAACTGTTTATCTATCTCTCTCAGCTCTCTGGAGATAGTCTCTGTACTATAAACTTCGATGGTGTACTATTCCTCATCCACGCTTTACATATATTGTTCGACTCTTGCAATAACTTTATCTTTTCCTAATAAAACGATTGAATCTGGCAATTCAGGACCTCTCATTTGTCCAGTTGTCACTACACGAATTGGCATGAATAAATTCTTTCCTTTTTGACCCGTCTCTTTTTGAACTGCTTTAATAGCAGCTTTCACTGCTGGAGCATTCCAGTCTTCTAATTGTTCTAATTGGGCCTTAAATGAAGTCATGACTGCTGGAACTTGTTCTCCGTCTAACACTTCTTGTGCTGCTGCATCGTAATCAATAGCAGTGGTAAAGAATTGTTCTGTTAGCGTTACAATTTCAGCACCAAAACTGAGTTGCTCTTGATACAACTGAATTAAGTCAGTTGCCCATTGGAATTGTTCCTCTGTTAATTCTTCTGGTAATCGACCTGCTTTTTGTAAGTGAGGTAAAGCAAGTCCAACTAATCGCTCTAAAGGTAATTCTTTCATGTACTGGTTGTTCATCCATTTTAATTTATCTTTATCAAATGAAGCAGGTGACTTTGATAGACGATTAGGATCAAAAATTTGGATTAATTGTTCTTTAGTAAATAATTCCTCTTCACCCTCTGGTGACCAGCCTAACAGAACAATAAAGTTAAAGATTGCTTCAGGTAAGTAACCTAATTCTTCATACTGTTCGATAAACTGAATAATTGATTCGTCACGTTTACTTAATTTTTTACCATTTTCATTCACAATTAATGTCATGTGACCGAACTGAGGTGTGTCCCATCCAAACGCCTCATAAATCATCATTTGACGAGGTGTATTAGAGATATGGTCATCTCCACGCAAAACATGACTAATTTCCATTAGATGGTCATCGATAACTACTGCAAAGTTATAAGTCGGTACGCCGTCTTTTTTAACAATAACAAAGTCACCAATACCATCCGACTCGAATGAAACTTGGTCTTTTACAATATCATTGAATGCATAAGTCTTACCTGTTGGTACTGCAAAACGAATGCTTGGTTCACGACCTTCTGCTTCTTTTTCAGCACGTTGCTCTTCTGTTAAGTGACGGCACTTCCCACCATAGCGTGGCATTTGCCCTTTTGCTGATTGCTCTTCACGTTCCGCTTCTAGCTCTTCTGGTGTACAGTAACATTTGTAAGCCAATCCTCGTTCAAGCAATTCGTCATAATATTTTTTATAAATTGCATTTCGCTCTGATTGTCGATATGGACCATATCCGCCATCTAAATCTACACCTTCATCCCAGTCCATGCCTAGCCACTTAAGGTAAGTTAATTGAGATGCTTCTCCACCTTCGATATTGCGGCTAGCATCCGTATCTTCAATACGAATAATAAATTTACCACCTTGATTACGAGCATATAAATAGTTAAACATCGCTGTTCTCGCATTTCCGATGTGTAGATGTCCTGTTGGACTTGGTGCATATCTTACGCGTACTTCATTTGTCATTTGTACCTCTCCCAGTTGTGTTTTTAGTATTCATTTATTTTAACATGATTGTCATTGAATTGGAATGCACTCAACTTTTCACTAATAGAATGACAGCAAGTGCAGCAATTCCCTCTTCTCGACCAACAAAGCCTAATTTTTCTGTTGTTGATGCTTTGATATTGACTTGAGACTCTTCCGCGTGCAACAATTCTGCGATACGTTGACGCATTTTAGGAATATGTGGCCCCATTTTTGGTCTCTCCGCTAAAATTGTGCAATCTACGTTACCTAATTGATAGCCTTCTTCTTCTACAAATCGCCAAACTTCCTCCAACAAAACAGCTGAGTCGGCATCTTTAAATGCAGCATCCGTATCGGGAAAATGTGTACCAATGTCTACTCTGCCAATCGCGCCTAATGCAGCGTCAGTAATCGTATGCAACAACACGTCGGCATCCGAATGACCGATTAAGCCTTTCTCATGCGGGATTGTAATACCACCTAGAATCAGTGGACGCCCTTCAGCAAATGCATGCACATCAAATCCTTGCCCAATTCTTATCATTTTTCATTCCTACCTTTTAATAAAACTTCCCCTATTACCAAATCTTCAGGGGTTGTCATTTTTATATTTTCATAAGTGCTTTTTACAATTTGAACAGGGTAACCCAGTCTTTCGATTAACATTGACTCGTCAGTCGCAAAAACACCTTCTTTTATCGCTTGTTCAGAAGCATCGAAAAGAAGCTGGTAACGAAAAGCTTGCGGTGTTTGTACAGACCAAAGCGTTTCACGGTCAGGAGTACCCTGAACTTTACCCTCAACAACGATTTTCGTTGTATCTTTTACAGGGACTGCTGCAATCGCCGCACCGCTTTGATAGGCTGTCTGAACAAGTTCAACAATAGTCTGTCGGCTAACAAAGGGACGCGCTCCATCATGAACGAGGACGACACTATCAACTGATCCTTTAAACACTTCTAAGCAAGCATGCACACTCTGTTGTCTTTCTTGCCCACCCGTAACCATTTGACTCACTTTTTTAATGCGATATTTCAAAAGTAAGGCTTGAATAAATAAGCGTTCTGTTTCTTTTATCGCTAAAATAATAGAGGAACAATTAGGGTCTTCTTCAAATTTCAACAAAGTATGAATCAAAATCGGACGGTCATCTAACTGTAAAAATAATTTATTCTTCCCTGCCTCCATCCGATTACCCGATCCAGCAGCTGGAATCATTACTGTGTACTTCATTTCAAACCACTCTTTCTTACGCTTTCGGTTTTGCGAAAATCATTCGTCCAGCAGAAGTCTGTAACACACTCGTTACAACCACATCAATGGCTTCTCCGATTAACTTGCGACCGCCTTCTACAACAATCATTGTTCCATCATCTAGATAAGCCACACCTTGATTTTGCTCTTTTCCTTCTTTCACAACGACTACATGCATATCTTCTCCTGGAATAACAACCGGCTTAACAGCATTGGATAGATCATTGATGTTTAAGACTTGTACACCATGGATAGCTGCGACTTTATTTAAGTTGTAATCATTTGTAACAACAGCACCATTAAGGTCTTTTGCTAAACGAACTAACTTTAAATCCACCTCTGCAATATCGTCATAATCTTGTGTCGTAATTTGAACTTCACATTGTTCGTCAACTTGCAATTGCTTTAAAATATCCAATCCTCTGCGCCCTTTGACTCTCTTTAAATTGTCAGAGGAGTCCGCGATATGTTGGAGCTCTGTCAAAACAAATTGCGGAATAACAAGAATTCCTTCTACAAAACCCGTTTGAACAATATCTAAAATCCGACCATCAATAATCACACTTGTATCTAACACTTTATGATTAGCCGAAGTCGTAGCCGCTTCTTCTTTCACACGTAAGTCATTTCCTGCTTTCTTCGCAGAAAAAATAGCATTCATGAACTCTTCTCTTTTTTGAAACCCCACTTGGAAGCCAAGATAGCCAAATAAAACCAATAAAATAATAGGGACGACAGAAGTCACTGCCTTAATATTAAACTCAGCAATCCCAAAACTTAATAAGTAAGCCACTAATAGGCCAACCATTAGCCCACCTGTTCCGAAAATTAAATCTAGAATAGGTGCTTTTAACAATTTTTGCTCTAACCATTTAATTGAATCTACTACTCTGTCCGCTAAAAAATAGGCCAAACAAATAAAAATAGATGCTCCGATTACTGCTGCGGTGTATGGGTTATTAATAAATGGATGTGATGTAACTTCAAATAATTCAAATAAGTGCGGTAAAAATAAAATGCCCAAAGCACCACCTACAAGAATAAAAGCAATCCTTACGCCAATTTTTAACATCTTTCCACCTCCCTCTCTTGTTCATATTATACGCTTTCATCAATCATTAAGCCATTGATGTTAGATTACAATTTCATTGCAAGTAAAGGGTAACAAAGAAAGGTGAACACCAACTTACTTTGATTACCCCGCTCGCAACTCTTCTCTAAAAGATTTGACGAAGTGCATCCTGAACAGTTTCCACACCAATCACTTGGACACCTTTAGGGATATCCCAACCACCAATATTGGAAGCGGGGAGGAATACACGAGTAAAACCTAATTTCGCTGCTTCCGTTACACGTTGTTCGATCCTAGAAACACGACGTACTTCGCCGGTTAACCCTACTTCCCCAATAAAACAATCTGTCAATCCTACTGGTTGTTCTTTGTAACTCGAGACGATGCTTGCAATTACTGCTAAATCAATAGCAGGTTCATCCAACTTCACGCCGCCAGTCACTTTAATATAGGCATCCTGAGCTTGTAAAAGCATACCCATTCTCTTTTCTAAAACGGCCATCAACAAAGAAATACGGTTTTGATCAACTCCTGTAGCCATCCTTTTGGGGTAATTGAAACTAGAAGGCGTAACGAGTGCTTGCACTTCAACTAAAATCGGACGCGTTCCTTCCATAGAAGCTACTACTGTAGATCCTGCCCCACTTTTTGCACGTTCACTTAAAAATAATTCTGAAGGATTCAACACTTCTTTTAAGCCTGCCTGTACCATTTCAAAAATAGCTAATTCATTTGTTGAACCAAACCTGTTTTTTACACTTCTTAAAATACGGTAGGAATGGTGACGATCTCCTTCGAAGTAAAGTACAGTATCTACCATATGTTCAAGTAGACGTGGTCCTGCAATCTGCCCCTCTTTTGTTACATGACCTACAATAAATATAGCGATGTTTTCAGTTTTTGCGATACGCATTAATTCAGAAGTACACTCTCTGACTTGAGATACACTCCCCGGTGCACTTGTGATTTCTGGGTGGTACACGGTTTGAATGGAGTCAACCACTACAAATTCCGGTTTGACTTGATGAACGGTTTCATGAATTTGAGATAAATTGGTTTCAGCATAAATAAATAATTCATCCGAGGTCACTTGTAGACGTTCAGCACGTAATTTTGTTTGGCGAATGGATTCCTCCCCAGAGATATAAAGTACTCTCTCTTTTTTATTCGCTAGTATTGAAGCTACTTGCATCAAGATAGTGGATTTACCGATGCCTGGATCTCCACCGATTAAAATTAATGACCCAGGGACAATTCCGCCCCCTAATACCCGGTCTAATTCAGCCAAATCTGTTAAAACACGAGGTTCTTCAACCGTCTCAACCTGACTAATCGGCACTGCTTTTTGATTTGTGACTGTTGTATGTTGAAAAGCCCCTTTTGGACCTTTGGTGACAATAGACACTTCTTCGTCCATTGTATTCCACTCTCCACACCCCGGACATCTCCCCATCCATTTTGGTGATTCATATCCACAATCCCTACACATGAACTTTGTTTTTTTCTTGGCCATACATGATCTCCTTATTCATGGGAAAAAGGATAGTTCAAATCAGTGATTTAAACTATCCTTACCTCATTATTTTATTGTTGTTTCTTGTAAGTGGTCTACTACGAATGCATCTTCTCGATAATCTACAGTTACTTTACTGCCAGGTTGCAAGGTCCCTTTTAATAGTTCTTCAGAAAGCGTATCTTCTATATGCTTTTGAATAGCTCTTCTTAATGGTCTAGCACCATAATCAGGATCGTAACCCACTTTAGCCACTTGGTCTTTCGCAGCATCTGTAATCGTAAGTGTAATTTCTTGTTCTGCTAAGCGTTTCGATAGTTGATCCGCCATCAATGTCACAATCGAACGTAATTGCTCTTTATCTAAAGCGTGGAAGACAATCATTTCATCAATACGGTTCAGGAATTCTGGACGGAATGCCTTTTTCAGTGATGAAAGCATAGTGTCTTTCATTGCCTTATAGTCTGATTCTTTCGTGTCTTGTAAATTGAATCCTACATAACGATTATCTTTTAATGCTGTCGCTCCAACGTTTGAAGTCATGATAATCACTGTGTTTCTAAAATCAACCGTTCTGCCCTTCGAATCGGTTAGACGACCATCATCCAATACTTGAAGTAACATATTGAATACATCGGGATGTGCTTTTTCAATCTCATCTAAGAGAATAACTGAATAAGGTTTTCTACGAACAGCTTCTGTTAATTGTCCACCTTCGTCATAACCAACATAACCAGGAGGTGAACCTACGAGACGACTCGTCGTATGCTTTTCCATATATTCACTCATATCAATACGAATCATCGCATCTTCATCGCCAAACATCGATTCAGCTAAAGCACGAGCTAATTCGGTCTTTCCTACCCCTGTTGGTCCTAAGAAAATAAACGAGCCTATTGGACGACTTGGGTCCTTCAATCCCGCTCTTGCACGACGGATCGCTTTAGAAACAGCAACGACTGCCTCGGATTGTCCCACCACTCGTTCGTGTAATAATTCTTCCATATTCAATAGTTTAACAGTTTCAGTTTCAGCAATTCGGGAGACCGGTACGCCCGTCCAGATTGCAACAACTTCTGCGATATCATTAACGGTCACTTCCGCTTCTTGTTTACCTTGCTGTTGTTTCCAATCTTCTTTTTTCTGTTTCAATTGCTCAATTAACTGTTGCTCTTGATCTCTAAAAGAAGCCGCTTTTTCAAATTCTTGCCCTTGAACAGCTGCATTTTTTTCAGAACGAACAGATTCTAATTGCTCTTCTAATTCCTTTAGATTTGGAGGAGTAGTATGAGATCGTAAACGCACCTTTGCTCCTGCTTCATCGATTAAGTCAATCGCTTTGTCAGGTAAGAATCGGTCTGAAATATAACGATCACTCATCTTCGCTGCTGCTTCTACTGCTTCATCAGAAATTTTCACTCGATGGTGAGCTTCATAACGATCGCGGAGTCCATAAATAATTTGAATAGTTTCTTCGACTGTCGGCTCGTCAACTTGTACAGGTTGGAAACGACGCTCTAAAGCCGCATCTTTTTCAATATATTTACGATATTCATCAAGTGTAGTAGCACCGATGACTTGTAATTCACCGCGAGAAAGTGCTGGCTTCAATATATTAGAAGCATCAATTGCGCCTTCTGCTCCTCCTGCACCAATTAACGTGTGTAATTCATCAATAAATAAGATGACATTATCTGCTTGACGAATTTCTTCCATTACTTTTTTCATCCGGTCTTCAAATTCACCGCGATATTTAGTTCCCGCGACCACGGTACCCATGTCTAACACCATGACACGTTTACCTTTTAAAATATCAGGTACTTCGTTCGCAACAATTTGTTGCGCAAGCCCTTCTGCTATAGCAGTTTTACCCACACCAGGTTCACCAATTAAAACTGGGTTATTCTTCATACGGCGCGATAATACTTCGATGACACGCGTAATTTCTTTTGAACGACCAATCACAGGATCCAACGTCCCTTGTTTGGCAATGACCGTTAAATCTCTCGCTAGACTATCTAGTGTAGGTGTTGTTTTAGAAGCTTCTCCACTTTGTGCTTGCTTACTATTTGGTGATTGATTAGCCCCTAACAACGATAACACTTTGTGACGCAAGACTTGCGTAGTTAATTCTTTACTTTTCAACACACGTGCTGCTACGCCTTCACCTTCTCGGACAAGCGCAAGTAAGATATGTTCTGTTCCTACATAAGAATGATTTAATTTTCTTGACTCATCTACAGCCAATTCGATTACTTTTTTGGCACGAGGCGTGTAATAAACAACTGCCCCGACTTCCTTTTCACCTGGAGGTACAATTTCCTCAACAGCTGTCACTAATGCTTGTGGGTCATCTGTTAATTCTCGCAATGCTCTCGCTGCGATACCATCTTTTTCTTTGATTAAACCCAAAAGAATATGTTCTGTACCGATTGCTTCATGCTGGAGACGAATCGCTTCTTCTTGAGCCAACTGTAATACTTTTTGTGCTCTTTGTGTAAATCGATTAAACATCATATCTGTCCTCTCCTTTTCCTGACCTTATTTGACCTTTATAAAAATTATAACTTTTTTTTATTATTTTACAATCTTTATGCTTACTCTTGTGGCTTCATTTGCAACCGCTCACGAAACAGTTGAGCTCTGAATACATCGCGCTCCTCTGCGGATAATTCTTCTTTAGCATATTGTTGCAGAAAAGCTGGCTGCATAAAAATCATGAGTTCATTTAAAATAGACATATCTACATTTTGTATGAAACCAATATCTATTCCCAATCGAACATCTGACAAACATTTTGCTGCCTCGGCTGATGGGAGCAAACGTGCATGGGTAATCACACCGAGTGAACGGAATAATTTATCTTCCAAAGGCAATTTGGATTTTTGCATGAGCAATTCTCTACTTCTTCGTTCATGAGCAATTAAACGCATTACAATTTGCTTCAACTCGGATAATATTTCATGTTCGGTTTTTCCAAGTGTTAATTGATTCGAAATTTGATAGATACTTCCTGGCGCTTCAGAACCTTCGCCATAACTCCCTCTGACGACCATCCCAAGCCGCGATATTGCTGGAACAATTCGCTCAATTTGGCGCATCATGGTTAATGCTGGCAAGTGCATCATAACGGAAGCCCTCATACCTGTTCCAGTATTCGAGGGACAACTCGTTAAATAACCAAATTGCCGATCAAATGCATAAGCTAACGACTGTTCAATCACATCATCTATTTGACTCGCCTGTTCATAAGCTGCTTCAAGTTGCATACCTGGATGCATACACTGGATTCGTATATGGTCCTCTTCATTGATCAAGAGACTGACTTGTTCATCCTCACTGATTACAGCCGAGCCTATTTCATCTTTATTCGCTAACTCTTGGCTAATCATATGCTTTTCGACGAGAACCTGGCGTTCTAACGGTGATAAATCACTCATCTTAATCCACTCTAGTTGTAAGGGTTCGACAGCGCGTTGGACTTGTTCTGTGACAAGCTTTGCTTCTTCCTTCGAAAAAAGAGTTGGAAATCGAAAATCGCGACTGTTTCTCGCTAATCGAATACGTGTTGATAAAACAATATCCGACTGTTCACCTTGGCTAGACATCCAATGAGTTGATGCTTCATTAATGAATTTTTCAATCGACATATTCTGCATCTCCCCCGTCTCTTAATTGTCGCTCTAACCGATTGGCTTCATCGCGCAAATCTGCTGCATCTTCAAATCGTTCTTCCTGTACCGCCACCGTCATCTGCTCTCTAATTTCTTCTACTTTTTTCTCTAGTGCATAATGGGCATGGAAGTTAGAAGGTACCTTCCCTGTATGCTGAGCATGACCCGTGTGCAATTTATGAAAAACAGACGGTAAATACTCTCTAAAAGATGCATAACATTGGGGACAACCAAATTTTCCTACCTCTAAAAATTGATGGTAGGAAACACCACACGATGAACAATGGATACTAGATTGTTGGAATGGACGCACCTTGCTTACAGATTCTGGTTGACTGAACCAATTCGATAAAAATTGTTGAATGGTTAAAGGTTCGTAAGGCTCCTGCTTCCCTTCATACTGTTCAAAAGCACAACGTTCGCAAAAATGATGATTGATTTTTCCTTGTAATGTATCTTCTGTCATCAACACAGTTGCTTCTCGTGTATTACATTTTTCACAAAGCATAGTGTCACCCCTTATTTCTTGTCATAAAGTAAGACATTTAACATGGCATCGAGAATAGACGCCCGCAAATGATCTCTCTCAGGTATTGGATAAGCTAAAACGTCACGCTCTACTGCAGCTAACATTAATTCTGCTTCACGTGTCGTAATCATTTCTTCTTTTAAAAGCATATAAACTACATCTTCTGCCATTTGATAAGAAGCACCTGTTTGAATTTGTGCGGTTGCATGATCTAAAACCGCTTTTTTTGAATTTAACTCGATTTGATATATGCGAATATAGCCGCCTCCACCTCGCTTCGATTCAACAGCGTAGCCTCTTTCTACTGTAAAACGGGTGTTGATGACATAGTTAATTTGGCTCGGCACACATTGAAATTTCTCAGCCACTTCATTTCTTTTGATTTCAATAGTCCCTTCTTGATTTTTTTCTAAAATGGATTTTAAATAATGTTCGATGATATCCGTCGTATTCTTCAACACGCTCACCTGCCTTTCTTCCGCTGACTTTGACTATCTTTGACTTTATTATACCGAAAAAGAAATCAATCCTTCAAGCAATATGCAAACGAGTATTTAAAAATACGCCAAACCTCTCTTGTTAGAAGTTTGACGTATTTTTTACTGAATCAGTGTAATAGGTAGTAAACCATCACCCGTATTTCCGTATTCGATAGATAGTTCATCTCCTTTTTCAATGAAGACAACTGTTGGATCTAGTTCTGTAGAAACTAAATAACTCTTACCGTCCGTTGCTAAAATATAAATTAAAGTAAACTCAGTATGAGCTTCTTTATATACACGCTCAACAGTAATGACTGCTTTTTCAATTTCAGCATTTGCTGCTGCATCTACTGTACTTCCACCTCTTTGTAAAGCTGTTTTATATAACTTCAAAGCTTCTTTTGGTGAATTTGCATACACTGAGATTTCAGGGTTTGCTGCAGACACAATGAAATAGTTTTGTAAAAAGCCATTGGAGTCTAAAACGGGTGTTAACCAACTTGCTTCGCCAAAGAAATTATACAGAACAGGCATCTCGCCTCCCCATCTCTTTTCAATAAATTTCTTCTCAATAATTTGCAGGGCACCCTCTGAATCCATGTAAGATTCTTCTAAATTACCTGTATAGTAAGTAGCTTCACCTGTACGAGCATCTGTTAACGCATAGCCTAACATGGAGTCTACTTCTTCTTTAGGGCTAGTGAAGTCTGTAAAATAAAACATTTGTCCATTTTCATCAAATACTGGATTTACGCTTGCTTCAGTTCCTTCATCCGAAGGTATTTTCACATCTTTTTTACCAAATAAAGAGTTCCAAAAACCATGTACATACTTCCCGTAGTAACTATTTTGAAGACTCACTGCTTCTGGTGACACTGCACCATCAATAAACGCAGGAATATCTTTTAATTCAAATTTTTGCGTTTGACCCGTCTGTGTATCAACCATTACAATACCTTCGACATCAAACCCATTACGAGCACTAATGAAAGAACCGTATGAACGAATGTAGAATGGTTTACCGTCATCGTCTACCTCAAGCTGAGCATCTCCGTAGTAAATCAGATTTGGGTAATCCATACGCATGTGACGCTCCACTTGTTTATGAAAATAAGAAGAAGGTGTATAACTCATTTCTTCTTTCACAAATCGTGGGTTATCTGCTGAATCTGTTGCACTCATCGTAAAATAACCAGGTACAGTCTTTCCATTAAACCATTTAAACAAACCAGAAAATTCAACGGGGGCAATATAGACATATTCACCTTTGACCTTTTGAATTTGTAAATGTCCTAACTCATAATAACTTGTATTCGGGACTTGCCCAAACGCTTTTTTCATTTTATTACGGACAAACTGCGGAGGAACACTTGCAGGTTTTTTTGTTTCATCAAATGGTTTAATTTCTACTTCTTCTGTCATTTCAACAGCAGCAAATTTATCATTTGCGTTCCAGATAGGAGCAGAAAAAAGATAAATTGAAAAGACGAGGGCACCTAACGCCACTAAACCCTTTAGTTTCCCTTCAATTCCTCCAGCTAAAGAGGCACCTATCGCACTGAATAGAAGAACAGGTACAACTAATAAACTCAAATTTCTATCAAAGTTAGTTGCATAATAAACAACGAATATAATGACTGAAAATAGTATACCCAAGCTTATGAATAAACCGAGAGATGACGTTTTCCCTTCCTTTACTTTTCGAGAGTCTCCCTCTTGATCTTGTTGAATCTCTGTTACTTTTCTCTTTACCTTATTTTTAACCATAAATGGAGTAATTAATACACTCATTACAAAGCCTACAATTACCGCAAATAAAATTAATTGTGTCATTCTTTACTCACTCCTCTTAATCTTGTTCTTCATTTACGTATCTATCTTTAAATTAGTTTCATTTTTTTTTAAAAAAGTAGTCCCTTTTTTAAAAGAGACTACTTCATCCATTTATTTCTTTTCATCTTCATCATAAATGTTTTTTTCATTTTTAGGGAATAAAAAGTAAGCGAGTATCGCACTTAAAATCATTGCCCCAATCGTAATCCACATTCTTGTTGTAGGCGGTACTTCTTGGTGGTCCTTACTCAACATATACCAACTAAAGGAGCCTACAATAAAGACGATCGGTAAAATAAACATAAATATACGCAACTTGTCCACTTCCAATTCTTATGTTTTCTCTTCTTGTAGTTTACCACATAGAAGAGACTTCATTATGAATTGAATCTGTCTATGCTAAACTAAAAGAAAAGAGGTGGAAATTGACGTGGAAAAAATCGTTTTATTTGATGGAGTATGTAGTCTGTGTAATCAATCTGTTCAATTTATTATCGACAAGGACCCTAAGGCCATCTTCTCTTTCGCGTCTTTGCAGAGTGAAAGAGGGCAAGCACTTCTAGCTCAATACCACTTACCTTCTCAATTAGATAGTATGGTTGTCATCACAAACAATCATGCCTATACAGAAGCAAGTGCAGTCTATCAAATTGCTATATCTCTTCCGCTTCCTTACCGTTTACTTGCTTATAGTTCGAATGTTGTCCCACTATTTTTAAAAAATAAATTATATCAGGTCATCGCAGCTAACCGTTACCGATGGTTTGGTAAAATAAAAAGTTGTCGCGTCGCTACACCCGAAGAACGTCAACGCTTTCTATCATAAATCAACCAACAATCCACACTTCACTTTTCTCATTCAATGATGTTTACTTTTCTAATCTATGAAATATAAAACCTAACACGAACAGTTGGCTTCTCAATTGTTCGTGTTAGGTTTTATTTATCCATGCATTGCATTATCACTTATTGCGAAACTTTTACGTCTTCGATTACTTCTTTACCGTCATCACAGACTTCTTTCTTTTCTACGTATACGGGGCCACCTTCTTCAATCATGTTAAAAATACGGTCTTTATCCTCTGGCTTTTTGTTTTTCACATCTTCATATTTAGCTTCGTATTTCACTTCACATTTTTTCATGATAATCCCCTCCTGTTTTATCGTTCATCTATCTATTCTCTCCATACCCCTTTTTAAGAATAATCAAACAAAAAACAGACTAAGATTAGTAGTACAAACCAAGGCCATGGTTTGTGCTACTATTTTTTTATAGTAGAAGTGAAGAAAAGTCGACCAGCCTCTGGGACCAATTGAGAGTCCGTATTAAAAACCGGCTAACTTCACACCCTTATATGAATCAGTTTAGTCTGTTGGGTCCAAAGAGATCGCGTATAAGAAAGTGGAATCGATAAGGTACTGTGAAGACTTCTATGACTAGCTAAAAAGGAGATGGAAATGATGAAACATGTCATTGCGTTAGATGTGAGTAAGGATAAGAGTTCAATCGTTATTTATGATCGCTATCGACAATGTGAATATGAAGGTGAACTAAATCATACGCGAATAGATTTTGAACGATTACACGAGCGTCTCGAAGAAGTAACGAAGCTTGATGGACAAGCCCCTGAAATTGTCTTTGAGGCAACAGGTGTCTATTCCAAATCAGTAGAAGCGTTTTTCAAAAATCATGGCTATGCATATAGTCGCATGAATCCGCTTGAAGCGAACCTACAAATGGCGAAAATGCGACGTCATAAAACGGACTGTAGTGACGCACATGAACTAGCGAAAACGCACTTTAAAATGGAGCGTGAAGCGACTTACGTTCAAGATGACTATTATGAACAGATGCGTGCACTCACACGTTATTACGACGAGGTAGATGAAGAAATGATTGGACTCAAAAGCCGAATGCATGCGATTTTACATATGAGTTTTCCAGAGCTTGAAAAACTAATTACGCCAAGTTCGGCTTTATTTTTAAATATCGTACAGCTTTACCCACATCCTGCACTTGTATTATCGCATTCAAAAACAGTCATTAAAAATCGTTTGAAAGCGAATACGAAAAAGAACCTTTCACTTAATCGGGCGGAGAAAAAGGCGATTGAACTAATAGAAGCAGCTCAAAATAGTTATCCCGCAATTAAGCCGACAGATGTTCGATGTGACCAAGTAAGAGATTACGCATCTCGTATTGGAGAATTAAAGGAAAAGAAAGAAGCACTCGTCCAACAGATGGTAGTACTATCCAAAGAACGCCAAGAATATACCGTATTACGTTCCATTCCTGGTGTTGGCGATTCAACAGCTTGTCGTCTAATTGGGGAAATCGGGGATATTCGCCGTTTCCGAAATGCGAAACAACTAAACGCTTATGCAGGGATTGATATCATGCGTTATCAATCCGGTAATACCCAGTATCGTGACCGCATCAATAAACGTGGCAATAAACATTTGCGAAAAATTCTATATTTCATGATTCAAGGGATGCTTATGTTAAAGGAAAAGCCAAATCATTTTGTGGATTACTATTATAAATTAAAAACGCAACCTCAGAGAAAGCCTCATAAGGTTGCGATCATCGCCTGCGTCAATAAATTTCTGAAAGTGACATTTCAGTTACTGACAAGAGGCATCCTATACGATTATGAGTCCGCACTACCAGCTCAGAATTCGTAATAAAATGTAACTCAACTATACCATATAGACCTTTCGAAAAAAATAAAAATCGTTAGGTCTTTTTGGCTTGTGAAAATTTAGTTTTGTGGGGGAGGGGTACCCCTCCCTCACAAAACTAAATCATAAAAACAAAAGAAATTAATTAAATACACTTGACTAATCGTAAGAAAAGTGGTTGGTTATAAATTTTCTCGTACGATGACAACCGAGCTTGTGCTTGAAGCATTGGAGAAC